>JAYKIX010000065.1:0-2514 GCA_035286005.1 Synechococcus sp. | reverse complement strand
GAGCCGCTGATGATGAAAAACGGCACACTCGCCTCACCGGCGACAGCCTTGGAGAGCAGGGTCTTGCCGGTGCCGGGAGGGCCCACCAGCAGTACCCCCTTGGGGATGCGGGCGCCGATGGCGGTGTAGCGCTCCGGGGTCTTGAGGAAGTCGACGATCTCGGTGAGCTCGGCCTTGGCCTCATCGACACCGGCCACATCGGCAAAGGTGACGCGCGATTCCTCATCGGGCACATACACCTTGGCCTTGCTCTTGGTGAAGTTCAACGCCCCCTGAGCTCCGCCGGCACCCATCGAACGGCGCGCGAAGAACTGCAGCACCAGGATGAAAATCAGTGGGGGCACCACCCAGCTCAGGATGGTGGTGAAGATGTTGGGCTTCTTGGGAGGAGCTGCAGCAAATTCCACGCCATTGCTCTCGAGGCGCTGGGGCAGATCCATGTCGAAGATCGGCGTGGTGGCCAGCACCGCAGGGGCTCCCTCTTCCGGAGCATTGAGCTCGTAACGGATCTGGTCCTGGGTAATGAAGGCCCGCTTCACAGCGCCGTCATTCACCTGATCGATGAACAGCGAGTAGGGCACCCGTGGCACCTGCTGCATCCCCTGGTTCGGCAGGAAGCTGCTGAACAACAGCAGCACTCCGAATCCGATCAACACCAGGTTGATAATTCCGAATCGCCTGTTCGGCTGATTGTCATCCTCGCGAATCGCCATGGCGTGTCGTCGGAGTTGGGTGTCCAAGCTAGGGCGAGCATTTCGTGCCGTCGCCACCCGGGAGGGGGGAGAACCGAACGTCGTGGCATGACACCTGAATGCGGCACCCCGCCTGCTGCATCGCCTTAATCAGGCTTTGGGATCGCCTCTGGCCCCACCGGAGGCACGATCCCAGACGTGCCTCCGGTGGACCTGGGCGCCTGGCTGATCCGCAAGCCCGTGCTGTCTTGCAACTGCCGCAACAAGGTGGCAAGCGAAAGGTTCATCTGACCCTCTCGCTCTCCGATCAGGGCCACCTCCTCCACTTCAATCGGCTGAACGGTGCTGCTGAGCATGGTGAGCAGCGGCTCCAGCTTCTGCAGCAGGAACAAGCGCTTGGCATCCGACCCAGACCGCTTCAAGGAGGTGACCAGATCCTGAAGACCTTCGGCCTGTGATCGGCCCTGCTCCACGATCGTGGCAGCGGCCCCCTTGGCTTCAGCCATCATGGTCTGGCACTCCGATTCCGCCGGAGCGAGCACATCGGCCTCCAGCTGCTGGATCACCTGCTTGATGCGCTCCTGCTGCACTGGAAGTTCAGCTTCGGCACGGGCCAGTTCAGCCCCCACCTCCGCCTCCACTTCGGCCACCAGGGCCTCACGACGCGTCAGGGCATCCTTAACGCGCTTCTCCGCATTCGCCGTGGCCACAGCCAGCTCCTTGTCGAGCCGACGCAGGGAGGTGATGCGCGCGTTTTCGGCCTGCTTCACCGCAGATTGGGAGCTGGCCTCAGCCTCCGCAATTCGGGAATCCCGCTTCAGTTCCACCAATTGTTTGCGACCGATGGAATCGAGATAGCGCACGTCATCGGAGATGTTCTGGATTTGCAGGGTGTCAAGCACCAAACCCAGCTTCTGCAGATCATCTTCCGCTTCCTCCAGCAACGTGCGCGCGAAGGTGACCTTGTCTTCGTTGAGCTGTTCAGGGGTGAGGCTGGCCATCACACCGCGCAGATTGCCCTCCAGCGTTTCTTTGGCGATGTGCCGTATTTCATCCTGGGTCTTGCCGATCAAGCGTTCAATGGCGTTGTGAATGCCAGGCTCGTCGCCGGAGATTTTGATGTTGGCCACCCCTGCCACATTCAGGGGAATGCCGCCCTTGGAGTAGGCGTTCTCCACCCGCAACTCGATGATCATGTTGCTGAGGTCGAGGCGCATCACCTCCTCCAGCACTGGAATACGCAAGGCACTGCCGCCCCGCACGGTGCGATACCCCACCTTGCGGCCATCACTGGTGGTGCGGCTGAGCCCGGCAAAGATCAGCACCTCACTGGGCTGACAGATGTAATACAGCTGACGCAGCAGCACCACGAAGGCCCAGAAGCCCGCGGCGCCGGTTAATCCAACGGCAAAAAACATCAGTTCACTCCGGTTGACGACAAGGTGCCGAGCAGATCGACGCCAAGGATGTCCTTGACCTGCTCGAAGAATTGCCGCACCACCTTGTGGTTCACGGCCACAAGGCTGGCGAGGCTGGAGGCGTCATCACCATCAAGGGCGGTGATGCGCTTGAGCTGCAGCTGATGCGGCAGGCGGGTGGCCTGCTCCAGCACCATCTCGATCTGTTGCAGCAAAAACACCAGCTCAGCGGTGCTGCCGGCGTCTTCCCACACCTTGGTGAGCAGGTCATTCACCAGGGCACTGGCTTTCACGTCTTCCGCCGTGGCCGCTGCACGACCGCGGGCCCGCAGCTCCTGGGCCTTTTGCTGGGCCTGAGCTGGCAACACGGCCTCGGCCTTGAGGCGTAGACGCTCCAGTTCAGC
>JAYKIX010000064.1:0-6506 GCA_035286005.1 Synechococcus sp. | reverse complement strand
GCAGCTCCGATATCAGTTGATCGCCCCCCACGCCGCGGAACACCAGGCTGAAGGCGGTGGACCCCATCAGGATCGCCATCACCATTGCGGTGGTGCGCATGGTGCTTTCGCACACCGCGGAGAGTTGGCTGCGGCTGAAGCCACCGTTGAGGGCGGCCAGAAGCATGGCGCCCATGGCACCGATCACGCCGGCTTCGGTTGGTGTGGCAATGCCGAAAAAGATGCTGCCCAGCACGGTCACGATCAGCGCCAGAGGCGGCAGTACCGATTGGATCAGCTGAAGAGGGCTGCTGGTGCCGGCGGCTTCAGGGGGGAGTTGGGGCGCCAGCTCTGGCTTGAGGGCACTAATCACCAGCACGTAGATGGCAAACACCGCGGACATCAACAGGCCCGGAAGCAGGGCGCCGATGAAGAGATCCCCCACGGAGATGCCCAGTTGGTCACCCAGCACCACCAGCACAATGCTGGGAGGAATGATCTGGCCGAGGGTGCCGGAGGCCACGATCACGCCTGTGGCCAGGCTTTTGTCGTAGCCGGCCCGCAGCATGGCGGGGAGCGAGATCAGCCCCATGGTGGTGACGGTGGCCGCCACAACCCCTGTCGTGGCGGCCAGCAGGGAGCCCACCAGCACGACCGCCAGGGCCAGGCCACCGCGCAGCCGTCCGAGCAAGCGGCCCATGCCGTCGAGCAGCCGTTCCGCGATGCCTGAGCTCTCGAGCATGGAGCCCATGAACACGAAGGCGGGGATGGCCAGCAGGGTGAAGTTGGCCATGATTCCCAGAATGCGCTGGGGTAAGGCCGTGACGAACTGAGGTTCGATTTCGCCACTGAGCATGCCCAGCAGGGCAAAGATCACTCCGACGCCTCCCAAGCAGAAGGCGACGGGGAATCCGCTCAGCAGCGCCAGGATCAGCGCCAGAAACATGCCTGGGGCCAGCACCGCTGAGGGGTCGATTCCGATCACCCATCCGAGGGACTCGATCTCGATCACAGCGTGATGCCCTCCTCGTCTGCGCCTGATCGATCCATGGCGGCTGGATGACGGAGAGCCGAGCGCAGGCGAAGGGCTTCAGCCATCCCTTGTAAACCCAGCAGCAGAAACCCCAGGGGAATGAGGGATTTCACCCAAGTCCTCGGAAGGCCTCCGGGGTCTGGAGACAGTTCTCCGATGGCCCAGGAGTGCAAGGCAGGGGCAATGGCTAAGGCCATCACCCCGAAGGCGAAGGGCAGCAGCAGGAGGAGCATGCCGTTGAGCTCTTGTCGATGGCGACGGCGCAGCGACCATCGGCTTTGCAACACATCCACCCGCACATGCCCGCCTTTCTGAAGGGTCCAGCCGAGGCCCAGAAGAAAGATCAGATCAAAGAGGTACCACTGGGCCTCGATCAAGCCGTTGGAACTGAGATTGACGCCGATCGCTGCGCCGAGATAGCGGCCCACCACATTCCAGAGGCCGATGGCCAACATCAGCAGCACGGCCCAGCGGGCCAGCCAGGCGGCTGACGCGTTGATGCGATCCAATACCTGCACCAGCCGAGACAGTCGACCGGTCATGGCGTCACCTCCTGCTGTTGGCCGGTGGTGAATTGTGCAAGTGGGAGCTCGTTGATCCGGTTCCAGTTGACTGCTCCGCGCTGGAACAGACGCCAGCGTTCCAGCAGATTCCGAAATCCTGCGTCGCCGTCTGCCAGCTCCGAGCACATGTCCTGGGTGGCGTCGTGGGCTGCCGCCAGGATGTCGTCGGCATAGACCTCCAGCTTTGTGCCTTGGCGGAGCAATCGGAGCAGCGCTTCGCTGTTGCGTTGCTCGTATTTGCTCAACATCCCCAGATTCGCCTCGAAGCAGGCGGTGCTGAACATGGCCTGATATTCCTTGGGCAGTGCATCCCAGGCCTTGCGGTTCACCAGGGCGGACAGTGTGGGGCCCGGTTCCCACCAACCTGGGTAGTAGTAGTAAGGAGCCGCCTTGGGAAGGCCGAGTTTCTCGTCGTCGTAGGGCCCGGTGAATTCGGCGGCATCAATGGCCCCGCGTTCGAGGGCGAGGTAGATCTCTCCCCCGGGCAGCACCTGCACATTCACGCCCAGGCGAGCCATCACTTTGCCCCCCAGGCCAGGGATGCGCATCTTCAGCCCTTTCAGGGATGCCAGGTTCTCCACAGGGCGCTTAAACCATCCCCCCATCTGCGCCCCTGTGTTCCCGGCTGGAAAGCTCCGGGTACCGAAATCGGCAAACAGGGCGTCCATCGCTTCATTCCCTCCCCCGTGGTACAGCCAGGCGTTCTGTTGCTGGGCGGATAGGCCGAAGGGCACGGCTGTTCCGAATGCGAAGGCAGGGTTTTTGCCGACGTAGTAATAGCTGGCGGTATGGCCGCACTCCACGGAGCCGGCCTGCACCGCATCCAGCACCTCGAGCCCGGGCACGAGTTCACCAGCCGCGAAGGGTTTGATCTGAAAGCCGCCGCCGCTCATTGCCGCGACCCGTTGGCAGATGGTTTCCGCCCCCCCGTAGATCGTGTCGAGCGACACGGGCCAGCTGGTGGCCATGCGCCAGCGCACCTGGGGGAGACCACTGCTGCGGGTCTCATCGGCACGACGGATCGTGCAGGCACTGAGCGCTCCGGCTCCAGCGGCAGCGGCGAGGGCTTGCCCACTGGTTCGGAGCAGCTGCCGGCGTTGCATGGTGGGTTCCTGTGGAGGTCGCCGATCGGGGCGACAACGGGTTTTTGCAGGCTATCGATCGTTGTTGGACAGGCCTTTCTTTTGCAAACAAAAAAAGCCCCCCGCCAGTGCGGAGGGCTGATCCGTTCTCGGTCTGGGGTGATGCTGCCGTTGCCGGCGAGGAGTTCGCTCAGTTCTCCACGGTCACCGACACGGTGGTGCGATTGTCAGCTTTGGCCGCTTCAATCGCCAGGATTCCGTCGCGGTAGGTGGCGCGCAGTTGATCCCGATCCAGGGATTGAGCGAAGCGGAAGCTGCGGCTCCAGCTGCCGGGGCGGAATTCGCTCAACAGTTGCTGGGGTGTTGCGTCTTCGCCCTCAGCGTTGACCTGGGGGTTGAGGCTGGGGCGACGCTCAGCACTGATCACAAGGGTGCGATCGGTCGCTTTCACATCGATCGAATCGCGTTCCACACCCGGCAGTTCGAGTCGAACGATGTAACTGTGGGCATCTTCGAGCACTTCAGCGGCGGGGATGCGTTCCGCTTGCGCCACCTGTTGTTCCAGGCGCTCAAACAGATCGAAGGGGGATTGGCGAAGGGTGATCATGGTGAAGTCCTCCACAAGGACAGTTGGATTGGGTGGGTGTCACCCGCAACGTCAATCTGTGCGCTCTGAATGGGATTGAGGAGCCGGAGAACCGGCCCTTTTTGTACGGTCTAGACCACCTGGTTCGGTTGCTACGACTGGGATGGTGTGAGAACCGAAGCCTGCTTTGTGTCTGCTGAAATGGCTTACAGCCACCACCAGTCGGAAAAGCTGGCGGCTTGACCACAGGCCTCTCCATGTTCATTCCATAGCGTCCAGATGCGGGCGTTGTGAATCACAAACCGACGTCCTTGACTGTCAATGCGAATGCCGCGATAGCCCTGAAAGGCATCAACCCGTTGGGCCTTGCCCAGGGCCTGGGCGCGCTCCGTCCGTTCCTGTTCAGGGGCGGTCAACCGCGATGGCATGCCCACCATGTCGCTCCAGCACCGTCGCCACAGTTTGAGGGCAGCAGCATTGGCATAGATCAGGAGGGGATCATTGCAGGCGTGATGCGCCAACACAGGGGCTGCCAACGCGAACAGCTCTTGAGAGTGGGCTCTGCTGTCAACAGCGGTTGATGAGCCGGTGAACAGGCGGGTGCCGAAGGCCCGTTCGTGGGAGGTCTGGATGACCGTTGCCCATCGGAGGTTGTCCGAGCTGAGCCACGGGGCTTGCGTTTCAGCCACCACCGGCGGTCATGGCGGCCAGCATTGCTTGCTGGCCCAGCACCTGGCCTTGGCTGCGCAGGTGATCGAGGAATTGCTTCTTGGCGTCCGGGAAACGGGGTTCCTCTGCGAGCGGTAATTCGCCCGCCGCATCCAATCCCGTGTCCCCCTCCATGGCTGGGGTGATCACCACCAGATCCGCATCGAGATTGGCGTCATATCGCCACCAGAGGGTCGGGTCGAGCACGGCCGGATGCGGCGGGGTGACCTGCTCAGGGTTGTTGGTGTCACTGATTGCGGCAGCGTCGTCTGAATCGCCGTCATCGGCTGCGGCCTTGGCTCGGGCTTCCAGGGCTTTCAGCCGGTATTCCGCCAGGTCTTCCAGCAATTTGGCGCGGGTGCGGCCGCGCAGTTGGAATAAAACGAAGGGGTCTTCGCTGAAGCGTTCCCCCATCAGGAAATACACCGCACTGATGTGCTTGCAAGGATTGGCCTTGTCGGGGCAGCTGCACTCGCTGCGCACCTCCTGCAACTTGAAGGGAAACAGGCGCCGGCCACTGGCGGCGAAGGCGCGCTCGATGTCCGAAGGCATGATCCCAGCGAGCAGCTGCGCCGACCAGCGGGCTTTCTGGGTTAAGGCTTCAAGCACATAGCGCCAGTCTTCGTCTTTGAGAACATCCAGCCAGAGCTTCACCTTGTAGGGGTCTTCCCCGGTGCCCTGTACCCGGGCGTGCACGCGCCGTCCTTCGAAGCGGATGGAGGTGACGTTGCCTTCACGGGCATAGGTCCAGGCCCGCTCGAGGCGTTTTTTGAAGCGGTAGGAGTTGATCAGCTCCATCCATTGCTCCACCCACCAGGGTTGTTGACCCAGGCCTTCATCGCTGAGGGAGGTGTTGATGCTGGGGGTGGAGGGGGTGATGGTCATGGGTTCAAGTGTCCTCGAGGCTCACCAATTCCTTCAACTGGCCCATGTCGAGACCGCCGAGCCAGTCTTCACCGGAGCCAATGATGTCTTCGGCGAGTCGTGATTTCTCGCGAATCATGCGGTCGATCTTTTCTTCCACCGATCCGCTGGTGATGAATTTGTGCACCATCACCCGGTTCGTTTGGCCGATTCGGTAGGCCCGGTCGGTGGCCTGGTTCTCCACGGCTGGGTTCCACCAGCGGTCGATGTGGAACACATGGCTGGCGCGGGTGAGGTTGAGACCCACCCCCCCGGCTTTCAACGACAGCAGAAACAGCTGCGGGCCGCGGGGATCGTCCTGGAAGCGATCCACCATGGCCTGGCGTTCGCTCTTCCTGGTGCTGCCGCTCAGGAAAGGCACTTCGCTGCGCCAACGCCGTTGCAGATAGCCCTGCAGCAGATGGCCCCATTCGGCGAACTGGGTGAACAGCAGGGCCCGGTCACCGGCCTCGATCACCTCATCGAGGATTTCCTCGAGCCGCTGCAACTTGGCGGAGCGTTGCAGGAAGTCGTCGCCAGCCTGGTCTTCCTTGAGGGCAAGGGCCGGGTGGTTGCAGATCTGTTTGAGCTTGGTGAGCAGGCCCAGCACCTGACCATGGCGTTGACCGCGGGGGGCGCGGGCGATGGCATCGAGGGTGTCTTCCACGGTTTTGGCATAGAGCGATTTCTGCTCCTTGCTCAATCCCACCCATTCGCTCAGTTCCACCTTTTCCGGCAGGTCGGAAATGATTGCCTTGTCGGTTTTGAGCCGGCGCAGGATGAAGGGTCCGACCCTGGATTTGAGGTCGCGCAGCGACGACATATCCCCGTAGCGCTCGATCGGCATCCGGTAGCGCTGGCGGAAAAAGTCTTCCTTGCCCAGCACCCGTGGGTTGAGGAAGTCCATCAACGCCCACAGTTCGCTCACCCGGTTTTCCACCGGTGTGCCGGTGAGGGCGATGCGGAAGCGGCTGTTGCGGCCGGGCCGGGCCAGGTCACGGGCCGCCATGCTCTGTTTGGCGCTGGGGTTTTTGATCGCCTGGGCTTCATCGATCACCATGCCCTGCCAGTCGAGGCTTTCCAGCAGTTCGCTGTCGCGTTGCAGCAGGCCATAGCTGGTGAGCACGAGATCCACGCCTTTGAGGGCCTTTTTGAGCGCCGCAGGTGTTGAAGGACGGCGTGGGCCGTAGTGCTCCTTCACCTCCAGCTCGGGGGTGAAGGCCGCCGCTTCCCGCTTCCAGTTGGTGAGCACGGAGGTGGGCGCTACGAGCAGCACCGGTCGTTTCAGCTCCTGTTCCGCCTTGAGGTGCTGAAGGAAGGCGAGCAGTTGGATCGTTTTGCCCAGGCCCATGTCGTCGGCCAGGCAGGCCCCTTGATCGAAGCGGTGCAGGAACGACAGCCAGCCCAGGCCGCGTTCCTGATAAGGCCGCAATTGTCCGCAGAACCCTTCCGGCGCCGGCAGGGGGTCGGGTGCTTTCTGCTGGTGGTATTGCTCCAGCACCGCTTGCAGACGAGGACCGGCCTCGAGGCGATGCACCGGCATGCGCATCAGGGTGTCGCCTTCTGTGGCCGTGAGCCTCAGGGCGTCATCGAGGCTGAGGTCGGGTTTGGCGGCAAAGAATTTTTCGGCGTTCTTGAGGTCGTTGGGCCGC
>JAYKIX010000063.1:0-14387 GCA_035286005.1 Synechococcus sp. | reverse complement strand
CCTGCGCGATCCTCGGGGGGCTTTGCTGAGGCGCGATGTGTGGCCGTTTTTCCCTTCAGTGTTCTGCGGAGCAGTTGCCTCTGCCTCTGCAGGCGGTGCTGCCTGAAGTTCATCGGCGTCACTACAGCCCGCGTCCGCTTGTGGTGCCATCTGAGCCGGTGCTGGCTCTTGTTCAGGAGGAGGGGCTTCATCGTGCCGCGCTGTTGCTCTGGGGCTTGGTGCCTTCGTGGTCCAAAGATCCTGGTCACGGCCCAAGACCGATCAATGCCCGCTCGGAATCCGTCACTGAGAAACCTAGTTTTCGTGGTGCCTGGCGGCATCGCCGCTGCTTAATTCCGGCTACGGCTTTTTGGGAAAAGCAGCATTGTTTTCGGCCCGCGCGTGATGGGGTGTTTTGGCTTGCGGGGCTTTGGGAACGCTGGCTCGGTGCCGATGGCAGCGAGCTGGAGACCTGCACCGTGCTCACCACGACGCCGAATGCCTTGGTGGCGCCATGGCATTCCAGGATGCCTGTGCTGATTCCGGAGGGGCTGGAGCAGCCCTGGCTGGCTCCCGTGCAAGGTGCTGAACTCAGGGCGCTTGAGCATTTGCTCAACCCTTGGCCAGAGCAGGGTTGGATCCACCAGCTCAGCAGCAGCGTGCTTCAGGGCAGCTTGTTTTGAACTCAGGGGGTTCTTGTCGTGCTGTTGTCTCCCTGGTCCGTCGAGGTGAGGAAATGGATTGGCACGCTGAAGGTGCAGATCGAGTGGGGGTCTCCGGGCAGGATGGCTATAAGAGCCACTTCGCGGTCTTGATGGCTCACGCGGCTGTGGATCACGAAGTCGGTGGCGTCTTCGATGCTCCACATGGCCTGGCCCCCACTGCGTCGTTCCTCGAGGTAGGTCTCCCAGAGTTCCGAAAAGGCTTCGGCGTCGTCTCCGGTTTGAAACTCGTCTCTCGCCTGGTTCAGACCGACGCTGCCGAACCGCTCAAAAAAGCGCTGCATCAGCGGGTTGCCGATCGTTGCTGAGGCCCGCAGCACGGAATTGATCGTGCCCACGGCTGTCACGGTGAGGCGTGGTTTGCCGTGCCGGGCGTCGATCACGCCAACCGGCAGGTTCAGGTCCCAGTCGGGATGTCCGCTGACTGCGCAGGCGAGGTCAAACAGTCCTGCGGAGCATTCCTTCACGAGTTCTTGTATGCGGCCTCGTTCCATTGACCCTTCAGTTGGCTTGGCTGTGCTTCGTTGGAGTTCGCTGTTGCACGTTTGGCATGCCTCGCCCCAGCGATCGACCCACCAAAGTTTGCCCGGTATGTGGTCGCCCCTTCCAATGGCGGAAGAAGTGGAAGCAGGTGTGGGATGAGGTGCGTTATTGCTCCGAACGCTGCCGTCGGCAACGCCATCGAGCTGGGCCGGAAGGCGAGTGCTAACGGTTGTGATCAGCATGCCAGTCCAAAAAAAAGCCCTGGCGTGGTGAGCCAGGGTGAAATTCAGAGCTGGCGATTGTCCCCATCACCAGGCCTCCATTACCAATAGGTCTGGTGCCCTGTGTTGCGCAAGCCCCAGATTTGGTGTCTCTGTTCCAAGTGTTTGGGCGCTGCCTGATGGTCCCGATCTTTCGGGTCTTGGATTGGCCGAAAGCACCAGATTTGGTGTGGACGCAGAAGTTGTTGTCACAGCACGCAGTTTTGCCGTGGCGGTCGCTCAATAAAAAACTCCGCCAAAGGCGGAGTCTGTGGTGCAAATTCGGTGGCGGACGTCTGACCTTGTTTCGACTCCGTTCCCGAATTCACGCTCCTCACAACCAAACCATCGCGATTTCGGTGTCACAGTGCCACTTTTTGATGGACGCTTCTGGGATTGGCGTTACTAGGTTTCAGGGAAGGCCTTGATGGTTTTTTTCTTTCTTTCATGCCTCTTGGGGATTCGATGAAGCTGGCGGCAGCTTCAAGGGCGGGCAATGGGGGGCTGACCCGAGAGCCCTCAACGGGCTTTGTATGTGGCACTGGATCGCGTCAATTTGGCGTCGGGAACGTGCCGTTCGGGTCTTCGCTGCGGGTCCTGGCTGTCTAAACTGAAGAGCTCGAAGGGAGCATGCTGTTTTTCGGCTAAGACGCCTGGGCTTAGTGGCAGGAGTGTTGATGCTTCTCGCCTCCACGGGATGCAGGGCGCCCCGTGGTCCCCAGCGCCCTGACCCAGCCAAAGCCCCGCGCCCTCTGGTGCTCACCACCTTCACCGTATTGGCCGATATGGCCCGCAACGTTGCGGGCGATCGTTTGCGGGTGCATTCCATTACCCGTCAAGGGGCTGAAATCCATGGGTATGAACCCACGCCCAGCGACTTGGAGCAGGCGGCCAGCGCACAGCTGATTCTTGAGAATGGCTTGGGGCTCGAGTTGTGGGCACGCCGTTTCACGGCGGCTGCCGGGGCCGTGCCAACGGTGACCCTCAGCGAGGGCATTGAACCGGTGCTCATCGAAGGTGATGCCTATGCCGGTCGTCCCAACCCCCATGCCTGGATGTCGCCACAGCGCGCCCAGATGTACGTCGATCGTCTGATCGAGGCCTTCTCCGCTCTTGATCCTGATGGCGCAGCCACCTATCGCAGAAATGGTCAGGCCTATCAGGAGCAGCTTCAGAGGCTGGATCAAGACCTGCGGACCGCACTGGCAGCGATTCCTGAATCCAAGCGACTGTTGGTGACCTGTGAAGGTGCGTTCAGTTACCTGGCTAAGGATTACGGATTGAAGGAGGCCTACCTCTGGCCTGTGAATGCGGAAAGTCAGGCCACCCCCAGACGGATGGCCCGGCTGATTGAAACGGTGCGTGCAGCCCAAGTCCCTGCGGTGTTCTGTGAAAGCACCGTGAGCGACAGGGTGCAGCGCCAGGTGGCGGAGGCTTCCGGTGCCCGATTTGGTGGCACGTTCTATGTCGACTCCCTTTCGGATCGCAACGGTCCGGCACCAACGTTGCTCGAACTGCAGCGTCACAATGTGAGACTCCTTCTCCAGGGTCTGAATCCGCAGGGTCAGCAGCGATGACGATGCGAATCGAGGCAGACCGGGTGTGTGTCAACTACAACGGCACCGTTGCGCTCCACGACGCATCTCTGACCCTTCCACCCGGTTGCATCTGTGGTTTGGTGGGCATGAACGGAGCGGGAAAATCCACCCTGTTTAAGGCGCTCACTGGTTTCGTGCGCCCCTCCCGGGGCCGAATCCGCATCAACGGCCTGACCGTTGCAGAAGCCCAGCGGGAACAGGCCGTGGCCTACGTGCCCCAGAGCGAAGGGATTGACAACAACTTTCCAGTCTCGGTCTGGGATGTGGTGATGATGGGTCGCTACGGGGCCATGAACCTCCTGCGCATTCCTGGTCGACTCGATCGTGTGGCCGTGCGGGAAGCGCTGTCTCAGGTGGACCTGCTCGAATTGCGAGACCGACCGATTGGCTCCTTGTCGGGTGGTCAGCGCAAACGCGCTTTTCTGGCCCGGGCCATCGCCCAGGGGGCCTCAGTGTTGCTGCTGGATGAGCCGTTTAACGGTGTCGACGTGCGCACGGAAAAGCTCATGGCTGATCTGTTCGTTCAGTTCCGGCAGGAGGGGCGCACGATCCTGATCTCCACCCACGACCTCAGCCATGTGCGTGAGTTCTGCGATCTGGTCGTGTTGATCAACAAGACGGTGCTGGCCTACGGCGAAACCTCTGAGGTGTTCACACCCGAAAATCTCTCGCTCACATTTGGTGGACTTCCCCCCGATCTGCTCACCGGCAATAGTTCCGTTGATCCGGAGAACCGGCCCTTGGGCTGATGGGGTCGTTGTGGCTAATCCGAAGGATGCCTTTCAGACCTGAGAGACTAAGGACCAGTGCTTGGAGCCCAGGGTGTTGATCGAGTGGGTGCTGGAGCCACTTCGCCATGAGTTCATGGTGCGTGCCCTCTTGATCAGTGCGTTGGTGGGTTCGGTGTGTGGCCTGCTGTCTTGCTACATGACTCTCAAAGGCTGGGCACTGATGGGCGATGCCGTGTCGCACGCCGTGCTTCCAGGCGTGGTGCTGGCCTATGCCTTGGGTCTGCCTTTCTCCCTGGGGGCATTTGTGTTCGGTGTGGGCTCAGTGGCCACGATCGGATTTGTGCAGCAGAAATCCCGCATTAAAGAAGACACCGTGATCGGACTCGTGTTCACGGGTTTCTTTGCCCTGGGCCTGGTGTTGGTGTCGAATGTGCGCAGCAATATCGACCTGTTTCACATCCTGTTTGGCAATGTGCTGGGCATTTCCGCCGCAGACATCCAACAAACCCTGCTGATTTCAGCAGTCGTCTTGAGCGTCCTGTTGGTGTTCCGGCGGGATCTGCTCATGTTCTGTTTTGACCCCACCCATGCCCGCTCCATGGGGATTAACACCGGACTCCTGCACTATCTGTTGCTTTCGATTTTGTCCCTGGCCGCCGTTGCCGGTCTCCAGACTGTTGGAATCATCTTGGTCGTGGCCATGTTAGTGACGCCAGGTGCAACGGCTTACCTGCTCACCGACAACTTCGATCGCATGACGATCCTGGCGGTGGCCAGCAGTGTGATCTCTAGCCTTGTGGGGGTCATGGTGAGCTTCTGGACGGATCGTTCTCCAGCAGGTTGCATCGTTCTTGCGCAAACAGGATTGTTTGTGCTGGCGTTTTTGTTCGCTCCTGTGCACGGCATTCTTCGGCGCCATTCCATGCCTTCCCTGCCTGGGTGAGTAGGAGCTTTCTGCGGGGCTGCGTTAGAAAGAGTTGTCGGTTCCAGGGATGATCAGTCTCTGGAGGAAACGGGGAAAGCGCGGTGAAAATCCGCCACTGTCCCGCAGCTGTGATCCAGGCCAATCGGTCCTGGCATTCAGAACGCCCGCCGATATGTACAACCGACGAGGATCGAACCCTTGCTGTCTTTTCAAGCTGCCATCCGATGGGGCGTTGTCGCTGCCATCGCCTCTTGCGCGGGAGTCTGCACTGATGTGCAGGCCCATCACAGGATTGGCGAAGACCGCAGCGGCCTTCGTTTGACCATGGATGCTCAGCCCGCGAGCCAGCCAAGCTCAACGGGCATTCGGGCCACCTATCCGACCCGGCAAGAGGCCGAAGCTGCAGCGCCACGGTTTGGCTGTCAAGGGGCCCACCGCATGGGAGACCAGTGGATGCCTTGTGCAGTCCATTCCCATGGAACCCATCCCCGAAACTGAGCTGTTGCGAGTGCCGCCCTTTCTGCACCAGGGGATGTCAAGCCAATCGGCTTCCCTGCAGTAGAACAGGTTGTCGGTTCCAGGGATGATCAGTCTCTGGAGGAAACGGGGAAAGCGCGGTGAAAATCCGCCACTGTCCCGCAGCTGTGATCCAGGGCCATCGATCCTGGCAGTCAGAACGCCCGCCGATACGTACAACCGACGAGGATCGACTGTTGATGGATTTCCCTGCTGCTCGCCTTGCAGCCCGCCTGCGAGTGCTTCCTGCCG
Organism: Synechococcus sp.; assembly: GCA_035286005.1. GTDB lineage: Bacteria > Cyanobacteriota > Cyanobacteriia > PCC-6307 > Cyanobiaceae > Synechococcus_C. The sequence goes on along the minus strand of JAYKIX010000063.1, from coordinate 8,921 downwards.
CTGCGTTGTTGATGTTGGCTGGGGCCCATCCAGCGCTGGCGCATCATCCCTTTGAGGGGATTGAGGCTGCCCAGCTCACACCCCTTCAGGGCCTGATCAGCGGCATCGGTCATCCATTGCTGGGTGTGGATCACCTCCTCTTCCTGGTGGCGTTGGTCTTCCTGGGTCTGCAACGCCCCGGGCGTTGGATCCTGCCTTTACTGGCGGTTGGTTTGCTTGGAACCCTTCTGTCGCAGTGGATGCCGCTGGCGTCCACCGCCTCTGCGGCTGCTGAAGCAGGCGTGGCCCTCTCCCTGGCTCTGGAAGGGCTGATTGCCTTGGGTGTGCTTCCAGCGAGGCTGTTAATGCCGATGATCGGTCTTCACGGTTACCTGCTCGGTTCGATGGTCTTGGGCGCAGAGCCCACCCCATTGCTGGCTTATGGCCTGGGCCTGTTTCTCAGCCAGGGTGCCTTGCTCCTGCTGGTCACGGCAATGTCGCGTCGCACGATCTCCCTGCTCGGTGCCCAAGGCTGTCGGCTTGCGGCCTGTGTATGGATGGGGCTTGGTGCTTCCCTTGCCTGGTCAGCCTTGGCAGGTTGAGACGAAGCATTGGGGGATATGACGAACTGCAGCTGATCCCTGCAGGGGATTTCCATGACGCTGACAATGGTTCCAGTGCCTGCTCTCGCTGATGCGTGCTCTGCTGTCTGTCATTGCTGCACTGATCATGCTGATCAGTGCTCCTGTGTCTGCCTTTGCCGGTGATGCCGCAGCCGGCGCCAAGGTGTTTTCCGCCAATTGCGCCGCTTGCCATGCCGGTGGTGGCAACGTGGTGAACGGAGAACACACCCTTCAGCAGGACGATTTGAAGGCCTATCTGGCCCAGTACAACAACGGTCATGAGAGCGCCATCGTGGCTCAGGTGACCTACGGCCTTAATGAGATGCCCGCCTTCATTGGCACCTTGACGGAGAACCAGATCTCCGATGTGGCGGCCTACGTCGAAGAGCAGGCCAGCAACGGCTGGAGCTGAATCCTCGCCCTCATTCAGCCGATGATGTGGTTCGGGCTTGGTGGCCCGAACCACATTTTTATGGTTTGGGGATTGATGGGATCGGGCATCGCCGCTGGATATGGCCATGGCCCCAGCTCCACACACAGGGGGGTGTTTGCAGCAAGGCCTGAAGGTCGTCGCGCTCCCGCAAACTCACGGGTATGAATTCGGTGTGGAAGTTGAAGTTGGGATCGCGAATCGATTGATTCAGCACGGTGCTTCCTTGAGTTCCAGACACCGAACGGTGATAGGTGCCGATGGGGATTTCCAAGGCCCCCATCGCGCGTTCGAGCTCCACCACATGGTGGGGCTGCCTCCAGCTGGGATTCAGGAGGGTGAATGTGCGTTCACCCTCCAGCACCAAGTTGTGGTCGATCTGATGCTGATGCACATAGAACTGCTGAAAGTCCGCATCGTCAGGGGGGGAAATGGCAGGTCCGTGGTGGGCCACCACATCGGTGCCATTGGCACCGGGAACGCCGGCATCGAAAAAGGTGACGGAGGGTGTTTCCCGGAAGACATGAATGGGAATGAAGTGAAGCCGCATGGGTGGGTCCTCCTTGCTCAGGTCCAGATCAACTCGATGGCCATGGCCCCTTCGAGGTTGCGTTTCACGGGACATTCCTCGGCCATCCGCATCAGTAGACGGCGCTGATCGTGGTCGCAATGCTCCGGCAGGGTCACTTCCACCCGCAGGCGTGCAATCTTGCGTGGTCCTTGCTGGGTCATGTCTTTCTCGACCCGAGCGGTGGCCCCTTGTACGTTCCACCCACGGCGTTTGGCTGTGATTCCCATCACCGTGAGCACGCAGGTGCCCAGGGAGGTGGCCAGCAAATCTGTGGGAGAGAAGCTTTCCCCCAACCCGTCGTGATCGGTTGGGGCATCCGTCTGAAGCTCCCGTCCTGACGGGCCGTGCACCGCCTCGCAATGGAGATCTCCGCTGTAGCGGCAGTCGATGGTGGTCATCTCCACCCTCCGCGTCTTGCTCTCAGTGTCGTTCGCGATTTAGTGATCGACCACTCCAAAGATCGACTGTCATGGACCACGAGAGGTCTTCAGGGGGAGGCTTCAAAGGTCAATGTCGTACATCACGCGTGATCTGTTGCTGTAGAGCAGATGTTCGTCGATGCAGGCGTTGGTGAGGGGATTCAACCGTCGTTGCCAGATGCTGTTGCAGCGGTAAAGGGCATCCCCCTCCTGCTCAAAACGATGGTCTTTTTCCACCACTTCGTAGGCATAGGGACCCTCGGTTTCAGCCCGGATCTCACCACAGAGGTGCGTGTCGCTGAGCCACACCATCAGCTGCATGGTCTGGCTGGTGGGGTTGCGAAAGCGCAGATCCCGGTAGTTGTAGAAGAGGCTGGCTCCACTGCCAAACGGAAGAAGCCGTCCCGAATCAGGGAAAGCGTCAAAGCTGTGGTGATGGCGTTCGATCAGTTCGAGAGGGGTGTGGAGTCCCATCCAATGGATCAGGTTGGCCAGCTGGCAGAGTCCTCCGCCGATTCCCACGCTCACCTTGCCCTGGGATAACTGAACGCCGGGTTGATAGCCCTTGCCCGCACTGGGATAGCCAACGCGGTGCCAAATGGAGATCGTGGCTCCAGGCGGGATCAACAACCCGTGCAGGTGGGGCACTGCTAATCCGAGATTCACCACTTTGTTGTGCTGGAGTTGAGGATCGGTATCCCCAAGGCGACGCAGTAGCACCGATTGATGGTGTACCAGCACCACTGGCAGCGGTGTAGGAGATTGCGCGTTGGCGAACATCACCCTGCGACGCCAGTCTTGCCAGCGACGACCCCAGCGGAGTTGTCGGATGCGCAGGGGCCTGAGTTGCTGCCGGATCACCTGTTGCCAACGCGCCATCACATCCGACCCCGTGCCTTCCAGCCAGTGAGCGCATGTTTGCGTCTCTGCTGGCGCCATGGTGGGGATGTTGCCGCAGGTGAACAGAGTGGATCTGAGGCCCGTGTGCGGAGAGAGGCTGATGATTCCCCTGGTGAGGAGGTCGTTGATGGTGCTGCGTCCGCGACGATGAATCTTGTCTTGCTTCGCGACACAGACTCCTGGCTGGCTGATGGAGTGGTCCGGCTTGGCGACCATCGGGCCGATCACATTCTTGGGCAACTGGGTGCGGTGGTGGGAGACACCGTGAAGGTGGGGGTGCTGGCCGGCCAGGTGGGGGTCGCCGTTGTTGTCGCCATCGACCAGGGCACGGTGTCTCTTGCGGTGGATTTGTTGCGGTCTCCTCCCCCTCGGCACAGCTTCGACCTTGTGCTGGCCTTGCCGAGGCCGAAGATGCTGCGGCGCATCCTGCGCACCGTGGCGGAGTTTGGGGTGCAGAACCTCCATCTGATCAACAGTGCCCGAGTGGAGAAGAGCTATTGGCAAACTCCTCTGCTGGAGCCGGCCAAGGTCGAGGAGGCTTTGATTGCCGGGATGGAACGGGCCAGTGACACCGTGTTCCCCCAGGTGCATCTGCATAAACGTTTCCGTCCCTTTGTCGAAGATCAACTCACCAGCCTGTGTGCAGGCCGCCCCTGCTGGATTGCCGACATGGAGGCCCCCGTTGGACTCGCCGAGCAGCCCCCTGCCCCCGCCGTGGTGATGATCGGTCCTGAGGGTGGGTTTGTTCCGTTTGAGCTGGATCTTGCCGAGTCGGTGGTGGCGCGGCGGGTGCACTTGGGGGTTCGCACCTTCAGCGTCGATACGGCCCTTACCACCGTGCTTGCCCAAGTCTTACCCGGCACGGCTGAGTGCGAAGGTATGGGTCTGAATGCCCAGACTCCCCAGGGAAGCTAGCGATGAGTGACAGCCAAGAGTTCGCAGGGTTACAGGCGCTGGTGGCCGACGTGGGGTCCGGCAATGTCATCGATGCCGAGTTGCTGGAGGGGTGTTCAGTGGCGCCCCATGAACTCGACGAGATGGATGAGGATCAGGCGGCACAGGTGGCGGGCCACTGCTTTGCTGCGCTCTTTGACCACAAGGTGCAGCAGGTGCAGGGTCTGGCGTCTGACCCTGATGCGGGCCTCTGGAGCGGCACGGTGGATGGATTTGGCTTCGAAATCAGCCGCGATGATCTTGGTGATCTGGTGATCGACTTTCTTGACCCGGCCTGATGACGCCAGCGGACCTCAAGGCCGACCTCTCCCAACGGTTGGGCCAGCGCGTCGCTGAGGTGCTGACCCGCGAAGGGGAGCCGGTGGTGGCCATCGACGACCTGTACCAACCCTCTCCTGCAGGATTTGGAGGCCGGTTGACGCTGGGCGATGGTCGTCAGTTCGTCTGGGAGCTCTGGCTGGAAGATGGCGATCGCTGGAATTTTCATGCCAATCCCTTGGCTGGGAGTGATCAATAACAGCCGCACGCGAAGCGCGATCACGGTTGATGCTCCGGCAAATGTCGCCAGCCGACGACAGAAACCATAGACAGGCCTGTGGCCTGAAATCGCATTCCTTTGGGCCTGTCAAGATCAAGTGTTGCAGGAATGTGGAAGATTTCTTTAACTCCCGAAAAGTTAAATTCCCGGATCTTCAGTGTGGGAATGACCGATTCCACCCACCATGTTCCGGTTTTTTCGACAATCCCCCCCGATTGGGATCGACCTTGGCACCGCCAACACCCTGATCTATGTGTCAGGGAAGGGAGTTGTTCTGGATGAGCCTTCTGTTGTAGCTGTGAACAAAAAGAGCGGCACCTTGCTGGAAGTGGGTGAAAATGCCAAGCGGATGATTGGAAAAACCCCTGACACGATTGAAACGGTTCGCCCTGTGCGTGATGGCGTGATTGCCCACAAAGCAGCCACCGATCTGATGATGCAGACCTTCATGGCCCGGGGGAATTCCGGACGTCAAACTGCGCCAAGGATGCTGGTGGGTGTGCCTTGCAGCATTACCGATGTGGAACGGCATGCCGTGCGTGAAGCAGGGATTATTGCCTCAAAGGAAGTTCATCTCATTGATGAAACAGTTGCGGCCGCAATTGGCGCAGGTCTGCCGATTACCGAGCCCGTGGGGAGCATGATTGTTGATATCGGTGGCGGCACCACGGATGTGGCGATTCTCAGCCTTGGATCACCCGTTGCTAGTGAGTCCGTTCGTGTAGCCGGTGATGAGATCACCGAAAGTATCATCCGCTATATGAAACGCAAATATGGCCTGGTGATTGGTGAATCGACTGCAGAGTTGGTGAAGGTAAAGATTGGTTCCGCCCATGCCAAGGCTCTCAACGATGATGCCCACCTTGATGTGAGTGGTTACAACACCAGCACGGGCCTGCCCGAGAGCATCACCGTCACTGCGTTGGAAGTACGAGAAGCGATTCACGAGCCATTGCAAACGATTATCGACACGATCAAGCGTGTTCTTGACATCGTTCCGCCTGAGCTGGCGTCGGATGTGCATGCCCGTGGCATTGTTCTGGCCGGAGGCGGTGCGCTGATCCCAGGGATTAGTGAATTGATCGCTGAGGCCACTGGTTTGTTCACCGTTGTGGCCGACGACCCGCTGCATTGCGTCGTCAATGGTTGCGGTGAGGTGCTTGAGCACTGGAATGAGTTCAAGCATTGCCTTGCCGACTTTGAAGGCTGAGCACGCTTCGCTCTGCTGCGCACTGAGGCCAAGGGGCAGCGCTGAATCGCCGGCGAAAGCCGGCGATTTTTTTTGGCATATTTTTCTTTGCACAAAAGATTGAGAGGGTGTTAAGCCATGGGCATGGCGATTAACCCGCGATCTCGCTTTCAACCCGTGCTGGCTTTGCTGCAAGACAGCTTCTCTGGTCCGCGCGGCGTCGCTCGGGCGTTCTGGGAACAGCATTTGGTGGAACGTCTCTCCAGCCATCAGCTCACACCGATGCATGTCAAAGAGGCATGCCAGTTGATGCGCTCGTTTGAAAGTGCTGAGCAGTACGTTCTCGATGCCCAGGATCTTCAGGATGCCTGGAGCCGGTCATTGGAGCTTTATGCCGCAACCAACCAGCTTCTGGCCTGGGCCTCTGAGTTGAATTTGATTCAGTGCACAACGCGCCAGCGTTGACACGTGGTCAGCGTTGCTGATGGCGCGCTGCGAGATGAGTAGCGTTGAAATGCGACGTTCTTGCGGGCATGTCTCCTGTTCTGGAGGTGTTCCTTCAGTTCCTGGCACTTGGTTGCAGTTCCTTCGGTGGGCCTGTGGCCCATCTGGGCTATTTCCATGAGCGCTTTGTGCAGCGCGAGCGCTGGATCAGCGATGGGGCCTACGCCGATTTGGTGGCTCTGTGTCAGATGCTGCCAGGTCCGTCCAGTTCTCAGGTGGGGATCGGGCTTGGCCTGTTGCGGGCCGGTTGGCTGGGGGGCTTGGCGGCCTGGCTTGGCTTCACACTTCCCTCTGCTCTGTTGATGATGGCTGCGGCGGGATTGATCAAAGCCCATCCCGTTTGGTTGGAGGGCGGTTGGGTGCATGGCCTCAAGGTGGCCGCCGTGGTGGTGGTAGCCCAGGCCGTTCTTGGCTTGCAACGCAAACTCGCCAATGACCGGCAGCGCGCCAGTTTGATGGTGGCCTCTGCCGTGTTGGTGTTGCTCAGTCCTTCAGCCTTGGCCCAGCTCTTGGCCTTAGGGATGGGTGCCCTCGTTGGCATCACGCTGTTGCCGGCCCCCATGCTTCCCGCTCCTGACGGGGAGGCGATGTCACACCAACTCGGCAGCCGGTCCCTAAGCCGTGTTGTGGCGATCAATCTGCTGGGTTTGCTGTTGGCGCTGCTGTTGGCGCTCCCTTGGTTATCTGGGGCGTTCAGGCCCTTGCTGATTCAGCAACTGAGCGCATTCCTGCGGGCCGGGACACTGGTCTTTGGGGGAGGGCATGTGGTGTTGCCCCTTCTGGAGCAGTCGCTAGTGCCAATGGGGTGGCTCGGTATGGATCAGTTCCTCGCGGGATATGGCCTGGCCCAAACCGTTCCTGGCCCGATGTTCAGTTTTGCGGCCTTCCTGGGATTTGGTTTACGGGGAGGTCTCCATGGCATTGGAGGCGCTTTGATGGCCTTGTTGGCCCTGTTCCTCCCGGCTTTTTGTTTGATTGGGGGCTTGCTTCCGTTTTGGGCCCACCTTGGGCGTTTGCGCGCGGTGCGCCGGGCCCTTGTCGGCATCAATGCTTCGGTGGTGGGCATCCTTCTGGCTGCCTTGTTTCAACCGCTGTGGCAGGTGGGTATTCGTGGTGTGGCCGAATTCAGCCTGGCCTTGGTGTCATTTCTCATGCTGGTGTGTTGGAAGCAGCCGGCCTGGCGAGTGGTGCTGCTCTGCGCTGTGATCGGGGGTGTGAGCCTGAACTGAGTGGTCGTGGCTAACTGTGAGGGCATGACTCACTGCAAGTGCGATCGGAGGCAAGGCGATGAATGCTGTGCTCTCAATGGCCGTGTTGCTTTTGGCGGCGGGTACGACACCAGACTCTGTATCGCCAGATGGTCAGGAGACCTACACCTGTGGACCTGAGCGTCAGTCAGCTTCTGGCTGTTTTAACGCTTGGGCCAAGCTCACCCATGAGGGGAAGTCCGGTGGATGGGTTCCCGCTTACTGCAGTGATCGGCCCGATCAGTACAGCACCGGGCATTGCTACTCGGGCACTGTCCCGTGGTGGTGGTGGAATGGCAGCGGACGGATTGGTGATCCTGTACTGAAGGATTTCTGGTATCGGGATTACGCCGGTCCAGTCGTGAATGGTGTGTACAGAAATAACAATGCCTACGGCGATGCTTACCGTCTGCCAGGAAAACACCATTGCTACCAAGCCAAGCAGAGCACCTTCTGCATGGAGTTCATGCGGCCTCGGTAGAGTTTTTCAGGACTTGTTTCAGTATTTGTTGACACCGTGTTGTTGGTCCTCAATCAGACTTGATCGCTCGCCTTGGTCGTGAACCGTTGATACGTCCATGTCAAAACCAGCCAAATTGGATGGTTTTGGCTAGAACGAATTCACTGTTTCCCACGGTGTTGCTGATGAAGTCATTCGCGCCTGTCGTTGCCCTTGGTCTCGCTTGCTTTGGCCTTCAGTCGGCTCTCGCCGCACCAGGGGTGGGTCAGGTTGTTGGTGAAGACTTCATCCGCCAGCAGCGTGAGGCGCTGGAGAATGCCACCGCTGGCGCAGGATTTGGTCCGCAATCTCCCCGCGATCTCAATCAAGTGAATGGATTGAACAGGAGATTGTTTATGGCAGCACCAGAACGATCCGCGATGAATCTCTGCAATATTCACTTTCACGATAGTGCGGAGCATAAGGGTGGTGAATTCACAACCTATGCCGGCCCTGGTAATGGCCATGGGGCTGGTACAGGCTTTCGCTACAACGGTGTCTTGACGGAGCGTGAATTGCGCCCCCTCGGTTTTGTCGTTGGCGCAGGAAAGTACGGGGATCTCCAGCCAGGAGACACGATTGAAGTGCATTATGTTCATAGCTCTGCGCAGGTCAAGCCGGGCCCAGGCCTTGGTTCCTGTGTGTCTCCGGCGATCAATAATCCTCAGCTCAGAGTCGAAACGATCGTGATCGTTCTGGTGAATGACTCTACTGCTGCTGACTTTCAGAAACTCACCACAATCAAGCAAGTGAATGGTTTTTATCAGGCTGTAGGCGTCCCTGAGAATCTCGGACGCCCTGTGACATACGCAGGATCGACAACCGGGCCTGACTACAACGAAAAAGGGTCGCCATTCCAGGTAACTTGGAATGTTAGGCCCAAGGTTCTGAAGGTGGATCTTGCATCAGTGGATCGTTGGTTAAAAGACAATCCTTTTGATGAAACTGCGGCGCATGGTGTTCGCAATCTCGTGAAGAACCCAAAGCTTTTGTCTCCTATGTGAGGCATGGTGCATCGTTGCTTTGTTGGATCGGGTGAGTTGATCTTCAGCGCACCCTCAGCCAGAG
>JAYKIX010000062.1:0-2924 GCA_035286005.1 Synechococcus sp. | reverse complement strand
GATGGCCACTGGCCGCCAGCAAGCGCGCAGCCTCCAGGCCAATGCCGGAGCTCGCCCCGGTGATCAGAACGTGTGACTGAGCAGGCACCGCAGCCCTCACATCTGGCTGGCGTTGAACCCGAAGCGCCGGGCCAGCGAGGGCTTCTGCTCCTCCTTCTGCTTGAGGTCAGCAATCGCCTGACGGGTGGAGGCCCGCTCCGTCTCCAGGGCGTGGAGCAGCTGCTTGGCGAGGGAGCGAATCACATCAATGTCATCGCAGGCATCGAGCTTGCGGCAAGCCGCCTCAACCCGGAACTGCTGCTCCACCGACATCTTGAATTCAGCCACAGGCCCCGGCATTCACTGCCAAAACTGTGGCGAGGGCACCGGGTTCGGTGCGAGGAAGAAAACCGACCCTCCGCACCCGCCCCAAAAGCTCAACATTGCTTTACAGTTGCTTCACATCAATTCACACACCTCCCATGGCTGACTCCAACACCCGCTTCGGCTTCGTCAACTTCGCTGAGACCTGGAACGGCCGTCTGGCCATGCTGGGCTTCGTGATCGGCCTCGGCACCGAGCTGCTCACCGGCCAGGGCATCCTGACCCAGATCGGCCTCGGCTGAATCCAAACCTCTGGCGTCTCCCCCTGAAGAGACATCCAAAGCCACATCCAGCACCCGCCCTTCACAGGCCGGGTGCTTTTTTATGCCCCACGCAACAACGCCTCGGGGAGCGAAGACAAAGAAGACAAAATCGTGTGAATTTCCCAATAATCCAGTCTCTGTATCCGTACGAACGACCAAGAAGCGCACTTGGTCCTTATAACGGTGAAGTAGCAACAGCTACCAACGTTCACCTTTCCTCTGGAAAGGCGCAGTTCGACTCAGGCCATGGAACGGGGACCTGAGCTTGCTTCGAGGAACCTCCAATGACCCTGACCTATCGCGGCCAGAAGTACGACCAGCACCAGTCTGTGATCGATCGGCCTGTTCAACTGACCTATCGCGGTCAGCATTATGGACAGCACAAAGAAGCGGCCAGCAAGCAGGTGGCCGGCACCTACCGCGGCACCAACTACACCAAGTAACACCAGCTCCACAGACCAACGAGCCCTGCAAACGCGGGGCTTTTTTATTGCTGACTGAACAAAAACAAAGCGTCTTGGGAATCAGACGTGCAAGCCCCTGAGCTGCCTGACCACCAGTCTCATCTGAATAAAGAAACGATCAACGGAATAGGCCGCCAGCGCAAGCGCCAGAATCCCGAACACAGCTTCAAATCCCAGAAGCAACTGGTACAACAAAGTGGGCGTGGTCGCTGGGAAGACAGACAAGCCCTTTTCCAGGCCAACATCAATGATCTCAAGGAATGCAGACGAGATCATGAACACAGAGAGCAACAGCAACTGATTGGCTTGTTCCTGCTTCTTATCAGTCAACATAAACCTGCCAATGCCAATCTGCAGATTGGCAAGCAGAAAAAAGATTGCAAACAGAACAAGACGTTCGATCTCCTTATTCGCAAACACTTCAGCAATCTCAATGCCAACAAGCGTCAGCACCGAAATCCAAAGAATGATTCGCATCCCACTGAACACCTTGAGCAGCACCGCTTTGGTGGCTTCATCAGCAGCGAACAGTGTCATGACACGATGCGATCAAGGAATCAAGGTGGTTGTTCCACGCTGAGCAGTCTGGCGTCGTTGCCCATCCCCGGCCATGACGATCACAGGCCATCAGCCCTGAGCAAAGAGGGAGAAGTGACCAATTCCTCGAGCGATAAGAAGGCATCCCACGATGTTCCCCAATCGCCACCAACACGTTGTGCCCTGGATCGTCCGGCCAGACCTGTGAGCTTTGAAATGAACATGCATCCATGCAAAGCGGGTGGCACCTCTCGGGGTTTCGCTCTCGCCATCGCGACGACCCTCGCGACGTCCCTGCTGCTCAGTGCGGGGATCGCTCAGGCCGACGATCGCACCAAAGTTCAGGAGCAACGCAATGGCGATGGCTCCTGGCTGCGCCTCACCCAAACCGAACACCAAGCGAGCGGAACCCGCACCATTCGCGTGGATCTGCGCGGTTCCTCAGCCGAGCCTTATGGCACGGTGCTCGAACGCACCCAGCCCCTCTCCGAGTTCCCGAACGGTTGGGGATACCTGGAAGACATGGACGGTGATGGCCTTCAGGAAATCACCGAGATTCAGTACTGCGGCGCCGGGCCCAACTGCACCAAAAACATTTTCAAGGTCAATCCAGAGCGCAGGAAGGCCTGGCTGTTTCTCCATGGTGGCTTCTTTGTGATTCGTCGGATCGGCGAGTTTGTCGTCACCGAAGGGCGCTCAGGGTGCTGCTCCTGGGAGCATCAGGTGTTCCGGATTCCCCCCACGGAACGCACCATCACCGAGCAGGATCAGGCCTACACCATCAGCGTCAATGGCCCCCTCGAAAAAGACTCCACCACAGCGCGATGCTTCATCACCAGGTCCGTTGGCAGCCGTTGGGTCATCACCGATCTGATCAATCAACCGTTGCGCCAGCTCTGCAGGCGTTACGGCGATGACGTGGAGATCAATCCCCCAAGCGCGGTATCAACTCCCTGAAAGCCGTCACCGCCGCATGCTGCTCGACGCACTGTGCAGGGTGTTCGACCAGTGCGTTGATCGCCCATCACAGATGGCGGAAGTGTGCCTTGGCTCTCAGGTTGTTGAAGCTGGGAACCGCGTTGCCCCGGGAACGGGTGATGGCCAACACCAGGGCCCCGATCAGGGCCAGGTTCATGAACAAGCCAGCATCCACCGGAAAGGTGTGAAAAATCAGCGTGGTGGGCACCAGGAACACCAGCAGCAACGTCGCTCCCAGAGTGGTGTCGGCACCGAACACCAGCAGGATCGCCCCGATCAGCATCACCACGATCGCGCACACCAACAACACGCTGGCCAG
>JAYKIX010000061.1:0-7771 GCA_035286005.1 Synechococcus sp. | reverse complement strand
CCAGCAAAGCCTCCACAAACTCAAAGCTATTGAAGGGGCGCAAATCACGAATGCCCTCTCCCGCACCAATGAAGCGAATCGGCAAGCCCGCTTCAGAGGACACAGCCAGAGCAACGCCACCACGCGCGGTGCCATCGAGCTTGGTGATCACCACCCCGGTGAGATTGGCCGCCTTGGCAAAAGCCATGGCCTGCTTGAGCCCGTTCTGCCCCTGGCTGGCGTCCAGCACAAGGAGGGATTCCACCTTTGATTCCGGAGCCAGACGATCCACAATCCTGCGAATCTTCTGCAACTCCTCCATGAGGTTGTGCTTGGTCTGCAAACGACCAGCCGTGTCCACCAACAGCAAATCCGTGCCCTTGGAACGCGCTGCACCAATGGCATCGAAGACCACAGCGGCGGGATCAGCATTCGCTGTTGGGTTCGCCACGACCGGCACATCACTGCGCTCACCCCACACCTCCACCTGCTGAACTGCGGCAGCGCGGAAGGTGTCGGCCGCAGCAATCATGGCGCTGTAACCGCTGCGAACAGCCAGGTTGGCGAGCTTGCCAAGGGTGGTGGTCTTGCCGACACCGTTCACACCCACCATCAACCAGATATTGAGACGACCCCGCTCAGGTGCCAGCAACTCAACCCCGCTAGAAGCGATCGGCTGCTCCAACAAATGGCGCAACTGCTCTTTGAGAAAACGGATGCCCTCGCTGGGATCCACAACCTCTTCATTCAGGCGTTTACGCAGGGCTTCCATCACCTGGTCGGTGGCCAAAACGCCGGCATCGGCTCGAAGCAACATCGCTTCGAGGTCATCCACCACCTCGGGGGTGAGTGGATCGTCACCAAGGTTATCGAGCAAACCTGTGACGAAACCCTGGCGAGTTTTTTCAAGGCCCTGACGCAGACGGGACAGCCAATCAATCTCTTCCAGAGACACTTGATCAACCCGACGTCCCTGCGCCGCAAGCACCTCCGCTGACCAGGTGAAGGAATCATCAAAATCTCCGAGCTGGGGCTCATCAGCCAGCTCGGTCGTCGGACTAGAGGGGGTAGGGGTTGATGAAACGGAACTAACAGGCGACGCCGAAACCTCTGTGGCACGAGCATCCAATTGCTGACGGCGTTCTTCCCTCTGGGCAGCGGCTTGCTCCAGCAAGGACAAACCAACCGAGGGTTCCGAAGGCAGGGAAACGGATGAGTCCACAGCCTGCGGGGCTGAGGAAGGAGAAGGTGACGGCTCCTGAAGGTCAACTTGGGGTGGCTCAGCAGACTGAGCGGACTGCTGAGCCTTGAGACGGGCATAAGCCTGCCGGGCCCACTCCAACGGGTCCTCCTCTGCCGAAGCAACCGAAACCTCACTGCTGACTGCAGGAGAGGGCTCGGGGTCTGGATCTGGGCTGGTTTCAGGAACCACCTCAGCGGATGCAGGGGCAGAAGCACCATCCGAGGAGGACTCAGATCCCTCCACTTCGCCCTTGGAGGCCGGAGTTTCCGACTCAGCAGACTGTCGCTGGAACCAGTCGTAAACCATCGGACTGCGGAATCAGAACAACGAAATCAGGAAGCTGAGGACGCAGCTGCGTCCTGGAGACGCCGCAAAACGCCATTAATCATGCGACGGCCTTGATCGTCGCTGTAGCGGTTCGCAAGCTCGACAGCTTCATTGCAAGCGACCGCTGACGGTGTCTTGAGGCTGGTGAGATCCACCACCGCAAGGCGCAGGATATCCCGATCAATGCGGGGTAAACGGCTCAGTCGCCACCCCTCCATCACGCCATCAAGGCGGGCATCGATGCTGCTGCGCTGCTCCAAAACCAAGGTGACGCGGCGCATTGCCCCATGACGGACGGTTTCCTGATCCGCAAGGGCAAGCAGACGCGGCAATTCAAGACTGCTGGAAAGGCCATTGAGAACCTGTTCCGCCGTCGTCAGAGACGCGCGCAAGTGGTCCCTCACAACGGGAGACGAGCCATCGCCACCATCCTGCAGTTCGCTATCCAGCAAGGATTGCTGAGCTTTTTCAAGATCAGCCGCACAGGCATCGAGAGACTCACGCCAATGCTGATGCAGGGTGTCGAGTGCTTTCTGAAGCACGGAGTCAAGGGAAAGATCCGAGGCCTCCTGGTGATCGCGGTCGGAAAGCTGACCAAGCACAAGCAGTGCCAGCTCACGGGCTAGAGAACGGGACTGCATGGGATGCGGAGAGGGAGGAAGAAAATTGAATCAGACCCCTGACGTAGACGACGAGGGCGATACCGATGCTCGCAGCTGGGAGATCAGGCTTGAAAAACTGCGGTTCACAGGAGCCTCCCGTTCATCGGGATTGACGATGCCGGCAGAAATGATGGTGCGGAAAGCATCTTCCACAGAGATGCTGAGATCACGCACGGAACTTTCAGGCACCAAGGTGTACCACCCGGTTGTGGGATTGGGTGCGGTGGGAATGAAGACACTCAGCAGGGGTTCCTGCAATTCCGCCTGGAGAGACGGCCCCACAACCCCAGTAACAAAACCAACGCTGTACAGGCCTTCGCGGGGGTATTCCACGAGCACAACGCGACGAAAGCGCGTGGAGTTGTCCCTCAGGAAAGTTTCCAGTAACTGTTTGAGGGTCTTGTAGACCGATCCGGCCAGAGGAATGCGCTGAAGCGTGCCTTCACCAAATTCCAGCAACCATCGGCCCACGATGTTGCGGGCCATCAGACCGATCAGAAGAATCCCCAGCAGGGGCACCGTGAGACCCAGCGCCAGGTTGATCAGGTCCTGGAGTAGAGGATTGAGGGTAATGAAAGGGTTGAACTGCTTTGGAACGGAAGTGAGGAACGCCAAAACAAAGCGACTCACCGTCGTTGCCAGCCAGATCGTGGTGGCAAGCGGAATGACCACAAGCAAACCAGCGATCAGATCATTTTTCAGATCCTGCTGGAGTCTGGAGCCAAGAGGCAGATCAGGTCTGGGGTTGGACTGCACCAAGGAACGACCAGGGCTTCGGGCCGACATGATGCGTCCAACCTAACGAGTGGTCAGAGAACCGCGGCAAGTGCAATCAATGCAAAAGCCACGGCAAGCACCACTGCACTGAAGGTTCCACCGAAAAGACGCTGATTCACAGCAAGGTTCCGCTGACGCTCGGCCTGCTGAATCTGTTGATCCATCTGAGCCAGCTGGCCATCAATAAAACGCTGTGCAGCTTTGGTCTTATCCGCAGCGGTGGCATTGGCGGGCAATTGACCGGCCTGGGCCAACTGCTCCCCCAGCATCTTCACGCCTTCAGGATCCTTCGACTGCTGACGGGCCATCTCCAGTTGCCCTCGCTTTTGCTGAAGGGTCTGATCAGCCTGGCCAGCCAGCGTCTGGTTACCGGTGATCGCCATCGGAACCACAGCGATCATCGCGATGGTGAGCAATGCAGAAACACCACAAACCACCCAACGAATCGGGGTGCGGACGGCTTCGGGTTGATCCATCCGGGATCCAACCAACATCAGCAGCAGACCCACCAGGCCCATTGGGGCTTGGTTCACCAAACGCTCAATCAACAGCTGCTGAAACGAAGGCTCACTCCATTCCGCCGCGCCAATGATCACAGCCAGCTGAAGAACCAGCAGCACCACCAAGGTGATCCCGATCCACCGCAAAACGGGCGCCAGACGCAGATTGGACGATGAACCCGAAGCTGAAGCAGACACGGCAAACTGCCAAAAGATGCCCAACTTTAGGGTCAGTCTCCTTGGTTGATCAGACGGCTCAACAGCAACTCAGCTGGTCTCTCAAAGAAGAGGCTCGAAGGGAAGGATTTGAGCCCGTTGGCATCGCCCGCCTACCCGGCAGCGCAAGGTTAAAAATGCGCACCGCAGCCTTGGAACGCTGGCTCGCGGCAGGGCATGAGGCCGACATGGGTTGGATGGCCGCACCTCGGCGCAAAGATGCGTCCCTGCTGCTGGACGGCGCGACCAGCCTTCTGGCTGTCGGACTCAATTACCACGTTGAAGCAGAACGAACCCCGGGGCGATTGGCGATCGCTCGCTACGGATGGGGGCGGGATTACCACCGTGTTGTGAGCCAGCGATTGAAACGCCTCGGACGCTGGCTGGAAGCCGAACGACCCGGCACACGTTGGCGAGCCTGCGTGGATGCGGATCCGCTCCTGGACAAAGCATGGGCGGAAGAAGCAGGACTGGGTTGGATCGGGAAACACAGCAACGTGATCCACGGGAAGCAAGGCTCCTGGATGGTGATTGGGCATTTGCTCTGCGATCTGGACCTGGATCCCGACCCGCCAGCAACACCGTTGTGTGGGCGTTGCAGCGCCTGCATGGACGCTTGTCCAACCCATGCCATCCGCGAGCCTTTTGTGGTCGACTCCAGGCTCTGTCTCTCGTATCACACAATCGAGAACCGATCCGCAGCTCTCCCGGAAACCATCGCTAAGGCTCTGGGACCTTGGGTCGCTGGGTGCGACATCTGCCAAGACGTTTGTCCTTGGAATCAAGGGCCCCTGCCCAGCAGCGAAGACCCTGAACTTCAACCACGGGAATGGATGCTGAACCTCAGCCGCGAACAAGCCCTGAGCTGGGATGACAACACCTGGGCAGACAAACTGCGCGGTTCAGCATTGCGACGAATCAAACCGTGGATGTGGCGTCGCAATGCAACAGCAGCAGAGCCCAACGGGATGCCTAGCCTGAACCCATCTGAATCGGAATGATGGGTCGTTTCCAGCGTTCTTGGTGTACGGCCCTTTTGCTGGCAACCGCTGCAATAACAGGATCATTGCCTGTGAAAGCGCTGGTGCCCAGCGTTTATCTACCCAGCTCTCAAGCACTGGAAGGCTCCGCGTTGGGAATAGGTCGCACTGCAACGCAACTGCTCAGCCTGGGTCAACCCCAGGAAGCGGTACGCCTATCCGCCCTGGCCGTGCGTCTCCGGCCCAACGATGCGCGCCTCTGGGCTGTGCTGGCTCAAGCACAACTGCGTAGCAAGCAACCCAAACCTGCGGCCATCTCCCTAGCCCGCGCCAAGCAGCTCGACCCCACCAACGCCGGGCTCTGGTTTGCCGAAGCCTCGCTCGCCCTGCGGGACAACCGTCCAGACGAGGCGATTCCGCTGCTCAATCAGGGCCTAACGCTGGACCCTAAGAACCCTTCCGCCTATTTCGATCTTGGGAATGCGCGGGTCATGCAGACCGATTACCGAGCTGCTCTCAGCGCTTTTGAAAAAGCCTCCGAACTCAAACCAACGTTCTGGGAAGCCTTGAACAATCAGGCCATTGTTCTGTTCGAAATGGGAAACACCAGCGAAGCCATCCAACGTTGGCGGCGGGTGCTGAGCATTGAACGCAATGCGGAACCAATGCTGGCCCTGGCCGCGGCCCTCAACCAACAGAAACCGGGAGACAACGAAGCCCTCAGCATGGCGCGACTAGCACTTCAAAAAGACCCGAATTACGTGCTTCCAGAGCACCAAAAACAGCAACTCTGGGGGCTACAACTCAGGACTGCCACAAAAAACTTGCTGACCAACCGCGTTCTGCAGGATGCCGTTGAAAGGGCACAAGCCAACGCAGATCCTGCAAGCACTCCTTGAACGGGGCTGGTCAAACCGGAAGACATCTGTAGGCTGAGCCCCGTCTGCTCGCGGTAGTTCCAGACACGGATGGCAGAGGAGCGCGTTCAACCGATCGCCCTGCATCAAGAGATGCAGCGCTCCTACCTCGAATACGCCATGAGCGTGATCGTGGGACGGGCCCTTCCTGATGCGCGGGATGGTCTCAAACCCGTGCAGCGGCGCATCCTTTTCGCAATGCACGAACTCGGGCTCACGCCTGATCGTCCCTACCGCAAATGCGCGCGTGTGGTTGGTGATGTGCTCGGTAAGTACCACCCCCACGGCGATCAAGCGGTCTACGACGCGCTCGTTCGACAAGTTCAGACCTTTTCCAGTCGCCATCCACTGTTGGATGGCCACGGTAACTTCGGCTCGGTGGACGACGATCCTCCAGCAGCCATGCGTTACACCGAAACACGCCTGGCTCCGATTGCCCACCAGGCGTTGCTGGATGAAATCGGCGATGACACCGTCGACTTTGCTCCGAACTTCGATGGATCCCAGCAGGAACCAACTGTTTTGCCGGCGCAGCTGCCCTTTCTGCTCCTCAATGGTTGCGCGGGCATTGCAGTAGGGATGGCCACAAGCATTCCTCCCCACAACCTTGGGGAAGTGGTCGATGGCCTGGTTGCTTTGGTGCGGCAACCAAATCTCAGTGACGACAAACTGCTAACTCTGATTCCCGGACCCGACTTCCCCACCGGCGGAGAAGTGTTGATGGGCAGTGGCGTTCGCGAAACCTATCTGCGAGGTCGGGGCAGCATCCCCATGCGGGGTGTGGCCCACATTGAAGAAATCCAACCGGGCAAAGGAAGGCACAAACGCGGTGCCGTTGTGATCACCGAACTCCCTTATCAACTCAGCAAGGCGGGCTGGATCGAAAAACTGGCTGAACAGGTGAACGACGGCAAAATCGGCGGCATTGCCGATATCCGCGATGAAAGCGATCGCGAAGGAATGCGGGTGGTGGTGGAACTGCGCCGCGATGCCGACCCAAACAAAGTTCTGGCCGACCTCCAACGCCGCACCTCGCTGCAAAGCAACTTTGGCGCCATCCTGCTGGCCCTGGTGAATGGCCAGCCCCAGCAGCTCTCGCTCCGCCAGTTGCTGCAGACCTTCCTGGAATACCGGGAACTGACGATGATCCGGCGCACCAGCCATGCGCTGCGCAAAACCGAAGACCGCCTGGAAGTGGTGGAGGGCTTGATCACGGCCCTGGATTCGCTCCAGCGGGTGATCGCCATGATCCAGGAAGCGAAGGATGCCGCCTCCGCCCGCGCCAGCCTGATGGTTCATCTCGATCTGAGTGAGCGACAGGCTGATGCCGTGCTGGCCATGCCGCTGCGCCGACTCACCGGTCTCGAACAGGAAAGCCTGCGCAATGAGGCGGAAGAGCTGCACTTGGAACGGGAACGACTGCAGCTGCTGCTGCGCGAACGCGACCAGCTGCTGGATGCCATGGTGCAGGAGCTGAAGCAACTCAAGAAACGCTTCGCCACACCGCGCCGAACCCGCCTGATCGAAGGAGGCGACCATCTCCTAGCCGACAAGGCCGCCAATCAGCGTCCAAACGCGGAACTGCAACGGCGCCAGGCCCTGGAAGCCTTGCCCTCGGAAGGCCGCCTGCTGATCCAGAACGATGGGCAGGTGAAAGTGGTGAGCCCCCAGCTGCTGGGACGCCTGCATCTCAACGAACCCATTGGGCTGGGAGATGAACCTTCACCGGCACAGCTGATCCTGCCGATCCAACCCGCACCACGGCTGCTGGTGCTCACCGCCAGTGGCCGGATGGCTTTGGTGCGCTGGGAGTTCGCCGGTCAGCAACCGGGCGGCCTGGAACGCTTCCTCCCCACAGCCCTGGAGGGTGATCCAGTGGTCAGCCTGTTGCGCCTGCCCGCTGCCGACGACGACACCACCAATGCCCGTCTTTCCCTCGGATTGCTGAGCACTGATGGACGCTTCAAACGGCTTCCCATCGATGAGGTGCAGGAGCTGTCGGGCCGGGCTGCCACGATCCTCAAGCTGAAAGATGGTGTGTCATTGCTGTCGGCCGTGATCTGCGAAGAGGGCGGCACGGTGACGCTGATCAGCGACATCGGCAGGGTGCTCTGCCTGCCAGTACAGGACGACAACCTGCCGCTGATGGGCAAACTCGCCCAGGGACCGA
>JAYKIX010000060.1:0-4207 GCA_035286005.1 Synechococcus sp. | reverse complement strand
TGAGCCGGGTGGTGCAGGCACGTCCGAGTCGGTCGCGGCGCATCATCCAGCTGGGCGCTAGGCCGCAGGCCGCCCATGCCACGGTGCCGCTGCCGTAGCGGTGATTGAGTCGATCAATGGTTCCCATCAGCATCTCCCGGCGCTGTTGTTCTGCGGGATCACAGGGGGCCAGCAGGTGGTGTTGTAACTGGTCGATGCCTTGAAGATGCTGCATCAGGACCCCGGCCTTGGCCAGTTGGCGATGGGGCTGAAAAATGCGTGGCACCAGTGGGAGTGCCGCTTTCAACAGCACATGGGTGTCGTTGCTGGGTAGGTCGAGGCGGGTGCTGGCAGAGCGGCTGTAGAACCCCGCACTGAAAGGACTGGTGCGGGTGTAGATCGTGAGCGCTGCGGTGCGCTGCTGTTGTTTGCGCAGTTTTTCGGCGGCCTGCACCACATAGCTGGCAATCGCTTCCCGAAGCTCGTCCAGGCTGGTGATGGGATGGCTGAAACTGCGGCTCACGCAGGTTTCCTGTTTGGGTGCCGGCGCGAGTGCCAAGGGCAGGCAGGCGTGGCCCTGCAGTTCCCGTTGCAGACGCCAGCCCACCACGCCT
Source organism: Synechococcus sp. (assembly GCA_035286005.1). Lineage (GTDB taxonomy): Bacteria > Cyanobacteriota > Cyanobacteriia > PCC-6307 > Cyanobiaceae > Synechococcus_C. The sequence goes on along the minus strand of JAYKIX010000060.1, from coordinate 3,614 downwards.
GCCTTGGCTCTCAGGTCTCCGGTGGGCATATCCCGGAGTTCACGGGCATTGGTGATGCCGCGGCTGCGGCACCAGTGGGCGAGCTTGCGGCCGATGCCCCACACGTCTTCAATGGCAACCGCTTCCAGCCAGGGATCGGGGTCGCTGCACTGCGCCAGATCAAACACTCCGGCATGGGCCGCCATGCCCTTGGCCAGGCGGTTGGCCAGTTTGGCCTGGCTTTTGCTGCGGCCGAGTCCGATGGCGATCGGCAATCCCAGATTGCGTTTGATCCGGGCCCGCAGGTGCCGTGCCCAACCGCTGAGGTCACCGTCGGCGGGGCGGGTGAGGCGAGCGAAGGCTTCATCAATGGAATAGATCTCCAGCTCCTCCGCTTGCTGTTCCAGCAGGCTCATCAGCCTTTGGCTCATGTCGGCGTAGAGGGCGTAATTCGAGCTGCGTACCACCACATTCAGGCGTTCGAGATCGCGTCGGGCCTGAAAGAACGGCGTCCCCATGGCGATGCCAAGGGCTCGGGCTTCGGCGCTGCGGGCCACGATGCAGCCGTCGTTATTGGAAAGCACCACCACTGGTTTGCCCTGCAAAGCCGGGTCAAGGCTTTGCTCGCACGAGGCATAGAAATTGTTGGCGTCGATGAGCGCCGTGGCTTGGACCATCAGAGTGGGTGAATCACATGCACGGCCACGCCCCAGATCTGCACATCGGTGCAATGGTGCAGTGGCAGTGCTGGGTAGGCGGGGTTGGCGGCTTCCAGGTGCAGGCCGTGCTGATCGCGCATGAGGCGTTTGAGTGTGAAGGCTCCATCGAGCACGGCCACCACGATCCGTCCGGGGCGGGGATCGAGGCTGCGGTCGACCACGAGGAGGTCGCCGTGATGGATGCCGGCCCCGATCATTGAGTCACCACTGACCCGTAGAAAGAAGGTGCTGCTGGGATGGCGGATCAGTTGCTCATTGAGGTCAATTCCCACCTCCACGTAGTCGTCGGCTGGCGAGGGAAAGCCAGCGGCGACGCGCTCTCCAGCGAGGGGAATGGGTAGCCGATGGCGCCAAGACCGCAGTGGCTGCGGCGTGCTTTGAAACTCCATGGCACGAGCAGCGAACCTGTGGCAATGGTACACATGTTCTTATGACTTGGGGGTTGGCTTGGCTGGCCGAAGATGGGTGACCCCTCAAGTGCAACGCCATGGCTGATGCCCCTTATTTGATTGCCCTGGCCTTGCTGGAGCAGAACGGTGCGCGGGCTTTGCCACTGGGAGGGCGATCGTTGCCGTCTGAGGCGGAACGATCCCCCGGTGGCGAGCCCCATCCGTTGGCCAAGGAGCTGGCCCTCGAATTGCTTCTACGGGTGTGGCAGCGCAGTGCTGATGGAGCGCTCCAGCAGGCGTCACCCCAGGGCAGTTTGCTGTTGGCGGAGTTGCCGATGGAGTGTCTTCCGGAGGCCTTGCCCAATCTCAAGGCCGCATGGCTCAACAGTGGAGACACTGCGGCTTTCCATCAAGCACTGCAGGTGATGGCGGGGAGGGTCTGGTCGTTGTCCATTGCCAAGTTTCAGCCGCCCACGTTCACTCCGCTTGCTTAATGCCTTGGCTGTGCGGCCAGGGCTGCATCGAGGGAGATCCCCTGCGCTTCAGCACGGCTCACGGCCTGATAGGCGGTCTGACGATCCTCGACCAGATGGCAGTGCTGTTCGGCGTCGCAGACGCGAACGCCCCCTCCAGCGATGAGGTCAGCGGTCAGTCCGGAGGAGGTTCTAAGCATGCGCATGGGGTGGGCCCCGGTTGTCGTCATCCTCGTGCTGTTGCGCCATCTCCGCTTGAGGAGGAATGCCTAAAAGATCGGAGCAATTGAGCCATTGCGCTCATGGATCCATGCTCAAGGATGTCTAGACAGGGCGTATCCCTGGAGTTTGAGGTCATGTACACCTCATCCATGTCGTCATCCCATCAGCGCGAGGGCGACTCACCGGCCTGTCAGTTGCCGCCTAAGCCGAGGGTGATTCAAGCGTTGCTGAGTTTGGCCTGGCGCCATCCACGGTCTGAGCGCCCGGCCTGGTTGCGGGCTGAGGTGGGGGAGCCTTCAGAGAGCTGAAGGCCATCCCCTCTCAGGGGGGATCCACATCACCCGAATCGCCCTGGCATGACCTCAGACGTTGTCGTCCTCCAGGAGGCGCATGCGCTGCGTGATTGCGCCAGCCAGGAGTTAACCCATGCCCGCCATCCAGCGGTGGGGAGCCAGGCCAGGGCTGATCCGAAGCAGAGCGTCGATGCAGGAGAAGACTCAACCCGGCCCACCCATGGAACCCGGCGCGGCTAGGAGCAGGTTGTTCAGAGGCAGCAGAAGTTGACCAACTTCTTCATGGCTGAACATCGGTCTTTAACGGATTGCCCGACGTCAACCTTGCGCAATGATTCAAGATACTTGACAAACATTTTGACTTGCTTAAGATGAAAAAGTTGTCATGTATTAATGGAATTAACCCCGGAAAAGATCAGGCTAATCCCAATGGTTGTCTTGATCGTCATCGGATGCTTTGGATTGCTTAATTCCAAATCAATATTGCGCTCATTGTTTTCTTTGGACGTCATTGACACGGCGACCATAAGTATTTTTGTGTTGATCGCTGCTACGGCGGGGTCGCAGACACCGATCCTTAGCGATGTTCGATACAACTTTTATTCGGATCCTTACCCCCAAGCGATTATTCTCACCGCCATTGTGATCGGTTTCGCAAGCCAGGCGCTGCTGTGTGCCATTGCCTTGCGACTTGGGCGAAGAGCTCCCATGCTGCGCTATCGCGATCTGGAGAAATGATGGATATACAGATACTGCTTCCGATTCTAATTTTTCTGCCTGCAGCCCTTGGTTTTGCAGGCTGTGTTTTGCCAAGAATCGTGTTTCCCCTCAGTGTGACTATGCTGATGGGCTATGCCGTTCTTTCTCTCAATCTCATCGGAACTGATAGTAGTTATGCTTTCACTCTAGTTGGCGAAGGTGGCATTCAATTTTCTCTTGATTCATATAGTTTCCCGCTTATTTTTGGTAGCTGCGTCACGCTCCTGATTGCGTTTGGATTGTTTGCCAGCAGGTTCTCTCATTACTATTATCAAATTTGCCTTGTACTGCTTACGGCTCTTCTGATCTCCTTTACGACGGTGGATCTTGTGAGCATGTTCATTGCACTAGAGCTGCTGGGATTTTCCGCATTTCTTCTCATCGCTGACCGGAATGATACGAAGTCACTCTTTCATGCTTTCCAGTATCTGATCGGTGGCGGAATCGCCATGTTGATCTTTTTAATCGGTGTGGTTCAGGCTTTTACGTTTACTGGCACGTTTTTGATTGCAGATCTGGCCAAAGCCCCCAACACAGCATTGTGTTTAATCATCGCTGGATTGCTGACCAAATCAGGAATTTTCTTGTGTGGTTTGTGGGTGCCGAATATTTACTCTCATGCTAATTGTCAGAGCTCTGCGATCCTTTCAGGTTGTGTTACCTGTGCGGGGATTGCACCGATCGCTCGCATGAGCCAAAGCTTAGAACCCATTAGTAACTCGATGGTTGTGATTGGAGTGATCAGTGCCGTTATCGCTGCGATCTACGCCGTGTTTGAAA
>JAYKIX010000059.1:0-3733 GCA_035286005.1 Synechococcus sp. | reverse complement strand
GGGCACGGATTCCAGCGTCTGCTCGACCACTCCCTCTCCGTGCTTCCCGAACCCTGCCAACGACGGGAACTGCTGGCGGCCAGCGGTGACGAAATCCTGCGGCTGGGCTTCCTGGGCAGCACCGACCAACTCTGTTTCGAAGCGAGCAGCTGGGTGGAAACGCGGCCAGCCCCAGCTCTCGACAGCTGCTTCAACGGCATGGAACCCCCACTGCCCTATCCCCGCGGCCAGTTGAACCAGGATCTGCTCGGGGCCCTGCAGGGATGGCTGCCGAACGGGCAACACGAACCCTCAGCCATCGATCTCACCCAGGAAGCGCTGATGGGGAGCAACCAACAAACGCTCGCTTTCCTCAAGCAGCTGATCGAACTGATTCAGGATCGCGTCAAGTACACCCAACGCCATGCAGGGCCAGCCTGGCCCGCCGGACGCACCCTGCGGGAACGCATCGGCTCCTGCCGTGACCTGGCCATGCTGATGGTCACCTGCTGCCGCGTTGTCGGACTACCAGCCCGATTCGTGAGCGGCTATCAGCTTCTCGACCCAACCCCCGAGCACTACGACCTGCATGCCTGGGCGGAGGTGTATCTCCCTGGAGCGGGCTGGCGGGGTTTCGATCCCAGCGCCGGCAGTGAAGTGAGCGACCGCTATGTGGTGCTGGCCACCTCCTCGAAACCCGAGCTGACCGCAGCAGTGAGTGGCAGCTTCAGCGGTCCTGCCAACACCTCCAGTGACCTGAGTTGGAGCATCAGCGTCACGGAAGAGAAAACAAGCGAAGGCAAGGGCGTCAAACCCCAGCTTCAGGCGGCCTGAAGCTGGGGCCTCACTCCATGGAGGAGCGGCTTCGGCGAACCGATCGCCGTAGCTGCCATCAAGGCGGGAATGCGAGCACTGTTGTAGACCCGAAATTCCCGCACGAGGGACACACCCACATCACGCACGGCTTGATTCAGGACCACCGAGCCCTCTGGGTCGGAAATCGAACGGTGAAAGGTTCCGCGCGGAATGCGCAGGATGTCGCCACCGCCGTCCAACCGCACGATGTGAAAGGGCACCTCCCAGGCCAGATTCACCAGATAGAAGGTGCGTCCACCACTGGCGGCCAAGAGGTTGTCCTCCTGATGAGGATGCAGATAAAACTGCCATGCGCCTGTCGCTCCATCATCAGGAGGGCTCACGGCCGGGCCGGAATGGATCACCAGGTCACGGGCGTTGGAGGAATCAACGGTGACATCGAAAAAACGCACCGACGGGGTGTCGCGGAAACGTTCGTAAGCCAGCAGTTCAAACATCGATGGGAGCGATCAGCTCTGCTCTCTCGGGCGGTTGTACCGAAAGTGACCGACCGAAGTCGTGCCAACCAACACCCTTGCGCGAACGCGTCACCCGCCGAGATAGGCCATCTCCGCACGGGGAGCAGTGCGCCCGAGCTGGACACGATGCTCACTGAAGCGGTCATCGCGTTGATGCCACAGAGCGGTGAGTGCGTCGCGCAAACCCTCACCATCCACCCGTGGCATCAACCAAGGCTTCAGGTCCACGCCCTGAGAACCAAACAAACAGGTGAAGGCCTGGCCATCTGCCGTGATCCGCAACCGATTGCAATCCCCGCAGAACGGCTCGGTGATGGAAGCAATCACGCCCACCGCACCTCGCCCATCGCGATAACGCCAACGACTGGCGGTGGCATGGCGGGCCCGACCCACGGGCTCCAGCGGCCATTGCCCACTGAGCCGCTCGATCATCTCCGCGGCCGGCACCACTTGATCGAGGGTCCAACCGTTGCGGTTACCCACATCCATGTATTCGATCAGCCGCAACTCAACGCCGTGATCACGGGCCAGCGCGGCCAGCGGGATCAACTGATCGTCGTTCAAGCCGCGCTGAATCACGCTGTTGAGCTTCAGCTGGCCGGCATCAGGGACAAATCCGGCCGAGCAAGCCGCCTGCACCCCGGCCAGCACCTGGCCAAGCAATCGTTCCCCCGCAGCAGCATCCCCTTTCAAACCAGCCATGCGCGCCACGGCATCCGGATGCACGGCATCGAGGCTGACGGTGAGACGGTCCACGCCCAACGCCCTGAGCAGAAGGGCCCGTTCGGGAGTGAGCAAGACCCCGTTGGTGGTGAGCGTGACCTGCTGCAATCCCTGAAGCGGACCATCAGGCCGCGCGCGCGCCGCAGCCACAGCCTCCAACAAAGGCCAGAGGCGATCACTGAGCAGAGGCTCGCCTCCGGTGAGCCGCAGCGTGTGCGCACCCAGGGCGCAGGCCACCTGCACCACAGTCAACTGCGCCTCAAGGCTCAGCAACCCAGCTGGCTCATCGGCATCCGGACAGCAATAGGGGCAAGCCAGATTGCAGCGCCCTGTCAGCGACAGGCGCAGCACCCCCAACGGCCGGGCATGGCGATCAACAACAGGGCCGTCAGCGTGCATCTGACAACGGTGCCAGATCGCTCACCGCATTGACATTGCGCAACTGGTCGGCGGGAAGCAGCACGGCGCGATAGGGAATGCGCTCCAACCAGTGCAACCAACGCCGGTCACCCTGAGACAACTGCTCGCGCAGGGTGGAAGCAAACACCTCGGAGGCTGGATAAATCCCCAACAAGGGCTGCAGACGCTGGCCGTCATCCGCCACCGCTGCCTGACCGGGATCCAGCGACCAGGCCTGGATCAAACGCTCGAGCAACGCGGCCGATATCAGAGGCATGTCGACAGGCACGACAAGCCAGGCCGCCTGTTGTGGTTCAGCCGCCACCAACTGGCCAAACGCATGCAATGGCCCCAGGCCGGCGGGTTCTTCAACCAGCAGGTCAACCCCAGCGCGGCCGCGCAACAACTGATGGTGAGCGCTATGGCCGCTGACCACCACCACAGGCAACGCCAGGGCACGCAGTTGGTTCACCAACGCCGACAGCCACACACCGCCGCTGGGATGGGGCAGCAGGGCCTTATCGCGCCCCATGCGCCTGCTGCCCCCCCCACTGAGCACGCACGCCTTCAGATCTATCGGCATGCACCCACTCCAAGAGAGCAGCAAACAAAAGTCTCCCGCGACAAGAATTCAAACCGTCGCAACGGCTACCAATTAACAAGGCCTCAGAGATCCTGATGCAAGCCATCACCTCACCTGATGCTTAGCAGGAACATTTCCTCCCTTTTTCGTAACAGTAAGCACCATGAACGCCCAGACACTCGCGTTTAGTAGCTGGGAGAACGGTCTTTGTTTGGCGCCGTTTCAACCTCTCCTCAGCAGCCTTATTTCGACGCTCGAGGGCACCATCACTTCCACACAATGCTTGGCGATCTTTGGTCGTTCCAAGGGAGATATCGCACGCTTCATCTCACTTGGTTTGCCTTTTTCCTGACGTTTGTCGTCTGGTTCAACCTGGCCCCTCTGGCCACCACCGTGAAAGCTGATTTAGGTCTTGACCTTGGTCAGATCCGCACCGTTGCCATCTGCAACGTGGCCCTCACCATCCCCGCTCGCGTGCTGATCGGCATGCTGCTGGACAAATTCGGACCCCGGATCACGTATTCCTCGATCCTGGTGTTCTCCGCGATCCCCTGCCTGCTGTTTGCGTCTGCTCAAGACTTCAATCAGTTGGTGGTGGCTCGTCTGCTGCTCTCCATCGTGGGCGCCGGCTTCGTGATCGGCATCCGCATGGTGGCGGAATGGTTCCCGCCCAAAGAAATCGGTCTTGCTGAGGGTATCTACGGCGGCTGGGGCA
>JAYKIX010000058.1:0-15661 GCA_035286005.1 Synechococcus sp. | reverse complement strand
TTCCAAGCCGAAGCGTGGATGCGCGCCTCTGCCATCACCCCCCGCAAGCGATGCCAAAGCACGGCTGGATCCAAGACCCCCGCACAAGCGAAACCAAGCGCTTCCACCCCGACGAAAAAAGCTGGATACAGGATCCACGCGTCTTCGTGGATTCAGGGCGACCTGTTCCAGGGGAAGCTCCCCTGCTGAAGACAAGGGTGCATCTCCGCCGAGACACCGCCGAGCTGCTCTGGAAAGAACTGCTGCGCGTGGGCTGGCGCACATGCACACCCCAGTGGGGTGCAGATGTCGACATCTAAGTTGACTTTTATGAGGGTTTCTTCATCGCTCTGGATGCAGATGCAAATCCGAGACAACCGATTCAAGCGATTGCCCTACAGTCAGCCACCATTTCAATCTGCGCTGGATAGTGGAGTCACGCTTCATGAAAACCCTGGGGATTTCCTTGTTGATGGCTCTTGCAATCGGAGCCCCTGCGACAGCCAACGGTGGGGCCAACATCTTTGGCAGATGCGGAAGCGAAGATGTAGGCCGCATTACCAACGGGAGCTGGTATTGGTTCGAAATGGGGCGCGGAGCTCCAGGCTGGGTGCATGGAGGCTCCTATGTCACATCGATTGAAACCATCAACAAGTCGGATTATGGAAGGCAGAGTGGATATCTCCGTACAACGGCCTACAGACTGAAGCGAAGTGTTGGGACTTGGGTTGAAAAACTCTACTTACCACTAAGCGCTGGAAGCCAAATCTGCGGTTACTAACCAAAGGCAAACATCAATATTGCGACAACAAGAGTTGATCAAAAGCCTATCCAAATTTGTAGTGTTTTTTGACTGGTTTCAGCACATCCCAAGTGCAGCTCAATCCTGCAGGGAATTCCACCAGGTCTCCCGCCACAAAGCGCACCGGCTCTCCACCCTTGGGAGTCACCGTCACATCACCCTCTAACAGCAGGCAGATTTCCCTTTGGTCATAGGTCCAGGGGAATGTGCTGACCTCACAAGACCACACAGGCCATTGCCTGACACCGAGGGCCACGATCACACTCTCCGGGCAGGGGGAGGTCACCTTGATTGGCACTGGTCCAGTCAGAACAACTCAATCGGCATTATTGCGTGGGGCTTGGCCATTGCCGACCATCAAACCCTGTTCCCAGCGGCGGCAGAGGTGCGCTCCCCATGCAGCAGCCATGCCAAGCGCCACACCGACATAGCTCAACGGTCCGAACTGGCCCAACCCCACCAAGACAGCAGCCAGCCAGAGAGCCCCCCACCACAAAGGGCGCGAGCGTTGCAGGCGAACCAATGCCACTGAACAGCTGCGGCAATGGCGGGTATGGCTGTGATAGCGGTCCATCAATACATCCAGTTCTTGCCGGGGCGGCAGCTGCTGATCCACAAAAGGCGCACCACCATGGGCCTGTACCCAACGGTGCAGCGCCTTCACATACACATCGGCCTGGGAAGGCAAATAGAACGCCCGATCGATGGCACCGCTACCACCCGCCGCCGCCAGAAGCCGTTCCTGCCAATGCAGAAACACCTGATCGTCTTCCAGCACTTTTTGGTTACCAATGTGCTGCAGCCAGCGGGGCCTGAGACCCAGTAGCAACCGCGGAGCCGCAGAACGGAACTGGAATGGGAAACGGGCAAACAAACGGCATTCCCCGCGGCGGATCGGCACGGCGTAAACGACCGTGAGGATGCGGGCAAATCCCTTCGCATCGAGGTCGTGCCACATCAGTTGTGGAGCACGAAAACTGGTGAATTGGGAGCCGAGGCTGCCGCGGCGGGGCCCCTCCTCCCAAACAGCTTCAAAACCGGTGTGGTCCTCACGGGTGATCTCGGCCAGCACGGGCGCTGCATTGCTGCGACGGCCCACGGTGCGGTGGTGGGTGAAGGGCACATGGCTCACGTCGAGAACGTTCTCAAGCAAGGTGAGCGCATCCATGGGCAGGTCTCGGAAGGTGTCCTGCACCGTCCAGCTCTCGGGATCGTCCTCCAACAAAGGAACCAAGGGCAGCTGTTCAGCATCGGCATCCGCAGCAACACCAGTCCAAACAAACAACAGGCCCTGCCCGATGGCCGTCGGCAAGCTGCGACAACGGGAGCGAATGCTGTCGCTGCGGGTTCCTTGCTCAGCCTGGGGAATGTGCTGACAGCGTCCGTCTCCGTCAAAGCTCCAGCCGTGATAAGGGCACTCCAGGAGTCCACTCGCATTGATGCGCCCTTCGCTGAGAGGCACCAAGCGGTGCGGACACACATCAGGGAAGGCCCGCCACTCTCCACCTGCGGAATCCCACCACAGCACAAGATCCTGATCCAGAAGCGTGAAGCGGCTTGGCTTTCCGGGGTCAAGATCTCGCAGGTAGGCCACAGGCCACCACTGTTCCGTCCAGGTGGAATGCATCCGGGCTCATCCAGAACAGCCATGATCGCTCCCAGTGCATGGCAGCTGCGGTGATCGATCAGCCCGACGGAGCAACCCTGGTGGCGTTCGAACGCCAAGCCCGTCAACAGGGAAGCGGCATCGAGGCGTTGGGCCTGGAAGGCACGTGGATGCTGCAGTGCGTTTGGTCCAAGGGCAGCCTGCGTCCCTCTCCCTTCAGCAACTGGGGATTACGCGGCCTCCGGGCTCGGCTCCAAATCGATCGAACGACCAGCCACTCTCTGCAGATCACCAACGCGGTGACACTTGGCCCTGTGGAGCTGCGCTTTCGAGGCGAAGGCAACCTTGCAGGGCGTCGGCCATTGCTGATCTTCGGCTTCAACCGCATGGAGCTAACAGCCTGGGGCCAGACCCTGCTGCAGCGCCAACTGCCCTCACCAGCCCCTAGGCGTCAACCCTTTTTCGCCTTGATCCGGCGTGATGCCAGCGGTTGGCTGGCCGCACGCGGCCGAGGTGGGGGCCTCGCTCTCTGGGCACTCAGGGATCAAGAGCCACGGTGCCAAGGCTGATCCATCAAGACACAACCAGATAAGGCTCAAGAAACTGGAGTGGATTGGCCATGGTTTCCGAGAAGCCAAGGATTCCGCGGTCGCGGTGCTCATAAAGAACGGAATCGTCGGTCTCCAGGAGGAAAGTGCCGCCCCGCTGGGTGATGTAGTCATCCGTGGGCACATAGGTACGCCAACGACCCAGGACTTCCAGCATGTTCTGCAGGCGCACAGTCGCCAGCTCGAAAGGACGCTGAAACCCTTCACCACCCGCCAGGCGGAAGAAGGACAGGTTCAGGCGCTGAGGAGCTGACCGATCTCCGGTGTAGCCGCGCAACACTTCAGCCAGAGTGCCCGGGGAACCAAGACCGGCACACATCAAGAGCAAGTTGGGCCAAGGGCCACTGGCAACCTGAAGTCCCGCATACAAACCGAGCTGTAGATGCAAGCGGTTGCTGGTTTCCACCTGCAGAGCCGCCCGGGGGAATCCCGTAAAAGCACAAAAGCGATCTGCACTCCGCGAATCACCAATACCGATGGCGACCACTTGGATGCCGGCTTGCTGGAGACGGGGCAATGCCGCCACCAACCCCTGGGCGTACTCGAGCGAATCGAAATCACCCAACTGGCTGAACAGAAGCACGAGCCGACGCACTCCAGAAGCGCCCCCCTTCACAGAAGCCACTCGATCCAGCAACGCCTGAGGTGCCTGCATGCGCGGGTGAGATGTTGATGCAGGCATGATCGCCAATCCGTTTCTCGATCGACGGCTTTGACCCACCTGTTTGCCTTTGCCCTGCCTTGGTTGCTGGCCCTCTTTCACCTCGTAGGACCGGTTCCTGCCGATCTAGGACTTCAAAACGGACAGCTCCGGCCCTGCTCCGGTTCAGCCCATTGCGCCCAGCGCCGTTGGACCGTCCGTGACACGGCCTCGGCAATGGCAGCCCTGAGCCGAGAACTGAACAGCAATGCGGGCACCATGGTGGTGGTGCATGACGTCGCCCATGGCTACATGCACGCCACCGCCAGCAGTCGCCTATTCGGTTTTGTCGATGACATCGAACTGCTCAGCAAGGACGACCTGGGGGTGATCGAAGCCCGATCAGAATCACGGCTCGGCGACTCCGACTTAGGCGTCAATGGCAGACGTCTCGATCAACTTGCTGCAGTCGTGGATCTGCAGGATTGAGACTGAACCAACCAGGGCTGCCATTCAAGACATAAAAAAGACGGGTGGCGGCCCGTCTGTAGTTGAGTGAGTTATCCCACGACAACAAGGTGCTCGCTGTAGGCGTTACTACCCAAAAACCCCATCACCATGAGGCGATGGCTTCGGCAAGGCCAACAACCGGTTGTTCCATGGAACTGGTGACCTCGATAACGCGTCCGATGGACGACGGGCATTGCAGAGCCTCCACACAGCACCGGGCCACCAAACGACGAGGGATCGAATGACTCTCCTGCTGATCAGCCTGTGTGTAGAGGATTCCCTCGGTCTCAAGTCCCTCTTCGCGTTCAGAAAGTCCACCAGGGCGAACGATCGTCCAATCCAGACCACTGGATTCCAGAACCCGCTCGCCGATTCGCTTCCACACCAAAATCAAGCCGAACAAATTGAGCGGGTGCTGCCAACGCCCCGCACACAGGGAGCTCACAAGAACAACGCGGCGCACACCAACACGCAAGCAGCTCTCCACCTGACGTTGGACGCCCCAGGCATCAACCCGCATGGGGCCCGTCAGATCCATTGAAGGACGCGCCCCTGTGGCGATAACCAGAGCATCGACACCGCTCAAGGCCGCATCGAGGGCTTGGGGATCCATCAATGCAAGGCGATGTTGATCAGCATCGGCCAGGGAGGCGGGCAGCTGAGATTGCTTCCTCAGCAGCAGGCGAACGTGATCGCCCCGGTACTGAAGCTCTTCGGCAATGCGAGACCCGGTTTTGCCGGAGGCGCCACTGATTGCAACGGTGACGGGCATGGTGAGCAACGGTGAATGCGACGCTAACCAGAGAGATCCATCAGCGCTTGTCTGCCATGGCCTGGAAACCTGCCAAAGCCTGGACAAGCTGTGGGCCGGTGCAGGGATACCGCCATTTCCGCCTGGTGCTACAGGGGGGAAAGGGAAGGGAACGCTGGGTGGAACTGGAGGCCGTCTTGGATGCGAGCACTCGCTGCCGTGCACCGTGGCATGAACTGTGTGATCCCGAGCGCTGGACGAGTGGCTGGCAACAACTTCCCCCCTGCGAAGAGCCACTTGACACCCTCGGGAGCGAGGTCACTCACGCGCTGCAGGAGGGTGCAGCCTGAACAGTTCGCTCCGTTGAAGAGGGGGAACCTGATGAATGCACCCGGCTGATCTGCCTCCACTTAATGGCCCCCCTATTTCAGTGCTTGATCTGCGGCCAAACGATTGAACGCTCAATGCGGGCGTTCTGGAAACGCAAAGGCCATTTGCTGTGCTCCACCTGCCGCGATCGACTCGACAGCCCACCAACTGATCCCAGCGAAACGTCCGCTGAGCAATGATGCGCCATCAGACACAACCTTCCCTGTGGCAGTTGAGCTGCTGAGTCCGGCCCAGCGCTTCAAGTTGGATGGAGAAGACGACGCGATTTTCTATCGCGATCCACGCTTCGTTCATCACCTTGACGGCGCCTTTCGTGATCGACTGACCCAGCTTTACCGAGAGCGGATTCCTCCCTGCGCCATCGTCCTCGACCTGATGTCGTCATGGGTCTCCCACCTACCCGACGACATTCGCTACGAGCGAGTGATTGGGCACGGACTCAACAGCCAAGAACTGGCCGCTAATCCACGGCTCGACAGCCACTGGCTGCAGAACCTCAACCTCGACCAAACCCTGCCTCTTCCGGACGACTTCATCGACACCACCCTGATCGTTGCTGGGTGGCAATACCTGCAATATCCCGAAGCCATCGCCGCGGAATTGCTGCGCATCACCCGACCCAGTGGGCAAGTGATCGTCTCGTTTTCCAACCGGATGTTCTTCACCAAGGCTCCCCAGATCTGGACAGACAGCGATGACCGCGAACATCTCGATTACGTGGCCGAGGTGCTGGAAGCCCAGGGATGGGCATCGCCCAACCGAATCGCCGAAACCACACGCGCCACTGGATTCATGGGCCTGATGGGGAGCCAGGGCGATCCCTTCTTTTCGGTCATCGCCTCCAAACCACGACCTTGATCCTCTGAGTTAGAGCCCGAGCACGTTGAGGAGATCGTTCTGGGCACGGGGCCCGGCGATGGCATGGGCCGCCATCGCGCCGCTGGCCGCGACTGGAGGAATGCCAATTCCGGGAAAGGTGCTGGCACCGCAGCGCCACAATCCTTTCAGCGGTGTACTCACCCCTGGGAACAAACCCTTGGTGGCAGACAGAGCAGGGCCGTAGCTCCCGCGATGCACATTGAGGAAGTGGCGATGGGTGAGCGGGGTGCCCTCCATCACAACGGTGCACCGTTCCCGCAGATCAGGAATCCGACGTTCAAGCAGCGTCCAAAACAGCTGGCAGCGATCCTGTTTGAGACGGTCATAGTCGGCTGATCCCCGTTTCAGGGCGCTCCAGGGCTCCCAGGGTTCGCTGGCAGGTGTGTAAGCGTGCAGCACGTGGTGGCCTGGAGGTGCCATACCGGGGTCCAGCACCGAAGGGATCGAAATCACCGCCGTGTTCTGTTCAGCATCGATCGGTCGATCCCAGTCGCCGACCCACACCTGATGCAAGGGCAACGGATCGAGCCCGGCAGCATCAAAGCCAAGATGCAGATGCAAGAACGACCCACAGGCAGGGGTGCTCTGAAGCTCCTGGATCCAACGATCGGCAGTCCCTTCTGAGAGAAGTTGGGCTGTTCCCCAGGCATCCACATTGCTCACCACGTGATCAGCAACGATGCGGTTGCCATCACTGAGCTCTACGCCGATGACACGATCGCCGTCGAGCAATAACCGGCGCACACGGACTCCGCAGCGCAGGCTTCCACCGTGGTGCTCAAGCCCGGCAACCAGCGCCAAAACCACGGCCCTGCTCCCGCCTCTTGGATACTCCAAACAGGCATCAGGCTCAAACCACTCCCCAAAGAGGGTCGCCATCGCAGCGGCATTGGTGTGCCCCATGGGCATTCCGCTGATCAGAAAACAGAGCAGATCCACCCAGTTCCGCAGGAAGGGATCACGCAGATGGCGATCGACCAGAGGCCCAAACGCACCACTGAGATGCCGTAGTGCGCGCCAATGCGGCAACAGCCGACCGCTGCGCTTCAGCAATGCACCCAGACCATCCGCGCCAGGAGGAAGGGCCAACAAAGGAAAGGCCCCTGCAGCCGCAGCCACTGGCCTGAGCGCGTGACAGAAATCCTGCCATTCCCGAAGCACCGCCGCGCCTCGCAGATCCTGCACGACCCCCTCAAAACGGCTCGCACCTACACCGATAGGAAAATCTCCCTCTGGGAACGACACCTCCCAATCGCGGTAAGGAATCAACTCAAGCGGTTGATCAAGCGCACGCAGAATCTGGGCGAGCGGATTGGAGCTGGGCCACCGACCGAGTCCACTCCACAACGAAGGGCCTGATTCGAAATGGAAACCGGCCCGCTGAAATCCGTGGGCAGCACCACCCGGATGCTGGTGCGCTTCGAGCACCAGCACCTCATGGCCAGCTCGCGCGGCAAGCGCCCCGCAACAGAGGCCTCCGATGCCACTGCCAATCACAATCACTTCGCTACGCGCTGTGCTCATGAGCCAGCCCCCGCCTGCCCAAGGGCATCGGTCTGAAGCAAACGGGCCGCCAGGTCCACGGCACTGCGCAGAGCCCCATCGGCAAGGCCGAAGCCTGGGCCATCAATCCAGTCGCCGCAGAAGCCAAGCGAGGACGCAGGGCACCACTGCAAGGCTGCCGGCAATGGGTGATCAAGGGGCCGGGCTGCACCCCAACGCATCACCCCCAGGTCGCGGGCCCACGTCAGAGCCTGAACCAGAGATGGCCACGGCGACAACAGCTCCGGATCAACACGAACTTGCGGGGTGAGTCCATGGGCCACCAGGCCAACACGGCCATCCTTTTGCGGCTGAAGCACCAACCGATCCAACTGCCAGCGTGCGGACGCTGAGGGCGAAAGCGCGAAGCAATAAGGCCATTCCTCGGCACCATCAACAGCCCGCGGGAGCTCCAGCATCCGGTTCCAGCGAGGTTCCATCCGCATCAAAGCAATCCGTTCCAGGGCCTGATCCAGCCTTGGGTCATCCCCCTGAGGAATGGCCTCGCGCAAAGGGAGACCCGGCACACCCAGCAGACTCAACGAACGGGGATGGGCCAAGAGGTTGCCGCTCAACACCAGCACGCGAGCCCGCACCAGCCGCTCTCCGTGCTGATCCAGCAGATCCCAGCCTGGATCGACCCGACACAGACGCTGCACCCTGACGCCAAAGCGTCGGACCACAGCTGGGCCAGCGAGTTCCAGCAAGGTCGCAGCCACCGCCTCCATGGCAGGTTGTCCGCGCCAACGGGTGCCCAAAGCACCGAACCCGTCACCGGCAGGGGCATCACCCTCAAGGCCTTCCTCCCCCAGCAGAACCACCTCGCGCTCTTCCCGCTTGAGCGCGCCCCTATCCACCAGTGCCGCAACCAGAGCAGTTAACGGCCCCTCGCTGGGTTCTGGCAGATGCAGCAACGGGGCGCCGTGATCGAGTCGCCAAGAGGGGCAGCCTCGACGCCACCGGGTCGAGGCCCGACCGCCCGGCCCGCGGCCGGCCTCCAAGACGGTGGCGGATCCGTGCCAACCAGCCTGATGCAGCGTCGCCAACAAAGCCGTGCCGGCAAGACCAGCCCCAATCACCGCCAGATCACAGTCGCAGCTGGTCACAGGTGCAACTCCATCCAGTCAAGCCGGAAGCATTCCCTCTTTATAGGGTGCGGAAAGCAGTGATGAGGACGCCGTGAAGTCTGCCCTTAGTTCCTCAAAACAACGGCTGATCGGCGTTCTGCGTCGCACGCCTCCCATGGTGTTGCCAATGCTCGTCCTGAGTGTTGGCTTGGCGATTGCGGGCTCCATGGCTGTCCGTGGCCTGCGTACAGCAACTGACACCATCACGGTGACGGGTGCCAGCACTGAGCGCATCAAAAGTGACTCTGTGGATTGGACTGTGGTGGTTCACGGTTCAGGCAGCAGCCAACAGACGGCCTACCAAGCCCTGCAACCGCAACTCCAACGTACCCTCGCCTTTCTCAAGGCAGAAAAGGTGCCTGAACAAGCCATCAGCCTTGGGGTGATTGAAACCACGAGTGAAGACGTGCGCAATCGGGTCACTGGTGCCTTGATGACAACCCGGTGGACGGCACGGCAACCGATTGCGATCGGCAGCACCAATGTTGAATTGATCCGAGACGTGTCACGGCGCATCGCAGCCCTGGTGGGCCAGGGCGTCCCCATCAGCATTCAGCCTCCGGCGTACACCTTCACCCGTCTGGCCGAAAAGCGTGTTGACATGCTGGCCAAGGCCACGGCGGACGCCAAGCGCCGTGCTGAAGCCATCGCCAATCAGGCTGGATCAGGAATCGGGGCCATCACCAACGCAGACACAGGAACCTTCCAGAGCACCGTGCCCAACTCCACAACCATGAGCAGTTACGGGGCCTATGACACCAGCACAATCTGGAAAGACATCACAGCAGTGATGGGTGTGACCTTCCGCGTGCAATGAATGCATCCACTTCGTTGCTCCCCCCCTGGCGACCCCTGCTGAAGGCGGCGCAGCACAAAGAAGGACGGTCTCCGATGAGTCGCTGGCTTCAACTCGCCACCGTGACTGCTGAAGGTTGCCCCAGGGTGCGCACATTGGTGTTCCGCGGCTGGCGCGATGGCTTCACCCTGGAACTACTCACCGATCGACGCAGCGCCAAATCCGAAGAGTTGAGCCAGGATCCCAGGGTTGAAGTGTGCTGGCTTCTCCCAAAGGCGCGTTGTCAGTTCCGTTTTCGCGGTCAGGCTCTGCGGCTGACGCCAGAGCTCCAGCAGAGGTTGGAGCAGAAGCATTGGGAACGGCTACACCCGGAGGGACGCGCCCTTTGGGGATGGCCCCCACCGGGACAGGCCTTGAGCCTGGATAGCGACTTTCCGCTGACGATTCCCGATGGAGCGCCAACACCAAGCTGTTTCCAACTGATCAGTCTGGAGATTGATCGGGTGGATTTGCTGGAACTCACCGATACGCCCCATCGACGCCGATGCTGGAGCGCCGAGAATGGCTGGCAGGAAATAGCTCTCAACCCCTGACGATTCCTCAACCCAACCCCCAACCGGCCAGCGAAGGGAGGCCGCCTTGGTTACTGACCCTGCCCCTTGTGCTCGTCGGTATTGCCTGGCTGCAGGAACTCATCGACACCGTGTTGTTTGCCGGTCAATGGAATTTGGCCCTAGGCCCAGGAACTCCCTGGTGGACGCTGTTCACAGCCCCCTTCAGCCATAGCGGCTTCGGGCACTTGTTCACCAATTCAGTGGTGTTTATTCCCCTGAGCTTTTTGGTTCTCTCTCAAGGAATCCGTTCCTATCAGACGGTTTGGGGTGCTGTGATCGTGATGGAGGTGCCGATCTGGCTGATCTGGCCTGTGGGGAGCCATGGGCTCTCCGGGGTGGTGTATGGCCTGTTGGGCTATCTGGTCGTGATCGGCTTGATCGAACGCCGTCCAGTCAGCCTCGGCTTGAGCGTGCTCACCCTGAGTCTCTATGGCGGATCCCTTATGGGGTTATTGCCTTGGACGACGCCTCCAGGGGTGAGCTGGATCAGTCATGCCTGTGGGTTTATTGGGGGAGTCCTGGCAGCATCGATCACCGCCCGGAATCCTCCTCAGTGAGGAACCACGGGGCCCTCAACGGGCATCGCCCGTTCAATGCAAGTGCCCTTGGCTTTGATCACAACATCCTGGCGGGAGGACACCGGGATGTTCAGATCCAGATGCATAGACATCGTCTGCTCGAGCTCGAACGACATGCGTCTGACATCCACCTTCAGCTGTCCCTCCGTCAGAACTCGCCCCAAGGTCGCCGAGCTTTCTCCGGGATCACTGGGGGGCAAATTCATCAAGGGGTACTGGTAGCGAATGTCCAGCACCACACGATCTCCCTCCAAACGAGGCACCCCGTCGCTGAGGTGAACCAGATCGTCACGCTCAACCGCCAGATTGCGCGGCGTGATGGAGATGGGAATCGCCCCCTCAGCCAAGGTAAGCGTGAAGACCGACTGTTCGACCTTCACTTCACCCGGATCAACAGGCTGATCGTTGGCGACCACTTGCGTGGGATCCACCTGACAGCGCTGTAAGAAGGCAGGTTTCAAGGCTTCAGCCTTAGCGGGTGAAGCCTGCATCAAGGCAATCAACGCGAGCAGAATCACTTGTCTTCCTCCCTAAGGAATCGACCCGATAACCGGACTGCCAACACAACCGAGGCCGCTCCATAAGCCACGAAGGTGGAGGCCTGTCCAAAGGACCCGGTGGAGTACAACTCTCCGGTGAGCAGCACCCAATCAATAAGGGATGCGATGGTTCCCCACAGCATCACCCAAACAGAGACGTAAAGCACGCCGCGCACAACAGAATTCACCACGGTCACTGCAGAGAGCGGGAGGCTAAGCAGAACAGACCTGTTGGCGGTGCTTACATCTGAGGGGGCTCACTGGAGTGGCCAGCAAGGTCGCAACCAAACTCACAGCTATTCAACCCCTGAGCCTGAGGGTCGGCGTCCTGGAGACGCTGCAGGATGTGGCGCAGATCAGCACCGGCCAACTCGCCATTCGACTCCCACTTCAGACTGGTTCCTCGACGGGGATTACCGACGTTGGTCATGGATCCTCTCCAGGACCAGCACTCTGCTTGGAGATTTGGACCAGAAAGAGACCGGCCCTCGAAGACTTAATGGATCTTCAAAAAGTAGTCGTTGCTACATTTACGCGCCGAAGTGCAAGCTCTGCCTAGGGTCCACATCGAGCAACAACGGCCAAGAGTTGAACAAACGCGAGCGCGCCGCACGGATCCACGAACGCCTAAACGAAGCGTATCCGGAGACCCCGATCCCGCTCGACCACAGCGATCCCTTCACCCTGCTCATCGCCGTTCTGCTCAGCGCTCAGTGCACTGACAAAAAGGTGAATGAGGTCACACCTGCACTGTTTGCAGCCGGACCCACCCCTGCAGCCATGGCTGCCCTCGAAGAGGCTGTGATCCTGCAGCACATCAAACAACTGGGCCTCGCCAAAACCAAGGCCCGCAATGTCAAAAAACTGGCCCAGATCCTGACGGAGACCCATGAAGGCAGAGTTCCGACCAGCTTCGAAGAACTAGAGGCACTGCCTGGGGTTGGCCACAAGACCGCCAGCGTGGTGATGGCCCAGGCCTTCGGCGTTCCCGCCTTTCCCGTGGACACCCACATTCACCGCCTTGCCCAGCGCTGGGGCTTGAGCAAAGGCCAGAGCGTGCAACACACCGAGCGCGACCTCAAAAAGCTTTTTCCGGAAGACGCCTGGAACAAGCTGCATCTGCAGATCATTTTTTACGGACGAGAGCACTGCACAGCCCGCGGATGCGATGGCACCATCTGCCCTCTTTGCCGAGAGCTCTATCCCAAGCGTCGCTCGCCTGTCGCCCACAGAAAGGCCTGACCACAGACAACCAAAGCGCAACAAAACCGTTACAATCCTAAATAATTCTCAACATCCACCCATGGCCAATCAGCAAGCCAGCGACAAGTGGTTCCAGGACAGTGCTGCCCGCTCCATCCACAGTGAGCAACTCACCCGGGTGGAACGCTTCAACGGTCGGGCCGCCATGCTCGGCTTTGTGATCGGTGTGCTGACCGAGGCCCTCACTGGCCAGGGAATCATCCATCAGATCGGCCTAGGTCCCCTTGTGGATGGGTATGCCGCCTGTAGCACGAAGATGCTTCCCTTCTGCTTCTGAGCAGGGTCTTAGCACTGAGCGCAGTCTCGGGGCCGGCGTAATCTGGCCGGCCCATTCGAATCAGAGATGGCCCGGAAGAGGCGCAAGCTCAGCAAAGAGATGGAGGCGGAGATTGCCGCGGCCCTGAAAAAGGTTGAATTCATCTCGGCAATGATCCGCGACATCACCGAAGAGGACATTCAGAACGAATACGCAGAGGCGTTCGCCCAGGTCCATCTCGCGGCCAAACATCTCGAGGAGCTCTACAAAATCGAGGGCTTCACCGAGCAAAGTGAAGGCACATTGGAGCTCTACAAGGGCCTGCTCACAAGCTTCCAAGAGGAGTATGAGCTCTAAACACCAGCCACACTGAAAGGAAGATCCTGTTCAGCCTTCGATGCCAGCGGCGGATCCCAACGTCCAACAACCTCTTTCAACACTCAAGGTTGCAGTGATCGGACACCAGGAGTGGGTCAACTTCCTGCAGGTCGATCGGTTTCCACAGCCGGGGCAAATCAGCCGCTCACTGCGGAGCCTCGAGGAACCCGCTGGTGCTGGTGCAGTTGTGGCTGTGCAATTGGCCCGCCTCACAGGTCAACGCGTGCCGTTCTTTACAGCTCTAGGGCGTGATGATCGTGGAGAACAAAGTGTGGCTCGACTCCAGGAGCTCGGTGTAGATCCTCTGGTGGCCTGGCGTGATGCCCCTAGCCGCCGCGGTATCAGCCTGGTGGACGGGGGCGGCGATCGCGCCATCACCGTGATTGGAGAACGGCATACCCCTCTGGCCGAAGACCCTCTGCCCTGGGACTTACTTCAAACTTGCGACGGTGTTTTTGTCTCCGCCACTGATGCCAGCGGGCTCAAGCTCGCGCGTCAAGCCAGGATTCTTACCGCAACGCCGCGCCTGGGGCTCAGCGTCCTCGAAGCAGCGTCCGTGCCACTGGATGCCTTGATCGGCAGCGCTCTGGATCCCAGCGAGCAAGTTGCTGAGGGCCATCTCAACCCTCCCCCCCGACTCACCATCGCCACCGAAGGTGATCAGGGCGGTTGGATGACACCTGGTGGCCGCTATCAAGCCACAGAACCTCCAGGCCTGCCACTGGAGTCGTATGGCTGTGGCGATAGCTTTGCGGCTGGTGTGACAGCAGGCCTAGCCGCAGGATGGCCCCCTGCTGAGGCTGTACGTCTTGGTGCCAAATGTGGCGCCTTGTGCGTGACCCGTTTTGGCCCTTACTGATCTCCCTTGGGCACAAAAGCTTGGGACAGGGCTACAAGAATGCCAGCAATCAGCAAGGCAGGAAGGATCACAGTGGGGCCGCCGGGAGCCGTTTGAGAGGCGAACAGCAGAGGCATCACATTCCAGTCTGATGAACTCCGTCAGCCTGCCTGAAGGACAAGGCAACAGCACAAGCGGCAACCTTTCGTCATCGACCCTGCCGCAAGCGTCTCTCCACCATCAAGGCCAATCCAAACAAGCCGAGGCCAACTGACGTGCCGTTGCCAGGAAACGAGCGACATCCGCCCGGGGAACTGGTTGTTGATCACCTGCTTCGATCTGGCGGTAGAGGTCAGCCACAGACCAAGCGGACGTGCGTGGGTCGCTGCCATGGCGGGGAATGAGATGGAGGTGCAGATGGCGGGCCCCTTCCCCAAAAGCAATTGCATAAACCCGGTCACACCCGCTGACCCTCTTCACCAATTGAGTGGCTCGCATGACCACATGGCCCCATTCAGCAGCCTCTTCAGGGACAAAGTCGATGGGTCCCCCAAGATGGCGACGAGAATCCAGCAGGCACCAACCCACCAAGGGTGCCGGATCGGCGTGATGCCGCAGCAGCCATCGGTCATTACGCCAAATCTCATCACCGCCAAGACGGCTTACATCTCTATGGAGTGAACAGATCGGGCAAGAGAGAGCTTGGGTCATGCAATCCAGGGCAATCCGGTTCTCGGTCAAGCCTGGCAACCCCCACGACGAAGCCCAACCACGAGAACCGAACAATCACTGTGTCTTCGTCCCCAAAAGGGGAGGCGCTGAAACTCCTCATCCGATCTATAAGAAAGCCCTAGAAACCAGCGCCCTTTCATGACCATCCGCATCGGCATCAATGGCTTCGGCCGTATCGGGCGGTTGGCCTTTCGGCAAGCGGTGATGAGCCCCGACGTGGACGTGGTGGCCATCAATGACCTGATCGAGGTGGATTACCTCGCTTATCTCCTCCGTTACGACTCCACCCACCGTCGCTTTCCCGGAGAGATCCAAGTGGAGAACGGCCAGCTGGTGGTGAACGGCCGACCCATACGGGTGACCGCTGAACGGGATCCCAGCCAGCTGCGCTGGGGTGACGTGGGCGCCGACTACGTGCTCGAGAGCAGCGGCTTCTTCCTGACCGCAGAGAAGGCCCGCGCACACCTCGAGGCGGGAGCCAAGCGGGTGGTGATGAGTGCTCCCTCCAAAGACGACACCCCGATGTTTGTGATGGGGGTGAATCACACCAGCTATGCCGGGCAAGACATCGTCTCGAATGCCAGCTGCACCACCAACTGTCTGGCCCCAATGGCCAAGGTGGTCCACGACAACTTTGGCATCGTCAGTGGTCTGATGACCACGGTGCACGCCACCACCGCCACCCAGAAACCCATCGACAGCCCTTCACTCAAAGACTGGCGGGGGGGGCGCGGTGCGGGTCAGAGCATCATTCCCAGTTCCACAGGGGCAGCCAAAGCCGTTGGTCGCGTCATCCCCGAACTGAACGGAAAACTCACCGGCATGGCCTTCCG
>JAYKIX010000057.1:0-9100 GCA_035286005.1 Synechococcus sp. | reverse complement strand
GCCCGCATCGCCGGCTCCCTCCACATGACGATTCAGACCGCGGTTCTGATCGAGACCCTGGTGGAACTGGGCGCCGAAGTGCGCTGGGCCTCCTGCAACATCTTCTCCACCCAGGATCACGCCGCTGCGGCGATCGCCGCCCGCAACATTCCTGTGTTCGCCGTCAAGGGCGAAACCCTGGAGGAGTACTGGGAGTACACCCATCGCATCCTCGAGTGGGGTGATGGCGGTTCCCCCAACATGATCCTGGACGACGGCGGCGATGCCACCGGTCTGGTGATGCTGGGCAGCAAGGCCGAGCAGGACATCACCGTTCTGGACAATCCCGGCAACGAAGAGGAGACCTTCCTGTTCGCTTCCATCAAGAAGAAGCTGGCTCAGGATCCCACCTTCTACAGCCGCACCAAGGCCCAGATCCAGGGTGTGACTGAGGAGACCACCACCGGCGTGGCACGTCTCTACAAGATGCAGAAGAGCGGTGAGCTGCCCTTCCCCGCCATCAACGTCAACGACTCGGTCACCAAGAGCAAGTTCGACAACCTCTACGGCTGCCGTGAGTCCCTGGTGGACAGCATCAAGCGTGCCACCGACGTGATGGTGGCCGGCAAGCAGGCCCTGGTGATCGGCTACGGCGATGTGGGCAAAGGCTCCGCCCAGTCCCTGCGCGGCCTCGGTGCCACCGTCTGCATTGCGGAAGTGGATCCGATCTGCGCTCTGCAGGCGGCCATGGAGGGCTACCGCGTTGTCCGTCTTGAGGACGTGGTCGAAGACATGGACATCTTCGTGACCGCCACCGGCAACTACCAGGTGATCCGCAACGAGCACCTGGTGAAGATGAAGGACGAGGCCATCGTCTGCAACATCGGCCACTTCGATAACGAGATCGATGTTGCCTCCCTCAAGGACTACGAGTGGGAGAACATCAAGCCCCAGGTGGATCACATCACCCTGCCCAGCGGCAACAGGATCATCCTGCTGGCGGAAGGCCGTCTGGTGAACCTGGGTTGCGCCACCGGTCACCCCAGCTTCGTGATGAGCAACTCCTTCACCAACCAGGTGCTGGCTCAGATCGAGCTGTTCACCAAGGGCAATGAGTACGGCAAAGAGGTGTACGTGCTGCCGAAGCACCTCGATGAGATGGTGGCCCGCCTCCACCTCGGTCGGATTGGCGCCAAGCTCACCGAGCTCAGCCAGGAACAGGCTGATTACATCAATGTGCCTGTGGAAGGTCCCTTCAAACCCGACCACTACCGCTACTGATCACCCATGAGCGAGGTGATTCGCCTCGCTTGTTTGTTGGGCCAGGTCGCTTCAGCGGCCTGGCTTTTTTGATGCCATCACTGGGGCGTCCATGCAGCTGTGAAACACTGGGCTCCTCTTTCAAAGTCTCCATGGGACTGTCGGAACTGATCACTCAGTTGCCTGAGTTGATCAAGCAGGCGGTGGCGGTGAACCCTCTGGCCGGTTATGGCGCGATTTTCGCGGCCATGTTTCTCGAGAACCTGTTTCCGCCCATTCCCTCGGAGCTGATCATGCCCTTGGGGGGATTTTTGGTGCAGCAGGGGCAGCTGCAATTGGTTCCGGTCGTGTTGGCGGGGCTTCTGGGAACTGTGCTGGGAGCCTTGCCCTGGTATGGCATCGGTCGCTTGATCAATGAGGAGCGGATTGAGCATTGGCTCGAGCGCCATGGCCGCTGGATCGGCATCAGCCCTGCAGAACTCGCCCGCAGCCGTCGCTGGTTCAATCGTTTTGGCACCGCTTTGGTGTTCTGGGGCCGCCTGGTGCCAGGCATTCGCACGTTGATCTCTGTGCCCGCCGGCATCGAGATGATGCCCATGGCGCCTTTCCTGATCTGGACGACTGCCGGCAGCTTGATCTGGACCTTGCTGCTCACTGTCGCTGGCTTATTGCTTGGCGAGAGCTACAGCAGTGTGGAGCTCTGGATTGATCCGGTTTCCAAAGTGATCAAGGTGGGCCTGGTAATCGCTCTTGTGGCTGGTGGGATCTGGCTGGGCCTGCGCATCTGGCGTCGACGCCAGTCGGCTGACTGAGCCCAGAGACGTGGAGAGAGACGGGGCTCCAGGCATGGCCCCGTCTCCGATCGCGGTTCAGAAGGGAACTTCCTCTTCGCTGGGGCTGCCACCGCCGTAGCCACCTCCTTCGTTGTCGCGCTTGGAGCCAAGCAGTTCGAGTCGGTCGACTCGGACGACCGGTTTGGTGCGCTCTTCACCGCTGCTGCGGTCGGTCCAGCGGTCGAGCTTGAAGCTGCCCACGATCCCCAGCAGGGAGCCTTTCTTCACATAGTCGGCGGCCACCTGGGCCTGTTTGCCCCAGATCTCCAGATTGAACCAGTCCGGTTCGTCGTCGCGGCTGCGGCGGTTCACGGCCATGGTCAGGTTGGCCACCATGCTGCCCGACTCGAAGTAACGCACTTCAGGGTCGCGGCCGGCACGGCCCACAAGGGTGACGGAATTGACGCCCATGGATTCCTCCTCTTCGTTGGTCAATGATGCGCCACGGCTTTCGTGGCTGCTTCCAAGGAGTTCCACCCTCTGCTCCGGATGTCCCAGATGGGCCTGAAAAACCTCCCTATGATTTGAACTCTGGGCTCAGTCCCGTGTTGTTTCGTCGCTTTCAGCTCTCTCGCGACCTCGGCATCGACCTCGGCACGGCGAACACCCTGATCGATGTCTCTGGCCGCGGCATCATGCTGGCGGGGGGCGGACCGCTGGTGCGCGGCATCCGCCAGGTGACCACTCACGAGACAGGTCTTTTCACCCACATCGCTGAAGACCCCCTTCCGTGTGTGGTGAACGGCTGCGGCCGTGTTCTGGAGGACTACAAGCGTTATCAGCGTGTTCTTGATACACCGGACGACATGCGCACCACGGTGACGGCTTGAGCCATGGGCAGTTCCCAGAGATCAGTTCGGTTGCGAATCCGAGGAGTCCGTCGCCTGGCTCCATGGGTTGGCGTGTTGGCACTCCTCGCAGGTGTCCGTTGGAGCAAAGGGGCGGGCTTTATGGATGCCTACGCCTTGGTCACGCGCCCGTTCTGGCCTGGGTCGGGCCAGAAAGAGTGGTTGCAGTCCGCAGCCTCCCTCGAACAGAGGGCTCAGCTCGAGCTGTTGCGCCACGACAATGCACGGTTGCGTCAACTGTTGGATCTCAACCGCCGGGCAAGCAAAGATCAGGTGTCAGCTGCAGTGATTTCCAGGACCCTTGCAGCCTGGTGGGAGCAGCTGGAATTGAATCAAGGTTCCCTGAAGGGCATCGCAGCTGGGGATGGTGTGATCGGTCCCGGGGGGCTGATTGGTCGCGTGCAGAGCGTTACCCCCTCCACATCCCGCGTTCGTCTGCTCACGGATCCCGGAAGTCAGATCGGGGTTTGGGTGCCGCGCACCCGCCAGCACGCGTTGTTGGTGGGGGTGGGTACGCCGCGCCCACAGCTGCGATTCATCGATAAAGACGTCAAGGCCCATCCCGGTGATTTGGTCAGCACCTCACCGGCGAGCACGTTGTTGCCTCCCAACGTGCCGGTGGCTGTGATTCAGTCACTGGATAGCCAGGCGGTGCCAGCCC
This sequence comes from Synechococcus sp., assembly GCA_035286005.1. Classification (GTDB taxonomy): domain Bacteria; phylum Cyanobacteriota; class Cyanobacteriia; order PCC-6307; family Cyanobiaceae; genus Synechococcus_C. The sequence continues at coordinate 5,519 of JAYKIX010000057.1, read as the reverse complement.
CGGAAGGATTGGTGCAGCTGATTGCGTCGCCTGAAGCGATTGACTGGGTTCAGGTGCAGACACGCTGATGGCTCGTTTGCACACCCAGCCAATGTGTGTGGCCACCGCTCTTGCGGTTCCGTTGTTGTCGTTAGCCCACCCCAACTGGATGACGCTGTCGGGCGTGGCCCCCAGCTGGGCCGTGTTGTGGCTGTTGCCTTGGGCTCTGGTGGATGGTCCCTGGTCAGGGGTGATGGCTGGCGCGGCGCTGGGATTGCTGCTGGACGGCCTGGGTGGGGACGGTTTGACCCAGCTGCCTGCGTTGATCCTGTTGGGTTGGTGGTGGGGACGGCTGGGCCGCCGGGGCCGCTTGATTCAATGCAGTCTCAACCTTGGCCTATTGGCCTGGTTCGGGGCCATGGTGGTGGGTCTGAGTTGTTGGTTGCAGCTGCGCTTGGTGCAGGGGCTTGATGCCCCACTGATGCAGCACTGGGCTTGGCATCTCTGTTTGACCCAGGCCTTGATCACTGGTCTGCTGGCACCGATGTTGGTGTCTTGGCAGGTGCTGCTTTGGCGTCGTCGAGCACCGGGATGACCAGCCACGATGACGGTATGCGCAGGATGAGAAGGATGCAATGGCGAAAGCGCCTTCGGCCAACACTGAGCCTGGTGGCGCTCGTTGGGTCCGGTGTGTTGGCGTTCGGTTGCCGCCCGCAACCCTCGGGTGACCAGCCGCTGCAGTTGTGGACGCTGCAGCTGGCGCCCAAATTCAACACCTACATGACTGGTGTGGTCAGCAGCTGGCAGGCCGATCAGCCCGAGGCTTCGGTGCGCTGGACGGATCTCCCCTGGGGATCGGTGGAGCGCAAACTGCTGGCCGCTGTGTTTGCCCGCACTGCACCCGATGTGGTCAATCTCAATCCTCCGTTTGCCGCCAATCTGGCGAGCAAAGGTGGGCTCACCGACCTCACCCCCCTGTTGCCGGCAGGTGCTGCCCAGCGCTATTTGCCCTCGGTGTGGCAGGCGGCCCGCGACCCGCAAGCGGGCCAGATCGCTGTGCCCTGGTATCTCACAGTGCGCTTGAGCCTGGTCAATCAACAGCTCCTGAAGCAGGCAGACTTGACCCAGCCTCCGCAACGGTGGCGCGATGTGCCCGCGTTTGCGCGGACGATCCGTGAGCGCACTGGGCGTTACGCCCTGTTTGTCACCGTGGTGCCTGATGACTCTGCAGAACTCTTGGAGTCGTTGGTGCAAATGGGGGTGACGCTGTTGGATCAGCGTCAGCGAGCCGGTTTTGTGACCCCGGAAGGGCGGCGTGCCTTTGCGTTCTGGGTGGATCTCTATCGCCAGGGTCTTCTCCCCCGTGAGGTGGTGAGCCAGGGCCAGAGCCGCGCCGTGGAGCTGTATCAGAGCGGCGAGCTGGCGCTTCTGGCCAAAGGCCCTGAGTTTGTGCGCAGCATTCAGACCAATGCTCCCCAAGTGGCTTCTGCCACGGTTCCCCACCCGCCATTGGCCGGGCCGGATGGCACCGCCAACGTGGCGTTGATGACGTTGGCCGTGCCCCGTCAGAGCACCCGTCCCCGCGAGGCCCTGGCCTTGGCCTTGTTCCTCACCAACGGTCCTAATCAGGCCCGGTTTGTCCGTGAGGCTCCTGTGTTGCCGTCCTCGCTTGAGGCGCTTGCCCAGGTTCGTCAGGAGCTCCAGGCAGAGACGCCTCCGAATCCCCAGGCCTCACAGCTGCGCCAGGCCCGCCTGCTGTCTCTCGACACGCTCGAGCGGGCGCGGGTGCTTGTGCCCTCCACCCCTGGGGTCAAGCGTCTCCAAACGATCATCTACACCCAGTTGCAGCGTGCAATGTTGGGTCAGATCAGCAGTGATCAGGCGCTGGAGGAGGCTGCGCTGCAGTGGAACGCCTATGCAGCAGCGCGTTGGCCTGAACCTTAAAAGAAGCGGAAGTCTGGGCTGGTCTTGGCGCTTTAGTCCCGGTTTTTTCTCCGCGGACGGGTAAGGTTGCGTTTCTTCATCTGCGCGGACGCATGCCCGACCTCGGGTCGCCCAACCAGAATCGCAGCGATGCAACGGAGTCTCAGGTTCCTGAGGCCCCAAAAGCGACCATCCTTGTGGTTGATGACGAGCCGGCTGTACGCCGTGTTCTGGTCATGCGTCTGCAGCTGGCCGGTTATAGGGTGATTTGCGCCGAAGACGGCGAAGAAGCCCTTGAGGTGTTCCACAACGAGTCTCCTGATCTGGTGGTGCTCGACGTGATGCTTCCAAAAATGGATGGCTTTGCGGTGTGTCGCAGGCTTCGGGCGGAATCCTGTGTTCCGATCATTTTCCTGTCGGCACTCGAGGCGATCTCGGAGCGGGTCGCCGGTCTGGATCTCGGTGCTGACGACTATCTGCCGAAACCCTTCAGTCCGAAGGAGCTGGAGGTGCGCATTGCCTCAATTCTGCGTCGTGTGGGTCGTGGTTCAGCCACGGCCGAGCCTCGCGAGATTCCCGTAGGCCAAGGTGTGCTCCGGGTTGGAGACCTGGTGGTCGACACCAATCGCCGCCAAGTCACCCGAGGCACCGACCGCATTTCCCTGACCTACACCGAATTCAGCCTGCTGGAGCTGTTGTTCCGTGAACCTGGTCGGGTGGTTCCGCGGGCGGAAATTCTTGAGCAGCTCTGGGGTTATCCTCCGCGCCGCGCGGCTGATCTGCGTGTCGTTGACGTGTATGTGGCACGCCTTCGCGGCAAGTTGGAGCCCGACCCCCGCAACCCTGAATTGATTCTCACGGTGCGTGGCATCGGCTATGCCTCCCAGCGCATGGGTGATCTCCCTCAGGCTGTCGCGACCGCTTGATCGGCAGTTGATGGTTCAGTGCTCGGGCAGGATGGCGCCCGACTGACTGCATTGCTGTGTCCGAGCTCCGCGACACCCGTTTGGAAAAGGCCAAGGCCCTTGAAGAGCTGGGTCAAGGTCCTTATGCGCTCGGCTTCACGCCCAGCCATCGTATGGCGGTGCTCCAGCAGGCCCATGCCGATCTCCCCAACGGCGAGGAGCGCGACGTCACCGTCTCGGTGGCGGGCCGGGTCATGACCCGGCGGGTGATGGGCAAGCTGGCCTTCTTCACGTTGGCCGATGAAACCGGAACGATCCAGTTGTTCCTTGAAAAAGCCGGCCTTGAGGCCCAGCAGGAGGGCTGGTTCAAGCAGATCACCTCACTGGTCGACGGCGGTGACTGGATGGGCGTGACGGGCACCCTGCGGCGCACCGATCGGGGTGAACTGTCCGTGAAGGTGAGCGATTGGCGCATGCTCAGCAAGTCGCTGCAGCCGCTGCCCGATAAGTGGCATGGCCTGGCGGATGTGGAAAAGCGCTACCGCCAGCGCTACCTCGATCTGGTGGTGTCTCCTGACACCCGGGAGACGTTTCGGCGGCGGGCGCGTTTGGTGAGTGGAATCCGCCGTTGGCTGGATGAACGGGATTTTCTGGAGATCGAGACCCCTGTGCTCCAGAGCGAGCCCGGTGGCGCTGATGCTCGCCCCTTTGAGACCCATCACAACGCCCTCGATCTGCCCCTCACCTTGCGGATCGCGACAGAGCTCCACCTCAAGCGCTTGGTGGTGGGTGGTTTTGAGCGGGTGTATGAGCTGGGGAGGATTTTCCGCAATGAGGGAATCAGTACCCGCCATAACCCTGAATTCACCTCGGTGGAGATTTATCAGGCCTATTCCGATTACATCGGAATGATGGAACTCACCGAGCAGATGGTGAGTGCGGTTTGCCAGGAGGTGTGCGGCACCACCACGATCACGTATCAAGGCACGGAGATTGATCTGGCTCCGCCCTGGAGGCGCGCCACCATGCATGAGCTGGTGCACGACGCGACGGGCCTTGATTTCACCAGCTTCAGCAGCCGTGAACAGGCTGCGGCGGCCATGGCCAGCCAGGGTCTTCACGTTCCCGAGCTGGCCGATTCCGTGGGCCGTTTGCTGAATGAGGCCTTTGAACAGGCTGTGGAATCCACCCTGATCCAGCCCACCTTCGTCACCGACTATCCCGTGGAGATCTCGCCGCTGGCGCGGCCCCATCGCAGGAAGCCCGGCCTGGTGGAACGCTTTGAGCTGTTCATCGTGGGCCGCGAACACGCCAATGCCTTCAGTGAGTTGATTGACCCTGTGGATCAGCGGCAGCGCCTGGAAGCCCAGCAGGCCCGTAAGGCGGCTGGCGATCTGGAAGCTCAAGGTTTGGATGAGGATTTCGTCAATGCCCTCGAAGTGGGCATGCCACCCACCGGCGGTCTTGGCATTGGGATCGATCGTTTGGTGATGCTGCTCACCGACAGCCCATCGATTCGCGATGTGATCGCCTTCCCATTGCTTCGCCCGGAGAGCCGCGCTGAGGCTTGATTCCCTCAACATGGATAATTAGTGTCAATGGCAGGGTTCTCTTCCCATGAGTGGTGAGCGCGTAGGTTTCCGCTTCAAGCACGCCGATGCGGTGGTCAAGCGCAATCCCCAGGGACGTTCCCGTCGGGGATGGGTGATGGAGCCGGTGGAGCAGACCACCAGCCGCGGTACGAAAATGCCCGCGTATCGGATTCGCTGGCGGGATAGCGAGCGCCCTGAAATCGTGCTGCAGCACATGCTGATTGCCGATCCCGATCCCACTCCTCCGCCCGAGAACGTCAGCCTCGAGCCTCCCGCGCCTAAGGCCTGACAAGCGCTCAGCTCAGGCCGTGTTGGCGTCTGAGTTCTTCCAGCTCCTGTTCTGCTTCAAACAGGGCCCAGTCCTGGTTGAGTGAGCGACCAGGACTGGGCCTTTGATTGTTGGAGGCCATGGCGGCAAACTCCTGCTCCACGCTTCTGAAGCTGGCCCCGAGTGCGTCCAGCTCTCCCCAGAGCTGCCGCCCTTGTTGGAACAGCGTTTGCACGTGCTGATCAGCACGATCCGCGAGGTCGTTGGCGCCAGCCCCACGGGCTCGCTGGCTGCGATCCTTCCAGTCCCGCACGTCGCTGGCCAGCCGGAGCAGTTGCCGCCGCAGCTCCTGCGCTTCCATCTGCAGTTGCTGGCGCCGCTGTTCAAGCCAGCGTTGGCGATCGCGCAGATGTTGTTCCTGCAGCAAGAGATCCTGATGGGGATTGGCCCGCAGGAAGGCGTCGAGCCGTTGCTCCAGGCTGCGCTCGAGGTCGTCGAGCCAGCTCATGACTGCCCCGGGCTGGTGATCACAGGCTTTTCGATTTCTTCCTGCAGTGGAGTGATGGCGGCTTCCCTGGAGCGGAGCAGCAGTTGGGTCAATCGGGCCACGGCACCCTCCCCCAGCTCCAGCTGGCCGATGCGCTCAAACGCACTCATGTAGAGACTGTCCAGTTCGTTGATCAGCAGTTCGCGTTGTGCCTTGATCCTTTGACGGCGTTCTTCTAGTCCCATGGCGCGTCTGGGGTCGCTGATCCCGTCAGTCTGCCGGTATCAGGAGATGCAGGGAGAGGCTGTCGTCTGCGTCGTGCCAGCGCTTGATCCACCGCCAACCGGCGGCGGTCGCCAGTTCCT
>JAYKIX010000056.1:0-13826 GCA_035286005.1 Synechococcus sp. | reverse complement strand
TCACAGTAAGTACCCCAAAGAACAAAACGAGCCATCGACGCTGAATACCCCAAACGGAGCGAATTAACCCTCTGAGAATGGCACAGTGGCGCAATTGAAGGCTATGTTTGAGACGTAGATCTTTTCTTACACGATCATGCTCACAGGAAGTGACCTACTTACCAAGGTCAAAGAACTGGGCGATGTCAGCAAATCCGATCTCGTTCGGGCCTGCGGCTACGTGTCGGGCAAGAAGGATGGTGGCGAGCGCCTTAATTTCACCGCTTTCTATGAAGCTCTGCTTGAAGCCAAGGGAGTGAATCTTGGTGTCGGCGGTGGAGCTGGCGTTGGCAAGGGTGGACGCAAACTCTCCTACGTGGCCACCGTTCAAGGCAACGGTAACCTGCTGATCGGCAAGGCTTACACCGCCATGCTTGACCTCAAAGCTGGTGATGAGTTCGAGATCAAGCTGGGTCGCAAACAGATTCGTCTCGTGCCCGTCGGCGGCAGCGACGAAGACGAAGAGTGATTCAGTCGGCAGCGCTTCTCAGCTGCCGGCAAAACTCGCCAGCCTGCGCGGCAGCGGAGCTCGGCTCCGTTGCCGCAATTCTTTTCACTAGGGCGCTGCCAACGATGGCACCATCAGCACCCCACGATTTCACTTGGGCGACTTGCTCTGGACCGGAAATTCCAAAGCCCACAGCAACAGGAATTGGACAACAGCCCTTTAAGTCAGCCACCAAGGAGGACACCCGTCCCTCCAGGCTGGCGCGCTCGCCGGTCACACCGGTCACGCTCACCAGGTAGGTAAAGCCACGACTCGCTGCAGCGATGCGCTGCATCCGTTCGGCAGGGGTGGTGGGAGCCACCAGCAGCACCAGATCAAGACCAGCAGCCTGGGCCAAGGGGGAGAGTCTCTCGGCCTCTTCTAAAGGCAGGTCAGGGATCACCAAACCTGCAGCACCCGCAGCTGCCGCTTCCCGAAAAAAGACCTCTGGACCGCGATTCAGAAGGGGATTGCTGTAGGTGAACAGAATCACCGGGATGGTGAGCTTGCCTTTAAGGCTGGCCAACATCTCCAGGACCCGACCCGGGGTGGTTCCAGCGTCCAGTGCCCGATAGGCGGAAGCCTGAATCACCGGACCGTCGGCCAGAGGATCGCTGTAGGGAATCCCCAACTCCACCATGTCGGCACCGTTGTCCTGCAGGCTGAGCAGCACGTCAGCAGTAGTGCTCAGATCGGGATCTCCAGCCATCAGGAACGGCATCAGGGCCATCCGCCCCTGCTCCCTCAGGCTGGCAAAGCGTGCCGCAATCGGTGACAGGGAGTCGGTTGCGGTCACTGCAGGGGTGGTCATGGGGGCCAAGAACGCGGTCAGCGCAGCACAAGCACTGCGGGAGCCTACGAGTCGGTGGTGGATTCGGGCGAGAGTTGGCTCAGAAGAGCCTGCTGCTCTTCAGGGGAGAGGGCATCAAACCGTTCCTGAAGCTGGGCATCTGTGATCTGGTCATACCCCTCGCGGTAGCGACGCCGCTGCTCCATGTAGGTCATGTTTCCCGTCACCACTCGGAAGAGGTAAGACCCCGTCCACACAACCACAATCACAATCAGAACCGCTTCCGCAGCAATTCCTGCAGAAGCATCTTCAAAACCTGCGGCCGTGAAGGCGCCATAACCAAGGGCGCCCAAGACAAGCACCGCCAATCCGACCAGGAGAACGTTCAGACGCGTCAAAGGATCAAACCTCGCCCTGTCCTTGCAGACGGAAGTTGAGGAATGGTGCAAACACGATCATTCCCGGGAAGAAGAGAAACACCATTCCGTAGATCCCGAGGCGCTCCACCTTGCCCATCCGATGCCAGCGCTTGTTCATCCAGAAATAAAGCGCCAGGGGGACCACCACCAGATAAAGACCGCCGAGCAGGGCATAGGCGGCAAGCACAAGCAGCGTTTCGACGCTGACCATGCTGGTGAGGGCATCCGGCAACACAGGTCTTCCACTGATTGGTCGAAATCTAAGATGCCGCGCAGGGCACTGACAGAGCCCTCACCGCCGGGGGCATGGCGGAATTGGTAGACGCACGCGACTTAAAATCGTTTGGGCCGTAAGGCCTGTGGGGGTTCAAGTCCCCCTGCCCCCATTCATTCACGGCATCGCGGGATATGGCACAGCCCAGGTGTTGAGGTGAATGGCGTCGAGCGCCGTCCAGGCACAGACGCACAGACGGTTCTGATCTGAGATCCAATCGGGGCTTTGCAACCAACGGCAACCCTCGACCATCCCCTCCATCTGGGCGTTCAGGCTGTTAGGTGACTGGAGGCCTGAGCGACAAGCCCATCAGGGATGACCCGTGGATGTGCTGATGGTTGTCACTCGCCAAGGCAAGGTTTCACCACCATGGAACAACACAGGAGCCTGGGCTGGGTCAAGCGCTGACAGGCCTGCAGGAGCAGGGAATGGTCCCTCTAAGCGGGCAGGCACCTGCTGCTCCTGCCGCTCCAGGGTGACGGTGTCTTGATTGAGGGGCAAACCATAGAAACGCGGGCCGAACTCACTGGCGAAGGCCTCCAACTGATCAAGAGCCCCCTCTCGCTCAAAGACGGTGGCATAGCTCTCAAGGGCATGAAGGGCGTTAAAGATGCCAGCGCAACCACAGGCGGATTCTTTGCCAGCTCGGGGATGGGGAGCTGAATCCGTTCCCAGGAAAAAGCAGGACTCACCACTGGTGGCAGCCTTCACCAAAGCCCGGCGATGGGACTCCCGTTTCACCACCGGCAGGCAATAGAAGTCGCTGCGTAAGCCCCCCGCGAACATCGCATTGCGGTTGAGATGCAAGTGGTGAGGGGTGATCGTTGCCGCCAGGCGAGGATCACGGTGAGAGACATAGTCCACGGCTTGAGACGTGGTGATGTGTTCAAGCACCACCTTCAATCCGGGATGGCGCTTCCTCAGGGGAATGAGATGGCGATCGATGAACACCGCTTCACGATCAAAGATGTCGACCTCTGGGTCGGTGACCTCCCCATGAATCAGCAGGGGCATGCCCAGCGATTCCATGGTCTCCAGCAAAGGAGCAATGGCCAACAAATCGGTCACCCCTGCCGCTGAATTGGTGGTGGCATTGGCTGGATACAGCTTGGCTGCAGTGATCACCCCTTCCCGATGGCCCTGCTCCAGCACCTCAGGAGCCAAGTCATCGGTGAGATAGGCCGTCATCAACGGGGTGAACTGAACCCCTTCAGGCACGGCCGCCAGAATCCTGTCGCGGTACGCCAGGGCTGCCTCCACCGTGGTGACAGGAGGCTTGAGGTTGGGCATCACGATGGCCCTGGCGAACATCCGCGCTGTTGCGGGGACCACGGCGTGCAACATGGCTCCGTCCCGCAAATGCACGTGCCAGTCGTCAGGACGACGAAGCGTGAGGCGAGACGGAGCGTCAGTCACACAGGGAGGAGCAAAGGTCAGTTGAGGCCGGCAACGGCACGGCGCAGGGCATCACAGCGGTCGGTGGTGATGCAATCCTCAGGAATCAGATCCAACAGCTTCAGCTTCTCGAGGCGACGGCGGGTGGCCCCTGGCAGCAACACCAAGTGAACCTTGCGCCCCACTTCGATGGCCTCCTTGATCGCGTTCTCCAAGGCCAACGACGCCGTGACGCCGAGGTGAGACACCTCATGGAGATCAAACACCACGGCTTCGCACTCACCAATGGCGTTGTGTTCGCGGGAGATGGCCTTGGCCACACCAAAGATCATCGGGCCTGCAAGTTGGAACAACAGCACGCGTCCGGAAGCCTGATCGATCAGCGACTGCTCTTCCGGCAATAGCTCCACATCGTCATCGGCGGTGCTGATGGTTTTCACCCGTTTGGACTGCAGAGCGCTCATCCGGTCGATGGTGAGCACGTTGGCCACAAACACCCCGATGCCCACAGCGGCGATCAGATCGACCAAGACGGTGAGGGCAATCACGCCATAGGTGATCACCGCTGCCTTCATGGACAGGTGATGGGCCCGGCGCAGAAAGTCCCAGTCGACGATGTCGATACCCACCTTGAGGGCGATCCCAGCCAGCACCGCCAAGGGAATCTTGGAGGCCAGCGGGGCAGCCGCCAAGACCACCACCATAAGGATCACAGCCCGCACGATCCCGGAAAGTGCCGAGCGTCCTCCTGCCTGAATATTCACCACCGTGCCCATGGTGGCGCCAGCACCGGGCAAGCCACCAAAGAGACCCGAAGCAATGTTGGCCAGGCCCTGACCCACCAATTCTTTGTTCGAATCATGCTCCGTTCGGGTGAGGCTGTCGGCCACCACCGAGGTGAGCAGTGCGTCGATGCAGCCGAGCATGCCGAGCACCGCAGCATCGACAAACATCAGCCTGACCTGGCCACCGGAGAAGGTGGGCAGGTGCAGCGTCGGGAAGCCTGCCTCGAAGGCGGGTATCTGACGAAGCCCTGCATCCGCAAAAAGGGTGAGCGACAGCACGGTGCCCAGCACCAAAGCCAGCAGCTGGGGCGGACACACCTTTTTGACAGTGGCTGGAGTGAGCCAGAGGATGGCCACGGTGATCAGCGCCAAGGCCAGCTCCATGGGCTGGACATTGGAAAACAGGGTGGGCAGGTGGGTCAGCGTGCCCATCACCCCTCCTTTGGTCTCCTGACCCAGGAAGGCCGGCAACTGGAGAATGACCAGAATCGCGCCGATGCCTGACATGAACCCAGAGATCACCGTGTAGGGCATCTGAGTGATGTAGCGGCCCAGGCGGAAGACACCAAAGAGGATCTGGAACAAACCAGCCAGGATCACCACGGTGAAAGCCATGGCGAGGGCCGTTTCCTTGTCCGGCACCGTGGCGGTGAAGCTAAGGATCACAGAGGTGAACACCACGGTCATGGGGCCGGTGGGTTCAGAGATCAACGTGGGGGTGCCACCAAAGAACGCCGCCACCAAACCGATGATCACAGCGCCCCATAGGCCCGGAGCTGGATCACCAGTAGCCGCAACGCCGAAGGCGAGGGCCATTGGCAGGGCGACCACTGCCGCCGTCAACCCGCCAAAGGCGTCACCTTTGATGTTCTGGGTGCTGATGCGATTCAGAAGCACTGAACCTCTTTGAACAGAGTCGGCGAATGTTAGGCCTCATCGGCCTGCAAAAACTTCTCTTCCAATCAGCAACTCCAATGGCACCAAGGCAGCAGAATTAATGGATTCGTCGGATCCCTGATGCCTCCCTTTGTGCTGTCAGCCCTGGAAGTGCTGGTGGGAATAGGGCTGCTGTTCGGAGGTGGCGAGCTGTTTGTGCAAGGGTCCGTCACCCTCGCCCTGATCCTCGGCATTCCACAACTGGTTATCGGTCTCACCGTGGTGGCCCTCGGCACCAGTGCACCGGAATTCTTTGTGAGCCTCGGTTCAGTGCTGCAGGGAGCGGACGCGCTTGCCGTGAGCAACGTGGTTGGCAGCAACATCTTCAACGTGATGGTGGTGCTGGGCAGCAGCGCTCTCGTGCTTCCTCTCAAAGTGGAGAGCCGGCTGGTGCGAAGGGATGTGCCCCTGCTACTGGCTGTATCAGCCGCCGTCTGGGGCATGGCCTCCACTGGAAGGGTCACCTGGCAATCGGGAGCAGCCCTGCTGCTGGCCCTTGTGATCAACACCATTTGGGAGATCCGCACAGCACGGGAAGAACCCGAGGGGATGGAAAACGCCGAACCCGACATCGATGCCGAGACAGCAGACGAGGGCTGGTTGAAGGCGACAGTGCGACTGGTCGGAGGGATTGTGGTGCTGGTGTTCGGTTCGCAGCTGCTGGTGAAGGGAGCAACGGCAGCAGCGCTTCAGCTCGGAGTCAACCAAGCCGTCATCGGGCTCACCATCGTGGCGGCCGGAACATCGATGCCCGAACTTGTCACATCACTGGTGGCAGCACTTCGGGGCCGCACCGACTTGGCCATTGGCAACGTGGTGGGCAGCTGCCTTCTCAACCTCCTGCTGGTACTTGGGGGTGGAGCTTTGGCTGCAGGAGCGAGGGGCCTGCAGGTAGGGCCGGAACTGATCAATGACGATCTCCCGGTCATGCTGCTCACCTGCCTGGCCTGCTTCCCGATTTTCTGGACCAAAGGAGTGATCTCACGGCTCGAGGGCGGCCTGCTGGTAGGCCTCTACTGCGTTTATCTCACCGACAATGTGCTTCCAGAAACCGGGCTGGCCAGCTGGAGTGATGCATTCCGACTGGTGGTGCTCTGTCTTGTTCTGCCAGTCGTCATGGTGATCATTGCTTCACAGGCCTTGATGTACTGGCGCCAGTTGCAGCGCCAGCGGGTTTAGGCGACACCCTCACCCTCTCGTCCTGCCAGGCCACCCACACCTGATCACCGCGCACCCAAAGCTGATACTGCCCATCCCGTCCTGTCAGCAGCAAACGATCGAGTTGTTGAGGAGCCACTCCAGAAAATGCCGCTAAAGGCAAACGACGCAACTCTGAGCCAAGGTTCTTCCCCGGCAGGATCGGAGACGTCTCCCCCGCAGCACGGCCCAGCGACCAAAGGGCAGCCACCGTTTCAAAACTGGGGCGCATCACGCTTGTCGCGCCTTGGGAAGGGGTGCAGACCGTCGAAGAAGGCTTGCGCTCTTGTTGGGGAGGACCTCCTGCATGGCCCGTCTCGACGGGAGGCTCAGTCAGCTTCGGGGGAGGGGGAGCTTTCAGAGGTTTCGCGCTCAGGCTTGCCAAAGCCGAAGATTTGGCGATGGCACCATGACGACTGAGACGCACGAGCTGGCGTGTGTTGTCTGATTGCGGCCTTGAACCGGCAGCAGAAGCTGAAGCGTTAGCTGCTGGACGGCTGGACATGAGGATCAGGGTGCCGTGGGCGAGCAGCGCGACCAGCACTGGCGCTGCCAGGGTGAAAGGCTTACGGACGCTGGATAGCAGGGAGTTCAAGATCAACATCAGTTTTGGTGAGATCAATCCCGCTCAAACGGGTCTGGACCTGTCCCCAAGAAACCTCAGGAGACAACACCACGCGGATTCGAGCCGCCGGGTGCTGCCTCTTCAAGGGCTCGAGCAGAACGGGCAGTTGTGCTGCCACCACAGGCGTGTTCCAAAGGAGAAGGGTTCCATCGGCCTGAACATGCAGGCTGATAAAACCATCGTGGGCCGATCGCTGTTGGCACCACTGCGGCAGCAACAACGCCACAAGTGCCCCGGCGGAGCCCACCACACTCGCCAGAGCACAGACCAAAGCCATCGGAGCCAGCCCATTCATGAGTGCTCGGGCACAAGGCCCAGCGAGACGGGATGGCTCGAGTGCTGGCGAAGCCAGCGCAGGTCGTCGGCGACCTGCGCTGCCCGGCGGCCGTTCGCTGGGAGCAACAACAGCGATCGTGGTTTCTGCTCAGACTCACGCAGTCGTCTGGCCAAGCCGGAACTGGAAAGGGGCTCACCGTTCAGATACCAACTACCTGATGGCGAACGCACAATCCACCATGGTGCTTCCCCGTGAAGACGATTGGTCGCAGCGACGCTCTCCAGCGGAGGCAGCTGCAAGGAAGCCGAAAGGGTGGCCAAAACGGTGGTCAAGCCCAACACGGCAGTTGTAAGCGCCAGAACCCAAGGCATCAGGCCAACTCACTGCGGCACTGCAGGCAGGATTGCTCGAAGCGGGCCAGAACAGCATCGCGGCGGAGGCGACAAAGCCTCTGCACCAGAAGGGCCTCAAAGGCCACGAGCAGACCAAGAGCCGAGCCAATCAGCACTTGGCCGTAACTAGAAAGCAACGGTCTCGTACCGGCGGGCATCACAAGATCGGAGCCCAGGGAGGCCAAAACATCCATCAAACCCAAAACGGTGGCCAGCAGCCCCATCAACGGACCCAGGGCCATGGCCAACTCGAGGCAGCCATCCCAGCGGGAGAGGCGCTGCTTGAGGCGAGCTTGAAGGAGATCCTGATACAGGCAAGCCTGCACCTGCGATTTGCCCTGAAACGCATTCACAAGGTCTTGGAGCCGGGAGTCGCCATCTCGGCCCCATTGCCGCCAGAAGCGCAATCGCTCAACTCCGATCGAGACAACAGCGACCGACATCAGCAGCAGGGGAATGATCAGAACACCCCCCTGACGGAGGACCTGAACGCCGAACACAACGTCGCACTACGCAGCCATCAACGTAGGGAACGAGGGGAGGAATCCATGTTGTCCAGTTGCTTGACAGGAAGAAGGAACGCCTGCCAACCGGTGAGGGCAGCCGATCCGATCAACAGAAAGACAAAACCAAGCCGAAGCTGGCGTTCCCTCAGATGAGGCTGCAAAACCTGACCAAGCAGCACTCCAAAGCCTCCCCCCAGCAGCAGAGGCAGGAGACGTGGCAGCAACGCTCCAGGCCAGACCCCGAGCGCCAAAAATGCCACACAACTGTTCAACACGATCAGCACCAGGCTTGTGCCTGTGGCCAGACGCATCGGCAGGCCTGCAAGCAGTGCCAGAGCCGGCACGATTGCAAAACCACCTCCCACTCCCGCAATCCCTGTCAACAACCCCACGAGTCCCCCCTGCCCAACAAGGGCAACGGAGCGCCCCCCCGAAAGGCGCAACTGAGAACTACCTGAGGTAGGCACAATGGGCCGCAGCATCAGGACTGCCGCCACCACAGCGGCAACGGTGAACACCCCAAGTTGCACAGAGGGGGCAATCAGCCCCTGCTTCACCAGGGATCCGCCCAACCATGCACCAAGCAGGGCCGGTAGGCCCAAGAGAAGTGCTGGCCTGATCGCCAACTGACGACGCACGAGCACCGGCCAAAGATTCGCCAGCGCCAAAACCGTCACCACGATCAACGAGAGAGGCACAGCCTCACTGGGGCCCACACCAGCACCCACCACCAACAAGGGCAAAAGCAGGATTGACCCCCCTGCGCCCAGCATCGCCAGGAGCATCCCGATCAACGCCCCCCCACCAACGAGCAGGAGCTCCGTCATGCCTGCACCCGGTTCCAGGGCATCGCAGCCAGCAACCGGGCCATCCCACAGAACCCGCTGATGCCAGCGAACACCAAACCAGCGCCCACAAAGCCACTCAGCCAGATCCAGCCGACCGCAACGGTCTGGGAGAGCACCACGCCAGTCAGCACCATGGCCCCAGCCGTGATCTGCACTTGTCGCATCAAGGGGAGTGGCGCTCCTTTGCGCTTGTGCACCTGAAGCCCCGCCTGCTGCCAAGCCAGAATTCCCCCCTCTAGATCAGCCACTGCATGGCCGCGACCGAGGCGCTTCAGCAAGGCCTGGCCCCGTTCACTGCGGGCACCGCTCTGGCACACCAACACCAGCACGCCTTCTGGGAGATCCGTCTTCGCCAGAAGCCCCAAGGGAACATTGCGGCTCCCTGGGATGTGGCCCCCCACGAATTCCATGGGCTCACGCACATCAATCACCTGAACCTTGCCCTGCCGGAGCTGGTCCTCAAGTTCAAAGGGGCTGTAGCGCAGTGACGAAGGCATAGTCATGGGAAGTCAAGGGATGGATGAACGAAATCAGACGAGACGATGATCAAGGGGTGGAGGCGTTAGTCAGCAATCGGCAACCCCTCGAGGTGCCAGGCCCTCAACCCGCCGCGCAGGTTTGCCACCCGCTCGAAGCCAGCTTTCATCAGCTGCTGGGTGGCCAGGGCAGAACGACTGCCCGAATGGCAACAGATCACTGTGGGCGCAGCAGGATCCAACTGATCCAGCCGCCGCTGGAGCTGGTCTAGCGGGAGGCAACGGCTCCCTGGGATGACGCCGTCTGGCCCAGCCACCTCCTCAAGGTTGCGCACATCCACCACCACAAGCTCGGCCAAATGCATGGCGACCCATGCGGGTTCAAGCTCTGGCAACCCCGCAAAACTGCGCTGAACAGGCCCCCAGGCTTCCGCAAGGGGAGCCACATCATGCGGCCTGCCGCTGCGCAAATTGGCGGGCAGGGCTTCGGCGATCCGATGGGGATGGGGAAGCTGCAACGCCTCCATGTGAGCGACGAAATCACGCTCATCGGCTCCTGCTCCGAGGCGAAGGTTGAAGGCCCGCTCCTCAGCCACGCTGGTCACCTGACGGCCTGCATAGTCATGCCCTGGATAGAGCAAACACGACTCCGGCAACGAAAGAATTTGGGTGTGAATCGAGTGGAACAGGGTGCTGGCATCACCCTGCTGAAAGTCACAACGTCCGCAGCCACGAATCAGCAAGGCATCGCCCGTAAAAGCCACGCTGGCGTCATCGAGTACGTAAGTCAGGCAACCATCGGTGTGCCCGGGGGTGGCCCGCACCTCCAGAGCACGACCACCGAAGGCGACCCGATCCCCGTGCTTCAACGGGAGGCTCACATGCTCAGCACGGGCCTGATCCGCCAACCCAATGGCACAGCCGGTGGCGGAATGCATCAACCAACTGCCTGTGACGTGATCGGCATGAGCATGGGTGTCGAGCGAGGCAACCAGATCAACTCCCAGCTCCCGCACCAGGGCAAGGTCCCTGGAGTGGCGTTCGTACACAGGGTCAATCAGGAGCCCCCTGCACGTTGCGACATCAACCAACAGGTAGGTGAAGGTGCCTGTTTCGGCATCAAAGAGCTGGCGCAGCAGAACCGAGGACCCTCCGGCTGCGGACTGAAGCAATGACGGCACGACCAAGCCCTAACGAGGCAATATGAGCATACACGCATATGCGCAATTAAGGATTTTTGGTCAGGGTATTGGTTTCCTTGCCCTGAGCTGGACCACGGCGCTCTCCCCCTGATGGAACGCACCCTCCTGCACAACGCGGCGGCAGTCCCGCAGCAACTCCAACTCGAGACCAGCCAACTCCTGCCGCAAGGCCTGGGAAGGTATCAGCAACTCAGCCACCGGCGGGCCACCCGTCCCTAGGCCCAACTGTTCAGGGCCATAACCCTCCAGCAGGAGAACCCCGCCTGGTCGCAACGCCCATGCCGCTTTGGCCAGCACTTGCCGCCGCAACGAAGCGGGCAGATGCATCCAGATCGCCACCACCAGATCCACGCTGACCGGAGACGGGTTCCACGCGGCCAAGTCCCCCTGCTCGACCCTCAGGGCCACTCCGCGTCGCAATGCCAAGGCTTGCGCTTTCGCCAATCCCACGGCACTGAAGTCCTGGGCAACCACCCGATGGCCAAGGGAGGCCAGATACACCGCATTGCGCCCCTCACCTTCTGCCAAACAAATGGCATCCCCCGGAGGCAGCGCTGAGGCCTGCTCCACCAAAAAATCATTCGGCTGCTCGCCATAAGCGAACGCCTTCCTCCCAAAACGCTGGTCCCAAAACGCTTGCGTCATCGGCGACACAGCAAGAAGAGCTACATAATGCCTCTATGGGCATAGAACAGCACATCCAAGCATCAGCAGCCGAATGCGCGATCAGCAAGCTCTCGCCGGAGATGATTGACGAGCTCAGCGGTTTCTTCCGGCTGCTTGGCGAACCCTCCCGGCTGCGGTTGATGTGCGAGATCCGCAATGGATCGCGCGACGTGGCCACACTGATGGAACGCACGGGTTTCAGCCAGTCGCACCTCAGCCGCCAGCTCAGCCAGCTCACCCAAGCTGGCTTGGTCACCATGGAGAAAGCCGGGAATCGGGCGTTCTATGCCGCCAACGACCCTGTGGTGGAGGCCATTTGCCAAATGGCCCATGAGCGGCTCACGCGGCAGCTCCGGCAACGCCTGGAAACCCTGCGAGGCAACTAGGCCATGGTCACGAATTCCTCAGCCACTGAGGGATGCAGGGCCATGGTGCGATCAAAATCGGCCTTCGTGGCTCCCATGCCGATAGCGATCGCTGCCATCTGAATGATCTCAGCGGCGTGCTCGCCCACCATGTGACATCCCAGCACGCGCCCGCTGGATTGATGCACCACCAGCTTGAGAAGACAGCGAGGCCCCATTTTGGGCAGCGCCTGGGCCATGGAGCGGAAACGAGCCCGATGCACAACCACTTGATCAGTCCCCAGGCGGGCGATGGCAGCCTCCTCGCTGAGCCCCACGGTGGCAAGCTCCGGCTGACTAAACACGGCACTGGCAACCAGTTCGTGATCCACCTGACGGTGAAGACCTGCAAAAGCCGCATCGGCATACGCACGACCTTCATCGATCGCTACCGGCGTTAGGCACACACGATCGGTGACATCTCCCACCGCATGGATGTGGGGAATGTTGGTGGCCTGATCGGCATCCACAGGGATCCGATCGTTCTCCACATGCACTCCTGCCGCTGACAAGTCGAGACCATCAAGGAAAGGACGCCGTCCCGTGGCCAGCAGAACACCTCCACAGGGAACTTGATCACCGGCACTGGAGCGAACCAACAGATCACCGGGGCTCCCTTCAATGGCGGTGGGACTGACGCCAAAGCGCAGATCGACCCCTTTTTCTTCCATACCGGCCTGCACCGCATCAGCAAGCTCACGGTCAAAACCGCGGAGCAAATGCGCACCACGCACCAGCTGGACCACCTCCACACCAAGCCCTCGAAGGATGCAGGCAAACTCGCAAGCAATGAAACCTGCACCCACCACAACCACACGCTGCGGATAGCGCTCCTGCAGAAACATGTGGTCGCTGACCCAGGCCAATTCGACTCCAGGAATGGCCAGTCGCCGGGGCTGCCCTCCCACAGCAATCAGGATCCGATCACCCCGCAAAATCCGATCGCCACCCCTCTCGGCATGGGTGCGAACGGCAATGCGATGGTCATCAATAAAACGTCCCCACCCCCTCACCAGGGTCACCCCAGCTTTCTCGAGAAAGCTGACGTGCAAAGCGTTGAGACGATCCACCTCCCGGCGTACGTTCTCAAGCAGCACCGCGGAGTCTTGCTGACAGGCCCCCACCGTGACTCCGTAACTCGGAGCAGCAGCCAGCTGTTCTTGAACCTGGGAGCCGTAGACCAAAAGCTTCTTGGGAACACAGCCCCGAATCACACAGGCACCACCCACCCGATCACCTTCCACAATCGCAACCCGGGCGCCATGAAGAGCGGCCCGCTTCGCAGCGGCAAGGCCGCCCGAGCCAGCACCAAGAACGATCAGGTCAAAACTGTCGGAATCCACGGTCAAATCCAAATCTATTCAGGGGCCCAGGCCTACGGCTCCGGGCATTGTGCACGTGCTCCAGAACACTGTCAGATGGTGATGAAATGGTTAACGTCTCACCAAGAAGGCAGTTGATTCAGTGCAGCGTCGGCAGCGACGAATTAGCAAAAACGGTGCTCATCGCACAGGGAAGGCTCGCAGGCAGGTCGTCACCATGACTGCCGCGCACATGCATGTTCAGCTCAAACATCTGGCCAAGCAAGGACGCAGGGATGACTGCCTGGCCTTGATGCAGGAACTCGGCGATTGGCAGAGTCGCGACCCTCACCAAATGCAAGAGGTGTTGTTCCTTCCACACCTGGACACAGAAAAGGGGTGAAGAACCTAACGATCCTTCACCCCTCCACGATTCAGCGTGAGCTGGATCAGGCGACAGCAGCAGCAGCGCGGTCGAAGTAGGTGCCGATTTCGGACATCAGAGCGGAGCAGTCACCAGCGGTGATGCCGTTCTTGTCGTTGGCGATGGCGATAGCAGCGTCCTTCATCTTGCGGACACCTTCAGCCACGGAAGCGCCGGGGACGCCCAGAGCCAGGTAGGTCTCACGCAGGCCGTTCAGGCAGCGATCTTCCAGAACGGAAGCGTCACCGGTGAAGGCGGCGTAGGTCACGTAGCGGAGAACGATCTCCATGTCGCGCAGGCAAGCAGCCATGCGGCGGTGGGTGTAGGCGTTACCACCGGGAGCGATCAGAGCGGGCTGCTGAGCGAACAGTTCGCGGGCAGCG
>JAYKIX010000055.1:0-4348 GCA_035286005.1 Synechococcus sp. | reverse complement strand
GGCCAAAGGGTATTGGGATCCAACAGTTGGTGTCGATAACAGGCGTGGTTTTAATCAATATTGGGATGATATTTATGGATTTGAGTATTTTTACGAGGCCACCTGGCGTGGTGGTACGTACAGTTTCAACTCAAAGGATGATGGCAAGCCCTGGTTCTTGCGATTGGGTGGTCAATATCACTCAGGCTATTCTCTTGATGCCTATTATGATATCAATAATAAATCTTTTCAGTTGACGGGAGATGAGCGTAAGAAGTATTGGGGAAATTCCAAGTACTGGGCTACCTTTGAAGCGATGGTATATCGAGAGCCTGGAAGTTTTAATCGCGGATTAACGATTTTTGCAAAGGGCCAGTATTCTCCATGGGATACCAAAGGGTCTCTAAACCGAACAGCATCGTTTGGTGCTGCATATGAAGGTGTTTTCGGCCGAGACCGCGATATTGTTTATCTTGGGATTGGTACCATGTGGCCCAGCTGGGGTGCTCGGTGAACCAATATGTTCTCGGAACAATGTCGCAGTTGGTATCGATGCAAAGTTGGTAATTCTCAAAGCATCGTCGAGATGGGTTACAGCATGGAAATCACGCCATGGTTCTTTATCAAGCCTGTTTTGTTTTGGACTGTTCAGCCCAACATGAGAACTGATATGCGAGACATCGTCACACTCGGACTTGAGACTCGCCTTTCTTTCTGAGTTTCTGACAATCTTTTTAGATTTCATTGAATCCCCTTGTTCGACTGATTGACGGTAATAACGTCGAATCTATGCTTTTTCATAATTATACTAAGAATTCTTGATGCGATGCAAATGAAAACTGGTCGGGCGTTGTTCGAGAAATCGGCTCGCTGTTTGGTGCTTTACACGAGCGCTGCTTCTGCTGTGGCCACGTTGCAGATGCTTCCAATGCAGTGGAGTCAGGCCCATGGGATCAACATCTTTGTTTTTCAGGGCGGCAGACCCTTGATCGGGATTGTTCAGATCATCGCTTTGTTGATGCTTTCGCCTTTGATGTTGTTGATGGAGAGCTACCTGTTGCTTTTGATGTTGCGGGAGATCAATCAGGCACCCTCTATTTGGCACTGGCGCTCATTCCGAAAACCCTGGCCCTGGATTCCGATCCTGTTGGGTGTTTCACTGCCGATTGTGCTGTTGGAGCTGCAGGGGATCGGGTTGCAGTTCAGGTAAAGGGAAGCAGCAACAGACCAAGACCCACCAGGCCTCCAGTCACCAGCCAGAACGTTTTCACCACCTGTTGTTCTGAAGCGCCACCAAGTTCTAAATGGTGGTGCAGCGGTGCCATCCGGAACACCCGTTTGCCGATACCGTTCGGCCCTTTGGTGGCTTTGTACACCCACACCTGGATGATCACGGAGAGCGACTCGGCCAGAAACACCCCACCCATGACGAGTAGGGGCCAAAGGCTGTTGCTGAGGAGAGCAACGGCGGTAAGGGCTGCACCCATGGCCAGGGAGCCTGTGTCTCCCATGAACACCCGCGCTGGGTTGCGGTTGTGGGCCAGGAATCCAATCCACGCACCCGCCATGGCCATGCAGAATCCTGCCAGGCCCGGATCTCCATTGTTCCCTCGCAACATCAGCTGCAGGGCCATGCCAGTGAAGACCAGGGCACCGCACCCCGATGCCAAGCCGTCAAGGCCATCGGTGAGGTTGGTGGCGTTGCTTTCGGCTAAAAACACAAATAATCCCAAGGGCCAGATTAGAAGGCCAAGGGGGAGATCCAGACCGAAGGGAAGGGCAATGTGGGCGCTGATCCAGCCTTGAGTTCCCGCCACGGTTAAAAAGATTGCCGCGGCTCCCGCTTGAAGCAGAAGTTTTCCGCGCGGGGTGAGGCCCGTATTGGTTTGGCGGGTGAGGCTGCGCCAGTCGTCGATGCCGCCGATCAGCATGAAGGCGAGGGTGATGGCAGCCAAGGCGAGAAGACGGGTTCCATCGCCGTCACTCACACTCACAAGAGCTCCGACAATGACACCCACTGGAACTACCAGTAGGCCCCCCATGGTGGGTGTTCCTGCTTTGCTCAAATGGGCCTGCGGCCCGTCTTCTCGAATCACTTGCCCCATCTTGAGCGATCTCAGCCGGGGGATTCCAAACCAGGCGACCAGACTCGATAGCAGCGTGGTGATCAGCAGGGGCAGGCTAAGCAGGCTGCCGGGAATCCAGTGATCGCTGGCGAAGGCCAGAGCAAATACCACAAAGGCAAGACACGCTGCCGGCAAGCGACCGTCGGTCACTGGTGACGGATCTTTCGCTTCAAGCACGACACGGCTTCTAGGCGCGGAGACATTAGGGGAGCGGGAGGCTCTCCTGAGCAGAACGGGGTCAGTCGACCTGCAGGCCGGATTCGCAACCGACCGCAAGGGCTGCGCTGAGGGTCACTCCTCCCAGCCTTCTTCCTGTTCGTCGTCTTTGTTGTAGTCCTCTTTTTCGCCCATCAGTGCCGACAGTTCTTCTTCTTCAACCGTGCTCACGTCGGTGGAAGCCGATTCCTCGTCTTCGACGAGACGGCCACTGGCTTCAAGCCAGCTCAGAAGGTCGGGTTCTTCGCGCAGCGGCAGCACCGGTGCCGGCTCCTTGCGCCCATAGCGCGTCAGGGCGGGATTGATGCTGTCGAGTGCGCTGCTCATCGCTCAGGACGAAGTCCAATAAGTCCAATCAAACACCATAGTGGATCGCATTAGCGCGTTCGACCATGCGCGATAAACCTCTGCCCCTCCTGCTGCTGTGGGGGGTTGCTCTCCTGATCAGCAGCGGTTTGCGCTTCTGGGGTGCTCGCCATCCAGATCCGTTGGATGTGAATGGTCTCGCCGTGGCGTTCCTTGTCTTTGGGCCTGCTGCCCTGGTCCTCGTATGGTTGGCCAGGGGGTGGACCCACGGGGAGGGAGAATCAGATGATTGTGAACAGGAGTCCCGTTAATGGGCCGTGCGAAGAAGGTCGTGCTCGCCTATTCCGGTGGAGTGGATACGAGTGTCTGCATTCCGTATCTGAAGCATGAATGGGGTGTGGAGGAGGTGATCACCTTCGCTGCCGATCTCGGTCAGGGCGATGAGCTCGAGCCGATTCGCCTGAAGGCCCTCGAGGCCGGTGCCAGTCAGTCGCTGGTGGGCGATCTGATTGACCCTTTCATCAAGGAGTTCGCTTTTCCAGCCATTCGGGCGAATGCTCTTTATGAGGGTCGTTACCCTTTGTCCACGGCTTTGGCGCGCCCTTTGATTGCTCGTCGCCTGGTGGAAGTGGCACGAGAGGTGGGCGCTGATGCCGTGGCTCACGGTTGCACGGGCAAAGGCAACGACCAGGTGCGATTCGATGTGGCGATCGCGGCTCTGGCACCGGATCTCAAGGTGCTGACGCCAGCTCGGGAATGGGGCATGAGCCGTGAGGAGACCATTGCCTATGGCGAGCGATGTGGCATCCCCGCACCTGTGAGCAAGAAGTCTCCGTATTCGATCGACCTCAACCTGCTAGGTCGCAGCATCGAGGCGGGACCCCTTGAGGATCCGATGGTGGCTCCGCCTGAGGAGGTCTACGCGATGACCCGGGCGATTGCCGACACCCCTGATACCTCTGAAGACATCGAGATCAGTTTCGAAGCAGGAAATCCAGTGGCCATCAATGGTCAACGGCTCGATCCCGTCGCTCTGATCCGTGAAGCCAATCGCCTTGCCGGAACCCATGGCATCGGACGTCTCGACATGATCGAGAACCGGGTTGTGGGTATCAAGAGCCGCGAGATTTACGAAACACCTGGTCTCCTGCTGCTCATTCAGGCGCACCAAGAGCTGGAGAGCCTCACCCTTGCCGCTGACGTGCTGCGCAGCAAACGGCAGCTGGAGATGCAGTGGGCAGATCTCGTTTACCAGGGTTTGTGGTTTGGTCCGCTTAAGGATGCTCTGGATGGCTTCATGGATCGCACCCAGGTGCACGTCAATGGTGTGGTGCGGCTCCGTCTTCACAAGGGCAATGCCACTGTCACGGGACGTGCCTCGGCCGATAGCAGCCTCTATGTGCCGGCGATGGCCTCCTATGGCAGCGAAGATCAGTTCGATCACCGCGCTGCCGAAGGATTCATCTACGTCTGGGGATTGCCAACTCGTTTGTGGGCGGCCACCCATCGCCGCTGATCTAGGCGGCGGAACAGGTGTCGTTGTCGGAGGTGCCATCCAACTGGCGCACCTTCGGCCATGCCCAGCGTCGTGAGATTCGTTTCAGCGGTTGCTCCGGCAATGGAGCAGGAGCTTCATGCAAGTCTTCGGCATCAGCCAACAGTCGATAACGTTCCAGCAGCGGTTCAAGCCGTTGCTGGAACTTGCGCTCGAACATCTCTGG
>JAYKIX010000054.1:0-21721 GCA_035286005.1 Synechococcus sp. | reverse complement strand
GGGGTCAAGCCAATGAGGAGCAGCACCGGCCCAGCCACAGGCGACAAGAAAGAGCGCTGACTTGCCGCGTCGGTGATCTCCCGTCACTGCGGCTTGAGCCATCGACCGTCCTGGAATCACGCGACTCTAAGGGGCCTTGCTAACAGCAGGCAGTGGAGCCAACGTTGTTCCCGGGTAGTAGTGCTGCAGGATCCGGGGCGCCGACCAACCGCGAGCAGCCAAATCGATGGCGCCGGCCTGGGACAGACCAGCACCATGGCCAAATCCCCCGCCCTTGAAACGCCAAAGTCCAGGGCCCTGGGGCTCCACAACAAACAAGGTGCTGGGGAGTCGCCGCAAGCGGCGACGGATCGCATCCAGCCGCAGAGTGATGGCCGACCCAGCGCCATCGTCTCCAATCCGCAAACTGAGCACACGGCCACTGGGGCCACGCTCCATCACCTTGACGTCGCTGATGGAAGCCAAACCCGACTCCTTGAGAGCCGCTTTGAGTTGTGACGCGGAATACGTGCGCTGCCAACGGAAGAGCGGATGGCCTGTGCCATAGGCCCCGACCCCACCCTGGAGCAGTTCTGCCACGGCAACGGCATCAAGGGGCAACGCCCGCTGTGCACGCCAAGCCTGATCTCCATCCGGCTTCGCTTGCAAATAAGTGGAAGGCGCCATCGCCCAGGCCTCAGGGGCGGATGCCATCACCCCGCCGTTGGAGGCGTGATAGACGGCACTGATCGGCTGCCCATCCCACTGGAGCACTTGTCCAGCCGTGGACTGAATGGCCTGGCGAACGGCGGGTCCCGCTAGGCGGGGATCGCTGTAAACCTGGCACTGGGTATCGCTGCACAAGTGATACCCATCCACCGTGAAGCGATGACTGTTGGCTAGAGCCCACGTGCGCGCCAACACCGCCTGCGCCTGCAACGCTGCAGGCGGTGAACCAGCTCCAATCTCATGGGGAACGACACCTTTGAGATAACGCTCCAGCGGGGTCTGCTCCAACAAAGTCCAGCTGCCGTAGGCATCGGCTTGAAGCCGAAATGGCCCCTGCATCACACCGCCCTTCCACAACAACCCATCCGGCGCATCCACCAGCAGTGGTCCGACCAGGGTGCGACCTCCGTTGACCGCCTCGAGATGGGGACGGACCTCCGCGCTGATGGTTTGACGCCATGGACGCGTGACGACACCCTCCAGAGCCGGTGCCTGATCCGGCACCCACACTTCCCATTCACCAGGGTGAGCCACCAAAGCCTGCACCCCCTGGGAGCGCCAACGGGCAGCCACACGATCGGCCGACTCAAAGCTGGCGTAGGGCCCGGCCACATGGCGAACCACCTGGACAGGCTGAGTCAAGGCAACAAGACGCCAACCGATCCGCAGCGTGGTGGCCTTGGCCAGAACTGTTTCGGGTTGATCCGCAGCACGCAACAGCAGCGGAGCAGCTCCGGCGCTGCGCAGCACGAGCGATGAAGCGGGATGATCGCGACGGGTCCCGCGCCCAAGATGATCGTCCAACGCCACCCAGAGTTGCTCAGCGGTGGCCTTCGGCGGGCTCGGCACTGCCCGATGGGTGGGACTCAAGGGCCGTGCAGCGTCTCCGGAAGAACCCGTCTCACGAGCCACGCATCCTGCAGTACTCAGGCCTAGGAGCAGAAAGGCACAAAAAGCGCTCCCCAATGGCAATCCCTTCTGCGAGCTGTTCATGGGCTGGGGGCGGATGAGGGCGTATTGTTGTCGTTTGTGCCGCAAGCCGCCAGAGACATGCCCAAGCTCAAGACCCGCAAAGCGGCCGCCAAGCGGTTCAAAGCAACCGGCACTGGCAAGTTCATGCGTCGCCGCGCATTCCGCAACCACCTGCTCGATCACAAGAGCCCCAAGCTGAAGCGCCACTTGGGCACCAAGGCAGTTGTGGACCGCACCGATGAAGAGCGTGTGGCCCTGATGATGCCCTACGCCTGAGCGAGCCTTGGCTCGTTCTTTTCGAACCGAACCGACTGTTCCCTTTACTGAATCCCTGAGTCATGGCCCGCGTTAAAAGAGGCAACGTTGCCCGCAAGCGCCGTAACAAAATCCTGCGCCTTGCCCGCGGCTTCCGTGGCAGCAACGGCACCCTCTTCCGCACCGCCAACCAGCGGGTGATGAAGGCCCTCTGCAATGCCTATCGCGATCGTCGTCGTCGCAAGCGCGATTTCCGTCGTCTGTGGATTTCCCGCATCAATGCGGCGGCTCGCCTGAATGGCATGAGCTACAGCCGTCTCATTGGCGGACTGAAAAAAGCCGACGTGCGTATCAACCGCAAAATGCTGGCCCAGTTGGCCGTTGCCGATCCGGGCAGCTTCACCACTGTGGTGACGGCAGCCAAGGGTTGATTGAACGCTGAAACGAGGAGCTTCTTGTGATGGATGGACTCCTCCCACAGACCTATTTGCTGGGTCTGATTGCATTGCTGGCGATCGTGGCCGTCCTGGTCACTCGCCAGCTTTTACGTGTTCGTCGTGACGAACTCAACCTCATTCAGCTTGAACAGGATGGGGCGGCGACCTCCAAGGATCCCGGGCAGCTCTATGAGCTGGCTTCAGTGCAGCTGCGCAAACGCCTGTATCCCCAGGCCACTGCGACTCTGCGTCAAGCCCTGAAGCGCCTTTCGGGCGAACCCGATGAAGCCAAGGCTCTCATCGAAAATGCTCTGGGTTTTGCCCTCGCTGCTCAGAAAGATTTTGACGGCGCGGTGAAGCACTACAAAGCAGCTATCAACGCCAAATCGGATTATCCGGTTGCTCTCAACAATCTGGCATTTGCCCGAGAACGGCTTCTGCAGACAGAAGAAGCTGCAGCTCTTTACCGAAAAGTGCTGGAGTTTGAGCCTTCCAACTCCACAGCAACCAAGCGACTGAAACGGATCGAGCGTCAGATCCGTTCAACTTCAACCCTGATCTCACCAGAGGCCTCGGATCGGAAGGGCTTCTGATCCACAGCTTGGATCCAATTTCAGCCTGCCGCCTGGATTGGTGAGCCTTGGGGCCTGCCAACCCGTTAGACCAAGCCCCTGGAGCCCAACGAACTGCCCTCCTGGCTCCAAGCCCTCGACGAGCGGATCAGCGAGGGGGATCAAATCCAGCTGATCCGACTTGGCGTTGAGATTCCCCTGCACCGAGGTGTTCCTCGATCCCAGTGACATCTCACCCCGCACCGCCAGCATTTGGCCGTGGGATTGCACATCCGTGAGAGTCAGGCGAACCGGCTGATCCAGGCCATTGGGGAACGGTTTGTAAATCCCACACCACTGACGAGGAAGGGTGGCTGCAAGTTCGGTGGCCCTGGCCACAGGATCAAAACTGTCCACGCTGCCCTCCAACCTCAGCGACGCAGCCTCTGAGGAAAGCGGGCGATGCAAAGGCACCGCAATCTCGACAGGCAAATCCACAACCAGTGGAACGGGCATGGGCCAAACGGGATGATGGGCACAAGGTAGGGCTATTCCCATAGGCCTGTTCCACCCAGACCAGCCCGCAAACCTTCTCCTGCGCCTTCAGCATGTCCTCGGATTCCACATCAGCCACCACCAGCTGCATCAGCAATCAGGACCCGCTGGTGATCGGGGGGAGAGCGTTCCGCAGTCGACTGTTCACAGGCACTGGCAAGTACCCAAACCTCGCCACCATGCAAGCGAGCCTGGAACGATCGCAGTGCGAAATGGTGACCGTTGCCGTGCGACGGGTCCAGACAGTCGCTGCAGGTCACGAAGGCCTCATGGAAGCAGTGGACTGGTCAAAGATCTGGATGCTCCCCAACACGGCTGGGTGCGCCACAGCGGAGGAGGCGATTCGCGTCGCGCGCCTGGGTCGGGAGCTGGCGAAGCTGGCTGGCCAAGAAGACAACACGTTCGTGAAACTGGAAGTGATTCCAGACAGCCGCCACCTACTGCCCGATCCAATCGGAACATTGGAAGCCGCAGAACAACTGGTGAACCAAGGGTTCACCGTTCTCCCCTACATCAATGCTGACCCTCTCCTCGCCAAGCGTCTCGAAGACGTGGGCTGCGCCACGGTGATGCCCCTGGGCTCCCCCATCGGTTCAGGACAAGGACTGCGGAACGAGGCGAACATTCGCTTAATCATTGAAAATGCCACCGTGCCCGTGGTGGTGGATGCCGGGATCGGTGTCCCAAGCGAAGCCGCCCAAGCCCTGGAGATGGGGGCATCCGCTGTGCTTGTGAACAGTGCCATTGCCATGGCCGGTGACCCCCCTGCCATGGCCGAAGCCATGGCCCTGGCTGTCAAGGCGGGCCGCCAAGCCCATCAGGCGGGCCGTCTGCCGCTGCGTCAAAACGCCTCCCCCAGCTCGCCCACCACAGGACGCATCACGGGCTGAACGCCGCTTTCCATCGACCTCCTCACGTCAACGGGCATGAAGCTGCGTGGCGGAATCGGTACAGCGGCGTCTCCTGCCCATAAGGTCCGCACCAGACACATCCACTCCATGCAAGTCACCGAAGAGGACGGCGGACGGCTCAATGCCTTTGCCAAGGAACCACGCATGGAGGTGATTGAGGATCAATCCAGCCGCCGCAACAGCTCTCGGCTGTTAGTGATCGTTGGCAGCGTGCTCGTGGTCACCCTCATGGCCGTGACCGTGGCAATCAGCTGAAAAGCCTGTAGTAGCTTGCCTCAGATCAGCGGTCAGCACGCTTCGGCAGGAGTTTGAGGTGAAGGTTCTCGTTCTCGGCGGTGACGGCTTCTGCGGCTGGCCGTGTGCTGTCAATCTGGCTGATCAGGGCCACGACGTGGTGATCGTGGACAACCTCAGCCGGCGCAAGATCGATATCGATCTTGAAGTCGAATCCTTGACTCCGATCACCAGCATCGGTGAGCGCCTGAAGGCCTGGGAAGAGATCGGTGGCAAACCCATGCGCTTCGTGCACATGGACATTGCCCATGAGTACCAACGTCTGCTCGATCTTCTGATCGAGGAGAAGCCCAACTCTGTGGTGCACTTTGCTGAACAGCGGGCTGCGCCCTATTCCATGAAGAGCAGCGCCACGAAGCGCTACACCGTTGACAACAACGTCAACGGCACCCACAACCTGCTGGCGGCCATTGTGGAAAGCGGCCAGGACATCCACGTGGTGCACTTGGGCACCATGGGTGTGTATGGCTATGGCTCCCATCGCGGCGCCACCATCCCCGAGGGTTATCTCAAGGTGGAGGTGCCACAACCCGATGGCAGCCGTTTTGAGGAGGAAATCCTTCACCCGGCAAGCCCTGGCAGCGTCTACCACATGACCAAGACGCTGGATCAGCTCCTGTTCCTCTACTACAACAAAAACGATCAGGTACGCATCACCGACCTCCACCAGGGGATCGTGTGGGGCACCAATACCGATGCCACTGACCGGGATCCTCGCCTGACCAACCGCTTTGACTACGACGGTGATTACGGGACGGTTCTCAATCGCTTCCTGATGCAGGCCGCGATCGGCTATCCACTCACGGTGCACGGTACCGGCGGCCAAACCCGTGCCTTCATTCACATTCGCGACTCGGTTCGCTGCGTGCAGCTGGCCCTTGAGAATCCCCCTGAACAAGGCGAGCGGGTGAAGATCTTCAACCAGATGACCGAAAGCCATCAGGTTGGCGAGCTGGCCAAAAAGGTGGCAGCGCTCACCGGTGCACAGGTGAACAATCTGCCAAACCCCCGCAACGAAGCGGTGGAGAACGATCTGATCGTGGACAACCGCTGCTTCCTTGAGCTCGGCCTCAATCCGACCACCCTCGATGATGGTCTGTTGAAGGAAGTGGTGGAAATCGCCACCCGCTACGCCGACCGCTGCGATCGCACCCGGATCCTCTGCACCTCCGCCTGGACCAAGACCCAGGCCCAGGCCATCGGAACAGCATCCTGATCCGCCTCTCCCAGCCGTCCACCCCGTGAAAATCGCTTTTTTCACCGAAACCTTTCTCCCCAAGGTTGACGGCATCGTCACCAGGCTCACCAAAACGGTGAGGCATCTGGTCGAAGCGGGTGATGAGGTGGTGGTGTTCTGCCCCGAAGGCTGCCCAGACAACTACATGGGCGCCAAATTGGTGGGCGTCCCGGCCATGCCGCTCCCTCTTTACCCCGAGCTCAAACTGGCCTTACCAAGGCCGGCAGTGTCCGAAGCGATCGATCACTTCCAACCCGACCTCATCCATGTCGTGAATCCGGCGGTCCTCGGTCTAGGAGGCATCTGGCTGGCCAAGACCAAGGGCATCCCTCTGGTGGCTAGCTATCACACCCACCTACCCAAATATCTCGAGCACTACGGCATGGGGATGCTCGAGCCCCTTCTTTGGGAACTGCTCAAAGCCGCTCACAACCAGGCACTGCTCAATCTGTGCACCTCCACGGCCATGGTGAAAGAGCTGAGCGAGAAAGGCATCCAGCACACCGACCTCTGGCAACGAGGCGTCGATACAGAGCTGTTCCGTCCGGAGCTACGCAGCACTGCCATGCGAGAACGGCTGCTTGGCTCCCATGACGATCGCGGGTCCCTGCTCCTTTATGTGGGTCGACTGTCGGCCGAAAAGCAGATCGAACGCATCAAACCGGTGCTGGAAGCTCTGCCTGAAACCCGCCTCGCACTGGTGGGTGATGGGCCTCACCGCCAGCAACTGGAAAAGTTTTTCGAAGGCACAGCCACCACGTTCGTGGGCTATCTCGCAGGGGAAGAACTGGCCAGTGCCTATGCCAGTGGCGATGCCTTTCTGTTTCCATCCAGCACCGAAACCCTGGGTCTGGTGTTGTTGGAAGCGATGGCCGCGGGGTGCCCTGTGGTGGGCGCCAACCGCGGCGGAATCCCCGACATCATTAGCGACGGCATCAATGGCTGCCTGTATGAACCCGACGGAACCGATGGAGGTGCTTCCAGCCTGATCGAGGCCACACGCAAGCTGCTTGGCAACGATCTTGAACGGCAAAGCCTGCGAGCTGCAGCCCGTGCGGAGGCAGAACGCTGGGGTTGGGCAGGCGCCACGGAACAGCTCCGCGGCTACTACCGCCAGGTGCTGAACCAACAACTCGTCACCGCTGCCTGAGTTCAGCGTCTCTGGCGTTTGCGATTCCAGACTTCCATCACCTGCTTGGCCATCGGCAGAGCGTGGACAGAGCCACCCCCAGGGGTGTTCTGGGCAAAGGCCACGATCACGATCTCTCCCTCGGGATAGGGGGCAAACGTGGCAAACCAAGCGTGATCAGGACCATGGGTGCTGTTGTCCTCGGCCGTGCCGGTTTTGCCACCCGCCGGTGGAATGCCAGGCCCATTCAGCCGATAGCCGGTGCCGTCTGTCACCACACTGCGCAGACCTTCGCGGATTTTGTTCAAGGTGGCGGGCTGGATCGCCACGCGGCTACGCCGCTCTGGAGCCATCCAATCGAGTCCCTGATTGGCCAAGTGAGGGGTGACCAACCAACCGCCGTTGGCAAACACGCAGTAGGCACGCGCAAGCTGGAGAGGAGTGATCTGAACCACGGACTGGCCTATGGAGGCGCTCGCCATATCTTCTGGAATCCAGGGAGTGGTGCCTGGCTTCCCCCAGCCGCGACCAGCTGCAGCCCAATCTTCATCGCCCACTAATCCAACACTTTCTTCCCACCCAATCTCAATCCCGGTCTTGCCCCCGAAGCCAAGGGCTGTCGCAGCCTTTTTGAGCTGGCGAGAACCAACCCCCACCCCGATCTGGTAGTAGAAGGTGTTGCTGGAGAAGCGCAGCGCATCGGCATAGCCGA
The DNA here is from genome assembly GCA_035286005.1 of Synechococcus sp. Lineage (GTDB taxonomy): Bacteria > Cyanobacteriota > Cyanobacteriia > PCC-6307 > Cyanobiaceae > Synechococcus_C. The sequence goes on along the minus strand of JAYKIX010000054.1, from coordinate 13,960 downwards.
TGGTGCCAAAACCAGCACCATTGTGATCGGGGAAACAGTGTCCGCCGTAGGTGATGCAGGCGGCGGTATGCAATTTGGTCTCAGGAGGAAATTTGCCAGACTCCATGCCTGCCATCGCCGTCACGGGCTTCCAGGTGCTTCCAGGGTTGTAGGCATTCAGAGCCCGGCTGAATAAGGGTTTCCGCGGGTTGGAAAACAGCGCGTCGTATTCCTCTTGGGTGGTCACCAACTTCGAAAAGAAATTGGGGTCATAGTTCGGTTTGCTGGCGAGGGCGAGGACCGCACCAGTGCGGGGATCCATGGCCACAATCGCGCCTCCCGACTTATCCGCCAAAGCCTGCTCGGCCACCCGCTGCAGATCGAGATCCAGGGTGAGCATGAGATCTTTCCCCGCAACGGAAGGACGATCGCCAAGGTTGCGCTGCACCTCCCCCATGGCGTTGACCTCCAACATCTGTCCGCCCCACTTGCCACGCAGATGGGTCTCGTAGGCCGCTTCAACACCAGTGCGGCCAATCCGATCACGAATTTTGTAGCCCTTGTCGGCTAACGCTTTGTATTCCGCCTCTGTGATCGGCTGGGAATAACCGAGGGCATGGGCGGCCAAGGTGCCATAGGGATAAGACCGCAAGATGTCCACATCCACGTGGGCACCCTTGAGGTCCTGGGCCTGCTCACGGAAACGCAACACCTGTTCTGGTTTGAGCTCGCTGGCGAGGGTGGTGCGATACCCATCGCGATCAACTCCACGCTGCCGCCGCTGATTTAACCGTTCCCCGTTGAGATGGAGCAGTTGGACCAGGCGATCGCGGAGAACGGGCCAGGTGGCGTCGTCCACCAAACGCGGTTCGATGTAGAGCGAATACGTGAGCCTGCTCGAAGCCAGCACCCGCCCCTCCCGATCCAGCAAACGCCCCCGGATCGGAGACCGCGGCACCAGCCGGATGCGGTTTTCATCGGCCAGCTCTCGGTAATGGGAACCTTCCAGCACCTGGAGCCAGGTGAGCCTGGCCAGCATCGCCCCGCAGAAGACCAACACAACACCGATCAACACCAGAGGCTGCTGGCGCAAACCGCTATGGCGATAACGATCGCGACCGGTGAACCTGGATCGAACCATGGGAGCGCACGGGGAGCTCAGGGCTCAAGCTGCTGCTGAAGCAACTCCAACCTGCTCTCAATCCTGGCGAGAACCACCGTTAGCGACTCATCCTCGTCAGAGGTCGTCGTGTTCGCTGCCGTTGCCGCCATGGGCTCCACATCCACATCCACCTGAATCACAGGATTACCAAGACCGGGGCTGACCTGATCCAGGTGCTCGCGCACACTCTCAGCCGCCGAAGCGCCCTCCTCACGAAGATCCGCCAAGGGGTCTGACGACGTGGTGAAACTCTCCACCACCTTGGCCGCACCACCACGGCGCACCCTTTCAACCATGGCCAAACCAACCGGCAACACGTCCTGCATCAGGGTGAGCCGAAGCGCATCAAATGGTCGGTTGTCACCCACTGGACCCGATTCAGCGGACTCCAGTCTGCTCCGATGGCAGCAACAGCGTTGGACAAGCCGCCTGACGGGCACCCAATGACCAACCAGTCACAACACTGAGCACGATGACAGCCAGGATTGGAACAATGGCTTGATGGGTGGTTTCCAGGGCGAACCATTCCCGCCAACCACGCAGAAAACGGTCACGCGCGAAACGGCGACGTTCGCGGGTCTCCTGCTTGGTGCGTCGACGGAAGGATTTCTCCACCCAACGCTCGAATGACCGCTTTTTGGTGATCGCCATCTTGCGCTCCACCTCCAGCAACTGGCCGGAGGTCAGCTCAGGGTGGAACGTGCTGATCAGTTCCAGGCTCTTGAGGAACATCTCGACAGCACCGTCTTTGATCTGACGGGCCTCATCATCAAGTAAGTCCCAGGCCAGTTCTGGATAAAAGCGACTTCGGTTCTGACGGATCTGATCTTCACCGAGCTGACCTGGCTCACGCAGCCAACGGTCGGTGTTGCTGTCAAACCGCCGCCAGTAGAGGAAGGGGTTGATGTAGATGGTCTTTCCCGACAACTGAATGCTGTCTTGCTGCAGACGACGCTGCAGCTGCTGGTTCTGCTCGTGGGCAGCGGTCACAACGAATTCCGGCCGGGGGCTCAGGGTATCGGCGCCATCGACATCCCACCAGCCCCCAAGGCCCTATTCCCACTCGATCGTTCCGGGAGGCTTGCTGGTGATATCAAGCACCACACGGTTCACCCCCTTCACCTCGTTAACGATGCGATTAGAGATCCGCTCCAACAATTCGGATGGAAGACGCGACCAGTCAGCCGTCATCCCATCCTCACTGGATACACAGCGCAGCACAATCGGCCAGGCGTAGGTGCGCTTGTCCCCCATCACACCGACGGAACGGACAGGCAGAAGCACGGCGAAGGCCTGCCAAATGTCGTGATAGAGACCTGCCTCCTTGATCTCCTCACGCACAATCAGATCCGCATCCCGTAGGCAATCCAGTTTCTCGTCGGTGACTTCACCAAGGATGCGAATCGCCAAGCCAGGCCCCGGGAAGGGGTGGCGGCGCACAATCTCCTCAGGCAAACCAAGGTTGCGGCCCACCTTGCGAACTTCGTCTTTGAAGAGCTTGCGCAGGGGCTCCACCAACTTGAACTGGAGATCTTTCGGCAACCCACCCACGTTGTGGTGGCTCTTGATCTTCACGGCAACCCGTTCGCCGGTCTTGGGATCCACGTTGGTACCGGCACTTTCGATCACATCCGGATACAGAGTGCCCTGGGCGAGATAGTCGAAGGGGCCAAGACGCTTGCTCTCTTCTTCGAACACACGGATGAACTCCGTGCCGATGATCTTGCGCTTCTCCTCAGGATCGGTCACCCCGGTGAGCTTCTCGAGGAAGCGCTGACGAGCATTGATGTACTCAACATGAATGTTGAATTTGCGATCAAAGAAGTCCATCAAGAACTCGGGCTCACCCTTCCGCATGAAGCCCTGATCGATAAACATGCAGGTGAGCTGATCGCCGATCGCCTTCTTGAGCAAAAAGGCGAGGGTGGAGGAATCCACGCCACCGGAGAGGGCGAGCAGCACGCGCTTATCTCCCACCTGTTCACGCACCAGAGCCACGGCCTCCTCGATGAAGGCATCGGTGGTCCAATCAGGCTCACAGCCGCAAACGTGATAAACGAAATTGCGGATCAAAGCCATGCCACAGGTGGAATGCACCACCTCTGGATGGAACTGCACGCCATAAAGCCTGCGGCTGTGATCGGCGACGGCGGCTTCAGGAGTGTTAGCGGTGTGAGCCAGGCGCACAAAGCCCTCGGGCAGAGCCTTCACCGAGTCGCCATGGCTCATCCACATCGTGGAGCCGTTGTCGACATTGGTGAGTAGGTCGGTGGGATCGTCCACCTCCAGGGGAGCTTTGCCGTATTCCGCCTTGCCGGTGGCAGCTTCCACCACGCCACCCAGCTGTTGCACCATCAGCTGCATGCCGTAGCAAACCCCCAACACAGGGATGCCCAGATTCCAGATCTCCGGATCACAAAGGGGAGCCCCTTCGGCATACACCGAACTGGGACCACCGCTCAGGATGATTCCCGCCGGTGCCATCTCCCGTAGCTCTGCCGCTGTGGTGCTGTAACCGAGCACCAGGGAGAACACTTCTGTTTCCCGAACCCTGCGGGCGATCAGTTCGGAGTACTGAGAACCGAAATCGAGAATGACAATCGCCGGCTTGCGCTGGCCGTCAGGCTGAGTTTGTGACATCGCTACGAGAGAGGTCGCGGGCAGACGACCGTCAATCCTTCAGCGTAGAGAAGGGGGTTCAGAGCCCCAAACCCCAACCCTCTAGGAGAGTTGCACCAACGGGGCCTGGCCAACGTCGCAAGCGACTGCGATCAAACAGAACGCAGCCCAACTGAAGCGACCAACTGCCATAGCGCATCAGATAAGCCTGGCCACGGCTCTCCACGGCAGCAGCCATCAATCGACGCAAGTCCTCAGCATGCTCGGCATGACGCCCTTGAAGCGCTGCGAGCGCTGCCTCCACCGATGGAGCCTGTCGCAGCATCTGAAGACAATCCAATGGAATGCCCAGGTCCACCGCCAAGGCCGTGAGCACCTCTAAACGACCATCGGCCAGATGGTGGTGAGTGTGAAAAATGCCGCCGGCAAGCTTGAGCAGCTTGCCTTGATAGCCAAACAACATCAGCTCCTTGACCCCTGCTTCAGCGGCCGCTACCAGCACAGGCCCGATCCAGTTTCCGGTTTTCAGAAGGGGGCTCACCCTGGCCAAACCCAACTGAGCAGCCAAATCACGGCCGTTCTCCCCGATCACCAACGTGAGCCGCCCCTGAAAGTGGGGTGCTGAAACTTCGTCGTGCAATGAAGCAAGGCAACTGTGTAATTGATCCGGTGATGCACTGATCTGCACTTCAGCCTGGGTACCGATCAACGCCAAACCGTCCACCACCCCGAAGGCAGCGTTGCTGGTGCGCTGGGCCAATTCCCTTCCCTTTGGCAACACCACCTCCACGCGCAATCCGCGGTCGCCGGGCACCAACGCCCTCAGGTTGCACTCCAGCAACTGACGGGCAAACGCAGAGAGACAAATGGCACCGCCCTGTTCAAACCGACCGACCCCCTCTCCAGGCATCAGGCTGAGCCAAGGATCCGAGCCATCGGCCCAGGCCACCCGGACCCACACCTCCAAATTGCGGGTGAGATCCAAACCTGGACCTGGATCGCACTCCGCGATTGCGAGCGCCTCCTGTTCCGACCCCAGAAGAGCCACAGAACGCACCGAAGCAGTCACCGGAGGCGAGCCATCAGGAAGGGTTAAGACCTGCGCCAAAGCCACCGGCTCACCGACCAGGCGCTGGGTGGCAGCCCTTGCCGCCGCTGCCACCCAAACCGGAAGGGTCAAACCCGAAGACAGCATGGGAGGAACCTCAGGCATCCGGTCGCACCGGCCAAAGAACGGTCAAGACCATTTTTTAAGATGGAGGATTGGCGTTGACCCAGCCCGTGCAGGACAAGCTCACCCTGATGATCCCCGGGCCGACCCCGGTGCCCGAAACGGTGCTGAAAGCCATGGGCCGTCACCCGATCGGTCACCGCAGTGGTGAGTTTCAGGATGTGGTGAAGCGCACCACCGAGCAACTGCGCTGGCTGCATCAGACCACCAGCGACGTGCTGGTGATCACCGGAAGCGGTACTGCCGCGATGGAAGCTGGAATCATCAACACCCTGAGCCGTGGCGACAAGGTGCTCTGTGGTGACAACGGCAAATTCGGCGAGCGCTGGGTGAAAGTGGCCAAGGCCTACGGCCTTGACGTGGAGGTTGTGAAGGCAGAGTGGGGCCAACCCCTGGATCCAGAAGCCTTCCGCCATGCCCTGGAGGCTGACACCGGCAAGGCCATTCGTGCTGTGATCCTCACCCACTCCGAAACCTCCACCGGAGTGATCAATGATCTCGAGAGCATTAGCCGGCACGTCAAAGCCCATGGCACGGCTCTCACCATCGCGGACTGTGTGACCAGCCTCGGGGCCACCAACGTGCCCATGGACGCCTGGGGATTGGATGTGGTGGCCTCTGGCTCCCAGAAGGGTTACATGATGCCCCCGGGCCTCAGCTTCGTTGCCATGAGCGCCCGTGCATGGGATGCCTATGAGCGCTCCAACCTTCCCAAGTTTTATCTGGATCTTGGGCCTTACCGGAAAACAGCCGCCAAGAACAGCAATCCCTTCACCCCAGCTGTGAACCTCTACTTCGCTCTCGAGGCAGCCCTCGACATGATGCAAGAGGAAGGCCTGGAAGCCATTTTCAGCCGCCATGCCCGTCACCGTGCCGCGGCCCAGGCCGGCATGAAAGCCATGGGGATGCCTCTATATGCAGCCGAGGGCTATGGCAGCCCAGCCATCACAGCTGTAGCCCCCGAAGGGATCGATGCCGAACAGCTCCGCAAGGCTGTCAAGGACCGCTTCGACATCCTTCTGGCAGGGGGCCAAGACCATCTCAAGGGCCAAGTGTTCCGGATCGGGCACCTTGGGTTTGTGTGCGACCGCGATGTGCTTACCGCCGTTGCTGCCATCGAATCCACGTTGCAGAGCTTGGGGCTCCACAAGACCACAATGGGGGCCGGTGTGGCAGCCACAGCCTCTGCTCTGGCTCAATAAATCTTTCTCGCCAGCGAGATCATGGCTTGCGGCAGTGCCATAAACTGCCGCTATGCGGGTGTAATTCAGTGGTAGAATGTCAGCTTCCCAAGCTGAACGTCGCCGGTTCGAGTCCGGTCACCCGCTTGAACTTCAAAAATTAAATTCTTGCTGGTTTAAGAGCGAGGTTTGATGATCTGCATCACCTGCGGGCCAACGCCACCGGCTCTGCGCTCTTGATCGAGAGCACGAAGAATCAGTGTGGCTGCAAGGTCAATATTGCCCTCCTCAGCCGCCTTTCTGGCATCGGCATAAAAACGTTCAGCAGCATCAAAAAAAGAACGACGTTGAGATACTGCAGCCTCTGAAGTGTTTGGACTCCTAGCGAGTATTGATGTCACCGAGTTCATTGGATTCACTCAGATTTTAGCGCCTTCGTCGTCGTCACCATGCAAAGCACCCTTGACGAGTTAGGTTCCCGGCTCCTCAACATTGCCACCTAGGGCTTCGATCTGCTGCCGCAAGAGGGCACTCCGCTCAGCATCGCCGCGGGTTATGGCCACAGCAAGAGCAAACTCTAGTTTTTCGAGTTGATGGCCACCCTCAAAGAAACTCTGAGTGGACCTCAGGCCCAACGACGCAGGAGAACTGCGACGGCTTCCGCTGTTTGCACAAGCGCGGGAATTTGAGTAGGCCATGATCACTTTCTTTTCATTTTGACATCACTGGCAAGTTCATGCCGCCAGTGAATCCTGCTGGTCGGCATCCGCTGACGCAGAGACAACGTCGGCGAACTCAGACTCAGTGGCTACACCCGCCGAAGACTGCAAAAGCGACTGACAATCCTTGAGCAGGCGATCCACATCGTCAAGACGGGCCAACTCTTCGATCGGCATCTCAGCATTGCGTTGTTGCTGAACCTGCAGTTCAAGGCTCTCCAACCGCTGCTCCAACTTCACAAGACGATGGGAAAGAGCATTGATCGTCTGAGCGACATCCTCTGCCGTGCGTGTGATCCGGAAAGACACGGACTGAGTCATGGCCAAGACAAGCCGATAGGAATGCACTGATAACAACACATCTGGGATCAGACTGAAACCCTTCCCGGTCGGAATCCCCCATGCCCCCTCTGGTGACGCTTCTGATCTATGCCCTCGCAGGCACTGCCATGGGCCTGCTAGCCCTCCGCACCGGCATTCCTGCGGCGCCTCTCGCGGGGGCGCTCCTGGGGGCAGGAATCGTGAGCATGAGTGGGCGGCTTGACGTTGCGAGCTGGCCCACCGGCACCCGCACCGTTCTGGAAATCGGTATCGGGGTGGTGATCGGCACCACCCTCACCCGTGCATCCCTGGAACAACTGCAATTGCTTTGGAAGCCTGCGGTGCTGATCACCGTGACATTGGTCATGACTGGCCTTGTGATTGGCCTTTGGACCAGCCGGTTGCTGGGAATCGACCCAGTTGTTGCTCTTCTCGGTGCGGCACCCGGGGGAATCAGCGGCATGAGCCTGGTGGGATCAGATTTCGGCGTCGGTGCTGCCGTTGCGGCACTTCATGCCGTTCGCCTGATCACTGTTCTCTTGGTGCTGCCCCTGGTGGTGAAACTACTGGTGCCTTTGGGGATTGGAGAATCCTGAACACTGGACGGACCAGGTCTGGACATGAAGCGGGGAATCGATACGTTGGCGCAGATCGCCCACGTCGTCCAGCCATGGTCAGAAACCGTATGCGCTCCGTTCTCTCTTTCTCCCTGCTGGGCCTTTGCCTAAGTGCCCTCTCTCCTGGGGGCGTTCATGCCGCGGAGACCATTCCCCATAAAGGTGCGCAGGTGTACTGCTACATGCGCAGCAATGGCAACCCTCATAACGTGAGCTGGGAAGCCGCTTATGCCCTGATCAAGCGGCAGAAAAGTGGCGTTTTCAAAACATCCCCTGAGCACGCAGCGGTGATGATCACCGAAGCTGTGGTGAACGATCCGGGCACCTACCCCGAGTGCGGCCGTTACCTGGGCGATTTGTTCACCCCCAAAAAGAGCAATGCCTTACCTGAAGGCGATACCACCAGATCCAACAATCAGTCTTCAACTTCGACGTCGACCTCAAACGGTGATCAGCGCTACAGCTACTAAAACCAGGCCTGCACTAGCCAGCGTGCTGCTCACAGCATTGGTGTTGACAGCAGTGGGTTGCCGTAGCCACTCAGCACCGACCCGCACAACCCCCCAGGCCAACCTCACCCCCGAGGCCTGCCTGGAGGACCTCAACCTCAGCAACCTGAATCAAGCACTGAAACACTGCAATCAGGTGGTCGATGCCCATCGCAGTGATCCGGCGCCACTGACGGATCGCTCCCTGATCCATACCCTGATGGGTCAGCTCGACCAGGCCTGCAGTGATGTGAACCGTGCACTCAGCCTCGTGAACCGCCAAGGCAAAGCAGCCGATCCGATGATTAGCCACGAGCTCACTGTGCGTCAGGCATCTTGCAAACAACGCCGGAGCATGGCGGGCAAAGGCTGACGGTCGAGGTGAAGCCTGCGGCTTCCAAGGAGAACCTCGATCTGTTTGGCTTTACTGGCCACCAGTCCATCCACCAATTGATCAGCCACACCCAGTTGCAGCCAATGGCTGGTGAGGCCTCCATCCATGCCCAATCGATGGCAACGATCTTCCGCCTGATCCACATCCCCAGGGGTCCAGGGACGCTCCAGCAACAGCACATGACGAGCACGGTGCAGGGTGAAACCAAGGCCACCTGCGCCGTAGGTAGCAAAGAGCAGATCGCTCTCACCCGCCTGGAAACGATCGACCACATCTTGACGCTCAGCGGGCTTCAGTCGACCTGTCAGCAGGTCACCGCCTACCCGCTGTTGCAACAGCTCGAGCGGAGCCACGAAGCTGCTGAACACCACCACCGACTGGCCCTGCTGGCGTAGTTCTTGCAGAAGCTGCTCAGCCTTCGGCAACTTGAATTCAGCCCCAATCCGTCGCAAGGCTGTGAGTAGTGCAAACGCTTCCGCATCGGATCGCACCAGACCCTCGCGCACCCGCGACCTGTAATCGTCAATCACCTGAGCCACCCGGTGATCCAAACCACGCGCCTCCGCGTTGGCGAGTTCGATCGCATGGAAGCGCCGCTGCTTAGGTGGCAGGCCCAACACGTGCTGCTTTCGGCGATGAAGCACCAGAGGACGGGTCAAACGGCGCAATTCCTCGAGTTGACTGGCACCGTTCGCCTGCCAACGACGACGGCCCCCATCCTCCCGCCAGTGGCCTTGGCAGAACGACTCCTCAAAGGCCCGCTGATCCTTTGCTATCGGATGATTGATGGCTGCAAGGAGGGGATACAGCTGATCAGGTCGTCCGTTCTTCATCGGAGTCCCGGTCAACAGCCAAATGGCGCGGAGGCGGGGATGTCGTGCAAGTCGCAGCAGAGCCTGGGTTCGCTGGGCCGCCATCGTTTGGCCGTAATGCGCCTCATCCACCACCAGCAACGTTCCTGAAGGCGGGAGGTCATCGGGCAGACGCGCCCAGCTGATGAGGGTGAGTGGCATGGCAAGGGCCCCAGCCTCTCGGCGCCAATGCCCATGCAAACCAGCAGGTGCAACCACCATGAGGCGAAGGGGCATCGCCCGCATCAAGGCACGCGCCGCCAACAAAGCGGTGAGGGTTTTGCCCAAACCCATCTCATCACCCAAAACGGCTCCTCGACGGGCCAGCAACCAACGGGCACCTGAACGCTGATGAGGTAAGGGCTGACGTCCATCCGGGAGCACGGACTCCAGCTCAGCCAGTTGGACAAGCCGGCGATGCTCCGGCAGCGGTGGCAACGGATGACGATGCCAATCGATCCAACGCGCCAGATCCTCCTGCACAGCAAACCTGGAGCCCAGCCGTTCTGTGAGCACCGGAGCAGCAGCCAGAGGAAATTCCCAGCCCTTCTTCGCCCCTTTCCAGGTCCCCCGAGGCCGCAGCCTCGAGATCTGAGCATGGGTTACGGCGTCATAGGGGTGCATCACCTGCACCAACCCTGAAGCAGACAAACCGAGATAACAGCGGGAGCTGGAGGAGGCCGTGTCCAAGAGACCAGCGACGATGATTTTAGAGGGCCTAGCGCCAACGACAAGTCGTCAACAATTTTCTTGATTAAGCGCCATCACCAACTTGAAAAAATGCAGTCTTCGACACATTGACTCGCAGGCAAAACCCGGCAAACTACGCCCAACCGAGACACTCGGATGCATAACAGGGACGCGGTTTTCCTCGATGAACTCTGCCCCAAAATGCGAGTCCGACGTTGGCGTCAATCGCTCCACACTTATACCGGTAAAAGTTGTATTTATTGCGGCAAACCTTCAGAATCGATTGATCATATTCTTCCCCAATGCCGCGGGGGCTTGAGCGTCACTGAAAACTGTGTGCCCGCATGCCTGTCTTGCAATGGCCACAAGTCCGACGCCGATGCCTTCGATTGGTACAGGCGTCAGCGCTTCTACGATCCACGACGCGCCATGGCCATCCGCGCCTGGATGGACGGCGATCTACGCCTGGCCATGCGCCTTCTGCAATGGGCGCAACCGGAACTCAATTCCACCGCCCCTGCTCCGCTCCATCACCGTGGACGCGGCGATGATTCCCGCCCTGGCGGATGGGCGCTCCAAGCAGCCTGATACGCCCTCTCACCACACGCGACACACAGTCGACGAGTGATGCCGCTCGCAAATCGACGCCTGTTGCTGAGGCTGCTCAGGGGCCAGAAGCAACGCACCGGTGAGAAGCGCTGCTGCTGTAAGAGCACCCATGCACTGAGGCATCCGCAGGCGCGAAGAGGTGCGACGCGGCACGATGGTTGCACTTGCTGACGCTAGGTAGAGAGATGAGCTGGTCATGGAGGACCCGCAGGAATGAACTAATACACTTGTACTGATGCTGAATCAGCTTGTCAACCGATCCGAGCCCCTGCCCGATGGTGCCACCCTGCTAGTGCTGGGAGCCGGCTTCAGCGGGAGCCGCATCGCCTCCCTTGCTCGCTCCCTTGGAACCCGGGTGATCACCACCAGCCGCCTTCCACCTGACGACAACAACGAGGAGGTGCTGTGCTTCGACAGTCAGCTGGGTCGATTCCCTTCGAGGTCACAGCTGAGTGATGTCACCCACCTGATCAGCACGATTGCTCCAGAACGGGACGGCCAGGATCCCGTTCTGCGCTGCCTGGAACAAGCCATTCGTGCGATGCCCCTCCAATGGGTGGGCTACCTCTCCACCACCGGGGTATACGGAGACCGCAACGGTGCGTGGGTCCGAGAGGAAGACGCTGCTGTACCAACCCAGGAACGCAGCCAACGCAGACTCGCCTGCGAGCAGGCCTGGCTGAACACCGATCTCCCTGTGCAGATTCTGCGCTTGCCAGGCATCTACGGGCCAGGACGCTCACCTTTTCAGGCCATTCGCCGCGGCGAGATCCGCCCGATCCACAAACCAGGCCATGTGTTCTCCCGCGTGCATGTGGAAGACATTGCTGGTGCCTGCCTCCATCTCATCGATCAAGCTTCAAAAGGAAAGAGACCGCAGGTGGTGAATATTTGCGATGACCTTCCCGCTGAGCCTGCAGATGTGCAGCGATACGCCGCAGACCTCTTAGGGGAGATCCTTCCAGCGGCCCGCCCCTATGCGGAAGCCATGGAAACCATGAGCCCAATGGCACGTTCGTTTTGGGCAGAAAACCGCAGAGTGAGCAACCAACGTCTCTGCCAAGAGCTTGGCTACCAGCTCTTACATGCAGACTTCCGCAGTGGCATGCGCGACTGCTTGGAGCAGGAAGGGCTTAATCCCGGGGAACCTTGCGCACAGGAGGCTTAAGCAGGGGATTCTCGTGCAGTCGCAGCGGCTGATCAGACTCCCCAAGGTCGAATCCGGCATCCTCAAGGAGACGACGCCAATCCACCTGCAGCCAGCCGTTCTTGAAGCCTGTCCCCAAGCCGAAGATCAGCAACCCCAGCAGCAACCAGCGGAGCATGGTCATGTTCAGCGAACCCACTGACGCTAATCAGCGCCTTGTGATTGCCCTCGGTGATCCAGCCGGAATTGGCATGGAAGTCACCCTCAAGGCCCTCGGCTCCCCGCACTGCCCCGCGGCCATGCGTCCTCTTCTGGTGGGCTGCCGAAGCACGCTGGAAGCGACCTATCAGACACTGCGCCAGCATTGGCATGGACCCCTCGCCGATCCCGCCAACCTCGAGATCGACGACCTACCCCTGAGCAACGCAGCCCAGGCCGGCGAACCAACAGCCGCAGGCGGAGAGGCCAGCTTCCACTGGCTTACCCAAGCCGCAGACCATGCACTCACCGGCAAGGCAAAAGCGTTGGTCACCGCCCCGATCGCGAAACACAACTGGCATGCTGCGGGCCATTTCTATCCAGGACAAACTGAACGGCTGGCGGAACTGGGGGGTGTTGAACAAGCCTCAATGCTGTTCACCGCCGTTTCACCGCAAAGCGGCTGGAGGCTGAACACTCTCTTGGCCACCACTCACATCCCACTCAGCGATGTACCCAAGGCGTTGAATCCTGAGCGGGTGCGTAGCAAGCTCGATACCCTGGCCAGCTTCTGCAAGCGCTTCCGAGAGCATCCACGCCTGCACGTCGCTGGTCTGAATCCCCATGCCGGGGAAAACGGCCAACTGGGGCGAGACGAAATCAACTGGCTCAAGCCCACCCTTCAGCAATGGGCCGACGCCAATCCCGATGTGACAGTGACCGGACCTCTGCCACCGGACACCTGCTGGCTGAGCGCTGGCGAAGCCTGGACAACTGGAGAGCACCCCAACACACCAGACGGTTATTTGGCCCTGTACCACGACCAAGGATTGATCCCTGTGAAACTGCTGGCGTTCGACCAAGCCGTCAATACGAGCCTGGGACTGCCCTTTTTGCGCACTTCACCCGACCACGGCACAGGATTTGAGATTGCAGGTCAAGGGACAGCCCGATCAGCCAGCATGCTGGCGGCGATCCAGGCTGCCTGGGATCTCAGCGGCGGCTAAACCAGCCTCAGCCTGGCTTCACGCGCATCAGCACCTGGCCGAATTCAACGGGTGTTCCGTTATCGACCAAGATCTCCACGACTTCACCTGCCGCCTCAGCTTCCAGCTCATTCATGAGCTTCATGGCTTCAAGGATGCAAACCGTCTGACCCACCCCAATCCGAGTGCCCACTTCCACAAAGGGAGCTTCACCGGGAGCAGGGGCTCTGTAGAAGGTGCCCACCATGGGAGCAGTGATATCGACTAAATCCGAGCGAGATGCCGGAACCGAAGGAGGGGGAGTGCTGGGAGCTGAGGTTTCGTGCGACACCTGCAGCGGAGCAACCGGGGCGGCCGCAACCGCTGCCATAGGAGTCGCGGCAACGGCAACCCCTGGCAGATTGCGACGCACTTCCAGACGGAAATCCTCTCCTTCCAGACGGAATTCCTGGATATCGCTGTCAGAGAGCACCTCCAACAGGCGATGGAGCTGATCGTGATCAAGCTGCATGGTCATCCGTTCTCCCGACCCAGGTAGGAATCATTGCGGGTATCCACCTTGATTTTCTCTCCGATGGAGAGAAAGAGAGGAACCATCACTTGAGCACCCGTTTCCAGGATGGCCGGCTTGGTGCCTCCCGTGGCGGTATCGCCCTTCACCCCGGGATCGGTCTGGGTGATTTCCAGAACCACGGAATTGGGCAGTTCCACTTCCAAAGGCTTGTCGTTCCAGGAAACGACACTCACCTCCATACCTTCTTTGAGGTA
>JAYKIX010000053.1:0-6524 GCA_035286005.1 Synechococcus sp. | reverse complement strand
CCGAGGAGTTCATGCTCGACCCTGAAGCGGTGGCGATCGATCCCGATCTGCTGCTGTTCTCCTCCGCCAAGGCCAAGAGTGGCAACAGCGGCAGCCGTTCAGTGGTGCTCAGCGACAGCCGCGGCCGCTATGTGAAACCGATCCTCCCCCGCGGGCCCGTGCGCCGCATTGCCGTGGACGCCACCCTGCGGGCAGCAGCTCCGTATCAGAAGGCGCGCCGTGCCCGTCAGCCCGACCGGGCCGTGATCGTGGAGGAATCGGATCTGCGCGCCAAGCTGCTGCAACGCCAATCCGGGGCCCTGGTGATCTTCCTTGTGGACGCCAGCGGCTCGATGGCACTCAACCGCATGCAGAGCGCCAAGGGTGCCGTGATCCGGCTGCTCACTGAGGCCTACGAAAACCGCGATGAGGTGGCGCTGATCCCCTTCCGCGGCGACCAGGCCGAAGTGTTGCTCCCCCCCACCCGCTCGATCACCGCCGCGCGCCGACGCCTGGAATCGATGCCCTGCGGCGGCGGTTCGCCCCTCGCCCACGGCCTCACCCAAGCAGCCCGCGTGGGGGCCAATGCCCTAGCCACTGGCGATCTCGGCCAGGTGGTGGTGGTGGCCATTACCGATGGACGCGGCAACGTGCCCCTCAGCACCTCCCTGGGCCAACCGGAACTGGAAGGAGACGAGAAGCCCGATCTCAAACAGGAGGTGCTGGATGTGGCGTCCCGCTACCGGATGCTGGGGATCAAGCTGCTGGTGATCGACACCGAGCGCAAGTTCATTGGCAGCGGCATGGGCAAAGACCTTGCCGAAGCGGCCGGAGGCAAATACGTGCAACTGCCCAAGGCCAGCGACCAGGCGATCGCCGCGATTGCCATGGAGGCGATCAATACGGTGACCTGACGGAGGCTGACATCTCAAGCACAACCCCGCCGGCCTCAACCCGGCATTGGCACAAAACCGTTACGGAACAGGCACGTATCGGGAACGAATTCGCCCCCAATCCTGTCGAGCGCGTCTCAGGGCTTACCGGTCTGGGCTGGGTACAACTCTTGGAAGAAGGCGCCCAGACCGACCGCCACATCGCGAATCGACTTCAAGAACTGGGGGTCGTCCGTGAGCTTCTTCAGATCGCCGCCCACGGCATCAAACCGCTGCGTCAAGGAGCGGGCGTTCGAAACGGTTTGCTGGAGCTCTGACACCGTTTGAGGATTATCCAAAGCGCCCGACACATTTTTGATGTGGGTTGCGGCCTGAGCCGCCTCCGCCGTTGCCTGGTTGAGGTTGTCGATCGCAGGCGAAGCGCGTTTCAGCTCCACATTCAACTGACGCAACGCCGTTCTCGCCTCCATCGCCACAGCGTCGAACTGCTTGGACGAATTCACCAAGCTCGACACCAGCTTCTGGTCTTCCACTTGCGACAGCAGGCGCTGCAGGGTGGCAGTCACGGAATCGAGGCTGGCGGCGTCCTGGCCCTGAATCATCCCCCCGGCACATAACACCTGGGCTGGCTGACAGCCTTGCGCTTTTGGACCAGGCGTTGCCGCCGTGATCAAAGCGGAATTGCCTGCACTCACCAAATTGACCTGCGCCGACCCCCCCAACAAGGAACCGGAGCCCACCGTGGCCATCACGGGCATCGGCAGCTTCAGCGTGTTGTCGTTGAGTTCCAACACGGCTTTGACCGAAGCCGATGTCACGGACACCTCCTTGACCACCCCCACGACGATGCCGCGGTAGGTGACCGGAGAACGCTCAGCGAGGCCACTGGCATCGGCAAAATTCGCCGTCACCGTCCAGGTTTCGGATCCAAGGCGCACGCCGCGCAGCCAGAGCATCGTGCCCGCGAAGCCAACCAGCGCTCCAACGATGGAAAACCCGACGATTGCTTCACGGACGCTGCGACGCATGGCAATCAGTGATCGGTGGGTTGCATCGGTCCGTGCAGGTTACCGGTCCTGAATTGTTCGACATAGGGGTTATCGGTGCGGCGATAGTCCTCGATCGAGCCATCCCAGCGAAACTTTCCCCCATAGAGCAAGGCCACCCGCTCAGCCGTGCGCTCAATCGTGCTGTGCACATGGCTCACCACCACAGAGCACCCCTTCGCCACTTCCGTGGTGGTGACGATCAGGTCTTCGATCCGTGTGCAGGCCACGGGATCCAACCCCGCCGTGGGTTCGTCGTAGAGCATCAGCGGCATCGCTCCATCACCACGGTCTGGATCATCCACCAGGGCCCGCGCAAAGCTCACCCGCTTCTGCATGCCACCGCTGAGTTGGCCGGGATAGTGATCGGCCACATCGTGCAACCCCACCGCCTCCAGACAGGCCATCACCCGTTCACGTATCTGCCGAGGCTTGAGGCGGCCGAGGCGCGTCAACAAAAACCCCACGTTTTCCTCCACCGTGAGGGAGGC
The DNA here is from genome assembly GCA_035286005.1 of Synechococcus sp. Classification (GTDB taxonomy): domain Bacteria; phylum Cyanobacteriota; class Cyanobacteriia; order PCC-6307; family Cyanobiaceae; genus Synechococcus_C. The sequence continues at coordinate 4,115 of JAYKIX010000053.1, read as the reverse complement.
CAGGAGGGCCGGATTCTGAAACACAAAACGCACATCCTGGGGGTGACGCTGATCCAATCGCAGGTACTGCTGCAGCTCCCCAAACAGGCGCAGTTCGCCGGCGGTGGGCAATTGCAGCCCCGCTAGCAGCCGCAAAACGGTTGACTTGCCTGCCCCTGAGGGCCCCACCACCGCCAGCCTTTGACCGGGCTCCATGGTGAGGTTGACGCGATCCAGCACCCGACGCGCACCCCACTGCATGGTGAGATCACGCATCTCCACCACAGGTGTGGACAAGGATGGAAACGATGCCGTGAGGCTCTGCACGCCGGAGAACTAGGCAGGGCTTGATGCCCATCCTGCATGGTCTGACAAGAAGGGTGGTGGATCCAGCCAACTTCCGTACAGTTCAGTCAGTGCCATTGATTGCTCCCAAACGTTGAGCGCGTCTAAACCTCCACCAAGACCGAGGAGGCGGCGCGGACGGCGCCGGGAAGCATTGCGTGCCATGCAGGCGGAGCGGCAACGGGATCTGATGAACCGCTCGCGCAGGGCCGTGCGCTGGCTGCAACCGGGCCTGGTGGTGAAACGCTGGGTGCTCACCTCGGGCATTGGCCTGGTGCTGGCGTTAGTGGGTGCAGCCGTGTGGGCCGACCTGCAGCCGATCTACTGGACCCTCTGGGCGATTCAAGAAGCGCTGAGCTGGATCACCCAAGTCTTGCCCCGGGGGATCACCGGCCCTTTGGTGGTGCTGATCGGCATCGGACTGCTGGTGTGGGGACAGGGCCGCAGCTTTGGGTCGATCCAACAGGCTCTGGCCCCAGAGAAAGACACGGTGCTGGTGGACGCCCTGCGGGCCAAAAGCCGCCTCAATCGCGGACCCAACATCGTGGCGATTGGCGGTGGCACGGGGCTCTCCACCCTGCTCAGCGGTCTGAAGCGCTATAGCTCCAACATCACGGCGATCGTGACCGTTGCCGACGACGGCGGCAGTAGTGGCGTGTTGCGGCGAGAACTGGGGGTGCAACCTCCGGGCGATATTCGCAATTGCCTGGCTGCCCTCTCCACCGAAGAACCCTTGCTCACGCGGTTGTTCCAATACCGCTTCTCCGCCGGGGCCGGCCTGGAAGGGCACAGCTTTGGCAATTTGTTCCTCTCCGCGCTCACCGCGATCACCGGCAGCCTCGAAACGGCGATCACCGCCTCCAGCCGCGTGCTGGCGGTGCAAGGCCAGGTGGTGCCGGCCACCAACGTGGATGTGCGCCTGTGGGCCGAACTGGAAAACGGACAGCGACTGGAGGGGGAATCGGCCATCGGCCATGCCCCCAGCCCGATCGTGCGTTTGGGCTGCCTTCCCGAGCAACCACCCGCCCTGCCGCGGGCTCTTGAGGCCATCGCCAACGCCGATCTGATCCTGCTGGGCCCGGGCAGCCTGTACACCTCGTTGCTGCCCAATCTGCTCGTGCCAGAACTGGTGACGGCGATTCAGCGCAGTCGCGCTCCCCGGCTCTACATCTGCAATCTGATGACCCAGCCCGGTGAAACCGATGGTCTGGATGTCAGTGGCCATCTGCGTGCCATCGAAGCCCAACTGGCCAGCCTCGGGGTGAGCAAACGACTGTTTACAGCGGTGCTGGCCCAGGAAAAGCTCCCCGACTCACCCTTGATCGCCCATTACCGCTCCCGCGGGGCCGAGCCGGTGCTGTGCAACCGACGTGAGCTGCAAAACCAGGGCTACGACGTGATGGAAGCTCCATTGCAAGGCAGCAGACCCACGGCCACCTTGCGCCATGACTCCCGCAGCCTGGCACTGGGCGTGATGCGCTTCTACCGCCGCTACAAATCAGAAAAGCAACAGGCGGCAGCCGCCAGCTGACCGCTGAGGAGAACACCGGGGCGCAGCGATTCAGTAAGCGTCCTGCATTTCGTAAAAATCGGGCTGCACATAGTCCTTGCGCAGCGGCCAACCCTTCCAGTCTTCCGGCATCAGCAGGCGCTTGGGATGGGGATGTCCTTCAAAACGAATGCCGAACATGTCGAAGGTTTCGCGCTCCTGCCAATCGGCACCGCGAAACAGCCCATAAAGGCTGGGCAACGATGGTTCACCATCGCGCGGCAGAAACACTTTCACGCGCACTTCCCGCACCACATCGGCTTTGCCATCAGCGATTTCCGCCATGGCCACCAGGTGATAGAAGCAAACCAGGCGCTGCCCAGGGCCCTCGTCATAGCCCCCTTGGCATTGGAGATAATCGAACCCATGCCCCTTGAGGGCCGCCGCAATCACGGGGAGAAACACCGGATCAACGGCAATGGATTCCACCCCAAGGTGATCTGGGGGCAACAATTCATGGTCAAAGCCCTGTTGCTGGAGCCACTGGCTGACCGGGCCTCGCTGGGGAGCCACAGGCAGCTGTGACTCGTCCGCGGCGTTTTGCGCTGAGGAATTCGGGGTCTCACTCATGACGGATCAGCTCAAGAAGGAGAAGACTCAGAGGGTTGCGCCGCCACCGCCGGCTCCGCCAACGAGGGCATGGCCAAACCCGCCCCAGACTTGAGGGCCGCAATCTGGGTGTCGGCCTGGAGATAGGCGCCCGTGACGATCGGTTCAACAGGCTTCATCGCATGCTTCACGGTGCAGTAGCGATGGGTTTGCTGCAGCTGGCGGCGATCGCTGACCGACTCGTTCGCCACTTTCTTACGCAGCTTGATCACCGCATCAAAAATCGCCTCCGGGCGGGGCGGGCAGCCTGGCAAATAGAGATCCACGGGGATCAGCTTGTCGACGCCACGCACAGCGGTGGTGGAATCGGCGCTGAACATGCCACCGGTAATCGTGCAAGCACCCATGGCAATCACATACTTGGGCTCCGGCATCTGTTCGTAGAGCCTCACCAGAGCCGGCGCCATCTTCATGGTCACCGTGCCCGCCACGATCAACAGATCAGCCTGCCTGGGTGAACTGCGGGGCACCAAGCCAAAGCGGTCGAAATCGAAGCGGGAGCCGATCAGGGCCGCAAATTCGATAAAGCAGCAGGCCGTGCCATAGAGCAGGGGCCAGAGGCTGCTCAGACGGGCCCAGTTGTGCAGGTCATCGAGGCTGGTGAGAATCACGTTCTCACTCAAATCGGTGGTGACCGCCGGAGCCCCTTCGGCAGCACCAGCGACAGGTCCGCAGCTGGCGCCCCGCAAATCGCGGACTGCGGTGATCGATGGGGAGGTTGATTCAGGCATCAGCTCAGCTCCACTCAAGGGCGCCTTTGCGCCAGGCATAGGCCAAAGCCACCACAAGGATGGCAATGAAAATCAAGGCCTCAATGAAGGCCAACAGACCCAGACGGTGGAACGCCACAGCCCAGGGATACAGAAAGACGGTCTCCACATCGAAGATGACGAAGACCAGCGCAAACATGTAGTAGCGGATGTTGAACTGAATCCAGGCACCGCCAATGGGCTCCATGCCCGACTCATAGGTGATCTCCCTCTCACCCTGCTGACTACGGGGTGCAAGGAGCTTGTTGGTCACCAACGCCAACACTGGAACCGCTGCTGCAATCAGCAGGAAGCCCAGAAAGGCGTCGTAACCCGGCAGCGCGAACATGGACAAGCCCGACCTGGAGGGCAGTCTGGCATTCACCACCACCTTCTGACGCCCCCGATAGAGTTGCCGGACACGGATTGAGTAGTGGTGAGCGAAGAGATAGTCGGATCGAAGCAAGCCGATCTCGAGCAAAACGAGCCGGAGATTCCACCCTCCTCGGCCCAGGAAGCTGTCGCGATCGAGGCTGACGCGGAGCCCACCAGCGATCCCCGTACCCACCGCTTCGAGTGCCGCAGCTGCGGCTATGTGTATGACCCCGCTGAAGGCGTGAAGAAGCTGGGGATCACCTCCGGCACCGCCTTTGAAGACCTCGATGCCGTCAGCTTCCGCTGTCCGGTGTGCCGCAGCCGGGTGGGTGCCTTCCGAGACATCGGACCGGCCACCAAGGCCAGTGGCTTTGAGGAGAACCTTGATTTCGGCCTCGGGGTGAACAGGCTCACCCCCGGCCAGAAAAACGTGCTGATCTTCGGCAGCATGGCTCTGGCATTTGCCTTCTTCCTCTCCCTGTATTCCCTGCGCTGAGTCCCGCCGCACG
>JAYKIX010000052.1:0-5913 GCA_035286005.1 Synechococcus sp. | reverse complement strand
CGCAGATCTTGGTGACGTGTTTCGTATTTCAGGGAAAAATCCTTTGCTGTAGTTAACTACAGCCGTTCTTGACACAAGACCTTCATGAAGCAGGGCGCACATCGTTGCCCCTGCTCCAAGCACAAATCCATACCAATAACTGTATTGATCGAGCTCCGCTTTAGCACTTTGCGGTAGCGCCGTGGTGAGAAGCGAATGAGCTAATTGAGCTGATCACGAGTTTGCGCATGGTGGTCTCTTTTTGACTCAGTGTGGCGCTGCCCTGCGCTTCCGTCAGCTCTTGGGTTCCCCGGTATTGCCGATACAGACGCTCTGCGCATCGCCGGTTGGATTGATGACTCGGCGCTGGTTCAAGCCCCCAGGGTTGTGAATCAGCACAGAGGCCAAGACACCCGTTTAAGGAAGGGCCTTTAAGGACCTCACCTGCATCCTTGGCGTCATCACCTGCTGCTCGAGAGGCAATAAATCAGCCTCGTCGGTTGCACGCGTGCGTACGGGAGCACCAAAGCCGCGGGCACGGGCATTGGACACCTCAAAGGGTCCAGGGGTCCCAGCCGGAACCGCCAGACGCAGGGCAAAGGGATGGTCGCCGGGTTCCACATCACCAATCGAACCCACCCGCGTGCGGTTCTGGAGAACAGGTTCGCCACTGGCATCAAGGATGCGGGCATACACATCCGTGTCGTAAATCGTTTTTCTGGCCGGATTGTCCACAGTCCCGCTCAGGACATAGCAACTGGCACCAGCCGTGCGCGTGACCCCCGCGCGGCGAGGATCGCCGCTCGGGCCAGGTTGGGCGCCAGGATCCGACTGATCACAAGGGGCCAGGCGCACATCGCCAATGCGCAGATCCGCCGCCCAAGCGGGTGCCACAGGTCCAAAGCAGAGCACAATCAGAACGGCACAACAAAGGCTGAACAGCAAACGCAGGCTCTTCACCATCAGGCACCTCTTCGATGGTGCGCATTCTGCAATCTCTTGTCCTGTCCCCTGACCCATGATTCGCAAGCTCGAACCTGGTGATCCGTTGCTACGACCAGCAAGGGGGCCCTCGTTCGAGAACGGAGAACACACATCGGGAGATCCCTGCAATCTTGCACCGCAAGCCATCGTTCACTTTTGGTTTGAAACCCTTCGGCCAAGGCAGTGGTTTTGCCAAAACGATGCACTCGATCAATGCATCCGTCAGCGGTTCGGGGATCTGTGCGCGCAGGCCCAAAACGGCAGACTTCGTGATTGGGAAGACAAAGCAGACACCGCGCTGGCCCTCGTGCTGCTCCTTGATCAATTCAGCCGCCACGCTTGGCGTGGAGACGCACGCGCTTTCAACGGTGATGCCAAGGCCATCAGCCTCAGCGACAGAGCCGTCCAAAGAGGTTGGTTGGATGTCGAGCCGCAACGGGTTAAACGCCAGTTCTGGTTGATGCCCTACCTACACAGTGAATCTCTTTGCAACCAGATCAAAGGGGTTGCGCTGATTGAACGCTATGCCGATGAAGCGACCGCCAGGGTGGCCAGACGCCATCGGAGTGTGATCCAACGCTTTGGTCGCTTCCCGCATCGCAACGCGGTGCTCCACCGAGCCAACACCCCCGCCGAAGTTCTCTTCCTCAGCCATCCCCAAACATGAGTTGCTCGGCGGCCAACCAATCCGCGGTCATTCGTTGTTCCCGCATCTCCTCCTCCAGCGCCAGCTGCAGATCCACCCGCGTGATGCGATAACCCAATCGTCGTGCCGCCAGCACGAACTCAGGCCGTGATCGACAACACTTCATCGCACGACGAATCACAGGATCGGTTTCCACATCGATCACCAAGCGCTCGAGCTCCTGCCAGCTCATCGATCTGCATCTCTGGAGCCCCCACCATGCCCCGATGATCAGGCCAACGCCAGGCCCCCTAAACCAGGATTGAAATCAACCAGAGCAGCAGGCCCACCGACACGCCAACCCCTGCCAACACCACCAGGCTGAAGCCCACACCAGCCGCCAAAAAGAGCCGCATCGCTGTGCGGGGAAACAGCAGATACATCGTGAGCCCCAGGGCCAGCGGCCACAGCGGCGGGATCAACACACACACCACCGTAAGCACGGTCAAACGGGTACGCAGCGATGCTGTGTGCTGCGCCTCAGCCAATTGCTGCGCCCGCTGCTCCGCCTCAGCAGTCAGTTCGTCGTCGGCAAGCCAGCGGCCCAGTTGCTGAGCCTTTTCAAGCTCTTGCTCAATCGACAACCGCTTGGGGGATTCGCCCATACCTCACCTTAATGAGGCCTCAGAGCTCATGTCGCAACTGTCCCCAAATGGGTGCTGACAAGAGCGAACCCCACCCTGCAGTGTCTTTGAAGGCTTAAGCGCCTTGTTGTTGGAGTTGAGTGCATCGCATGAGCTTTGCCATCGATCAGTGGACGTTTCAGTTGGTGTTGATGGGTAGTCGAATGATCCTGGAAGGCCATCACGGCCAGAAGCGGATCAGCGCTGAACTGTCTCCTCTCGCCTCTCCGCGTCAAAGCGCCTACGCCCTTCTTGCCCGCGCGGGAGTCTGACTATGGGAACCGCATCCACGTTCACAACGCAACTCAGCCTCCAGGAGTTGCGCGACAGCCAAACCATCTATCTCAAGGCACTTCAACTGCTGGTTCAAGACGGAGCCAGCCTCACTGAGGCTCAAGATTCAGTGTGCTGGCAACGCCTGCAGCGCTTGAATCAAGCCATGCCGATGCAGTTTCTGCATCCAGAAACGCTCTATCAGCGCATGGCCCCAGAACCGGTGAAAACCAAGCGCAGGCGCCGCACGAAAGCCGGCTAAGCCCACGCTCAAAAGCCCCCGCCGGCCTCAACCGACGGGGGGCTTTTCAGGCTGAAGGAGGGATGGGAGTGAAGTTACGAACAGGCCAACTGAGCCCGCTGATCCTTGATCTCGCGCTGATACATGGCCACCAGATGGTCAGGGGCCTTGTAACGGCGGGGCAGGGAATGATGGAGGGTATGAAGGCGGTCCCAACAGAGCGTGCGTTGCAACTGCTCACTGCTACGGCCTTCCAGCAGCAGCAGGCGTAGGGCTTTGCAATAGAGCGGATACTTCGCTTCCAGCTCACCAATGGTGATGGCGGGAGGGACCGACATGAGCTTCAGCTCCTACGGATTAGAAGCAACCTTGCCTGAAGCAAGCTGATACCGTCTCCCCCCATTTGGGATCAATGAATGGTCCCCGAATGGGGGTTGCTTCAGCCCCTTCATCAGCCCTAGGTGATTAGGGTCATCTTTCCCGGCGCATGGACAGCATCGAGAAGCACATCAGCCGCGATCGCTTTGAAATCGAAGCGGCCCGCAAAAACGGCGACCAGGCCAAGGAAGCGCACTTCAGCGAAGAACTCGCCCAACTCGAGACCTACCAGAAAAATCATCCAGATGATCACCACGACCCCACCGCTCTGGAGCTGCACTGCGACCTCAACCCCGATGCACCCGAGTGCCGGGTTTATGACGACTGAGCAGAGACCCTGCGACGTCGCACACTGAGAGCATCAACCTGTGAATGGGAGGACGCAGACGCGGACCTCTCTTCACTGCCCGAGGGCACATGGATCTCACCCCTTATCTCCTGAACCAAAACGATCAGAACAACGATGACCGCTTGCTCTGCGTCTCGGTGAATGGCAAGGTCGCCTTGGCCATGAAAGGGCGCTTCTTCCTGCGTTGTTTTTGTGAAAGCTTTCGCGATCAAGGAAAAATTGGCTGTGCCGTCACCGACGAAGACAGCTGCCTGAACTACCTGCAAGAAGAAAAATTCGATCTGCTGATCTGCACAGATCGGCTGGAGAAAGGAAACGGCTTTGAACTCACCCAGAAGGCGCGCAAACTGCAGCCTGGCCTGAAGGTGGTGGTTCTCGCCCTCGGTGATTCCATTCCGGTCGAGTACGCCAACGCTCCCTGGCTGGAAGCAGTGGTGGCTGAAGCCGACATCATCGAAGACCGCAAACCACTGGAAGCTGCAGTGTTGGCAGTGATGGGCCATCACTACTACCGGAGTGAATCCCTTCGTTCTGGCCATCTGCCCTATCTCAGCTGCCCCCGGCTCACCCCTCGGGAATATGAGGTCTTGGATCGCCTGGCCCAAGGGCTCTCCGATCGGGAGATTGCCGAAGAATTGGTCGTGAGTGAAGAAACCTCCCGCACTTACACCAAACGCCTGCTCAAAACCCTGGGCGTGAACAACCGCGTGCAAGCCGTGCTGAAGGGAATGCGCTGCGGCATGGTGCAGATTTGAGCGTTGCGTTGCTGTTCTGAAGCACTAACCCAGTTCCAAACAGGCCAGGCCATAAACATCCTCAAGACCTTGCTGCGGCATCACACCGCGATACATGCGCAAGGTGCGGCCCATCGCAGTGAAACCGAGCCCCTCCATCACCGAAGGTGCCTTGGCGTTGGCGCCTGGTGAATCAAGAATCACCACACCCGGATGGGTTTGAAGCAGCTGCCGGATCAACAGCTCAGCAAGCGCCGGAGTGTCAGCCAGCAACGGACCAATGCGCCACCCCTCTCCCACCTTGAGCAGGCAGGGTCGAATGCGAGCAAACCCGTGGCAAGCCTGGTTGCGATCCAGCAACGCCAGCACGGTGCCAGCTGGATGATGAAGCCAGTCGGAGAGGAAATGGGGGCGTGGGCTCAGTTCACGCTGAGCGTCATACACCTGGAGAGGCTGCTCAGGGATGGCCTCGCCCCACAGCATTTGCAACCCTCCAGGAAGAAATAGAACCGCTGAACAACCTGCCGATCCCACGGCAGAACGCTGCCAGCGAATGGTGGGTGACGCCGGCTTAAATCCCCAACTGGCGTAGTCGGTGATGCGATCTTCAGCCGCCTCAAGACCAATACAGGCCACATCGTGGAGATGGTCGAGCGCCTGCTGCCAGAGTTCACGCCCGTAGCCATGGCCCCGCTGATCAGGACGAACGATGTAAAGGCCAATGAAGCCGTAGGCAAGGTTGTAACGAACACCGGCGATACAGCCGATCGGCTCCCCAGCCAGGCATCCCACCCAGATTCCTTGCCGGTCTGTCTGGCGAAAAATGCCCACATCCCCTTTCCCGGGGGCAAAGCCCTCGTCGCGTGCCCAGGTCGTGATCAACGGCACATCCGCTCGTGTCAGCGTGCGGATCTTGAGAACAGAGGCCATTCCACCAGCCTGAACGCCGAACCAGAGGACGGCAAGCCGCCGAAGACACGGCAACGATGCAACGTGTCATCATTCAGCCCTGAGAAAGCCGGCTGCGCTGAATGACCCGCTTCACCGGAGCCGAACGCTTTCGCCTCATCGACCTCGGCGTGCTTCCTGATCAGGAAGCCCAGGACACCCGCAACCAGAAGCTGCTAAAGGCGCAGGAGATCAGCTTCGATCAGGTTTGGCCTGGGCAAAATCCCTGGGGCATTCAAGGTGCCGTGCTCTACAACCACTGGGCAGGCCCAGACTGCCGCTGGTATCTAAGGCACAACGATGGGGCGATTCAGCAGATCCAGGTAACGCGGTAATGAAACAGTCGCTCAGTTCGCCCGAAAAATCCGCTCCAGCTGGTCCCGAAAATCCTTGGAACTGAGCGGCGCTGCTAAGCGGTTGCGCTGTCGACGTCGCATCAGCGAGCCCAGCCACCAGACCTGCAGAACCGCGAACAGCCCCACCAGGACCACCAAGCTGATCAGTGGTGAATTGAGGGTCACAAGCGCCAAAAGCAGGCCTGATCGTTCAGGATGGCAGCTCTTGAACCCGTGTTGTGAAAAACGTCAGCCTGGTGGAGCTCCTGCTGCGCAACATCGCCAAGGTGGCGGCTGGATCTGGCATTGCAGCCCTGTTGCTCTGGCTCACCTACGTGATGCTCGACGTGCAGCACATGAACTCAGGCTTCACCCTGCCGCAAA
>JAYKIX010000051.1:0-6179 GCA_035286005.1 Synechococcus sp. | reverse complement strand
GCACGGGGCATCCGGTCCGGCCTGAGAATCCCCAGTGCATCCATATCTTTGTGGAAGGCATCGATGTTGCGCTCGCTGACCTCCGTCATCGAGGAGTTCTCCTCACTGGCCCGTTTGAGGATCTTGTCGTCGATGTCGGTGAAGTTCTGAACGAAGGTCACCGCATAGCCGCGCCAGAGCAGATAACGGCGCAGCACATCCCAGTTGATGTAGCTGCGGGCATGGCCCAGGTGGCAGAGGTCGTAGACCGTCACGCCGCAGCAGTAGATGCTCACCTGACCGTCTTTGAGGGGCTGAAACGGTTCCGTGCGGCGGGTGAGGGTGTTGGTGAACCGCAGGGACACAGGAACGATCAGGCGCTGCCGGCGAGGTTACGGCGACGGCCCTATTTCGCTTCCATCCAGTTGGCCCCGCAGCCGGTTTCCACCACCAGGGGAACGCTCAATTGGATGGCGTTCTCCATGGTCTGCACCACCAGCTGACGCACCGGCTCGAGGGCAGCGGGATCCACCTCCAGCACCAGTTCGTCGTGCACCTGCAGCAGCAGCCGGGCCGGTAGACCTTGTTGCTCCAAGGCCGCCTGCAGCTGCACCATCGCCAGCTTGATGATGTCAGCACTGGAGCCCTGGATCGGTGCGTTGGCGGCAGCCCGCAACTGCTGGGCCTCCATCCCGCCGCGCCGTGCCACATCCAGATCGATTTCGAGGGGATCCTTGCCCAGCAGGCGGCCGAGGCCATTGCGATCGAAGTGGAAGGGGCGGCGGCGGCCCAGGATCGTTTCCACGTAGCCGCGGCTGAGGGCGAGCCGCTCCTGCAGCTCCAGGAAGGCGAACACCTTCGGGTAGCGCTGCTTGTATTTGGCCAGAAACTCTTTGGCCTCCGCCTGGCTGACGCCGGTTTCGCGGGCGAAGCGCTGGGCGCCCATGCCGTAGATCACACCGAAGTTGATCGTTTTGCCAAGGCGGCGCTCATCGGCACTCACGTCGTCTTTCTCCAGCAGCAGGCGGGCGGTGAGGGCATGCACGTCATCCCCGTCGCGGTAGGCCTGCTGCAGCACCTCCTCGCCGGAGAGGTGGGTGAGGATGCGCAGTTCGATCTGGGAGTAGTCGGCACTGAGCAGTTGCCAGCCCTCCTGGGGCAGGAAGGCTTTACGGATGCGCCGTGAAAACTCGGTGCGCACCGGGATGTTCTGCAGGTTGGGGTTACTGCTGCTCAGGCGGCCTGTGGCGGTGACCGCCTGGTTGAAGTCGGTGTGCACCCGGCCGGTTTCCGCTTCCACCAACTGGGGAAGCGCTTCCACGTAGGTGCTCTTGAGCTTGCTCAGCACCCGGTGTTCCAGCAGCAGCGGCACCACGGGGTGATCCCCCTCCAGTTTTTCCAGAACGGTGGCGTCGGTGCTCCAGCCGGTTTTGGTGCGGCGCGATTTCTTGCGATTGAGGCCGAGGGTCTCGAACAGCAGTTCCCCCAGCTGCTTGGGGGAAGCGAGGTTGAAGCTGGTGCCAGCCACCTCCTGGGCGTCCGTTTCCAGCCGTTCCAGGGTGGCCCCCAGTTCGGCGGAGAGCTCCTGGAGGTAGGGCACATCAATGCGGATGCCGGTGGCTTCCATCAGGGCCAGAACCGGTTCGAGCGGCAATTCCACCTGGTCAAGCAGGGCCGGCAGTTGCTCGCCCATGGCCGTCAGTTGCTGGCGCAGGTCAAGAGCGAGGCGCCGGGTGAGATGCACATCCATGCCGCAATAGAGGGCGGCCTGATCGACCGGCACGGCGGCAAAACTGCTGGCCTTGCCGTCTTTGGCTTTGCCCACCAAATCACTGAACAGCGTGGGGGTGATGCCGTAGTCCCGCTGGGCCATCAGGTCGAGGCCATGCTTGGCCGCGGCATCGCGCAGATAGTCCGCCAGCAGGGTGTCCATCACCACCCCTCCCAGAACAAGGCCGTGGCGCAGCAGGATCAGACGGTCGTATTTGGCGTTCTGCAACGCCTTGGGGTGGGCCGGGCTGGCCAGCCATGGGGCCAGGGCTTGGAGCACCACATCCAGACCCAGTTGCTCGGGCACGCCAGCGTCTGCCTCTCCGTCTGAGGTGGCCGCGGCTGTGTGGCCGACCGGGATGTAGGCCAGATCCCTGAGCTCAGCGCCCCAGCACACCCCGATCCCCACGAGTTGGGCTTTGAACGGGTTGAGATCGCTGGTTTCCGTGTCCACGGACACCGGGGCCAGGGAGTCCTGGCAAGCCATCAGCCGCTCCACCAAAGCGTTGAGCTGCCCAGTGGTGGTGATCAGTTCTGGTTCAAGAGCCGGAAGGCTGGCGCCAACCTCTGCGGTTGCGCTGACGTCAGCATCAGCGCTTGCGCCAGCTGTTTCTGCACCGGTTCGTTGCTGGGCATTGGCTTGGGCTTTGGCCGCTGCACTGGCCCCCTTCGCCTTCTCCAGCAGGTGGCCGTTGGCCGCGAGGCCTCCGGGGGAGAAGGTGGCCACGAAGGCGGGCACCTGACGCACCAGGCTGTTGAGTTCCAGCGCTTCAAGCCGCTGCTGGAGACCGTCGGCATCAACCGGACCGAGCTCCAGGGTGGGTTCTTCCGGTAGGGGGATGTCCACCAGGATCTCCGCCAGCTGGCGTGAGAGGTAGGCGTTGTCGCGATCGTTGCTGAGCTTCCCCTTGAGGGCGCCCTTAATGGCTCCGCGGCTGGCTTTGGGGCCCTCCGCCTCCACTTCCTCCAGCATCCTGTACACCGCATCCAGGTCGCCGTTCTCCTTGAGCAAAGTGATGGCGGTTTTGGGCCCCACGCCCTTGACCCCGGGGATGTTGTCGGAGCTGTCGCCGGTGAGGGCCTTGAGATCCACCACAGACGCGGGAGCCACCCCGAGCTTGGCTACCACGCCGTCTTCGTTGATCAGGGTGGGGCCGCTGCTGCGGGCGTAGGGACCGCCGCCCATGTACAGCACAGCAATGTCGCGTGCGTCATCCACCAACTGGAAGAGGTCCCGGTCGCCGCTGAGGATGCGCACTCCCCAGCCGGCGCCCGCCGCTTTGTTGGCCAGGGTTCCGAGCACGTCGTCGGCCTCAAATCCCGGGGCCAGGCAGAGGGGCAGCTGCAGCTGCTCCCGCAGGATCACCTGGAGCTGGTTGAGGTCTTGGAAAAAGACCTCGGGGGCCGCATCGCGGTGGGCCTTGTAATTGGGATCGGCTTTGTGGCGGAAGGTGGGTTCGGCGGTGTCGAAGGCGATCGCAACGCCGGTGGGACGCAGGGTCTTGCAGTTGTCGAGCAGGGCCTTGAGAAAGCCGTAGGTCACGCTCGTGGGAATGCCGTCCTTGGTGGCCAGTCCCCCCTCCCCACCTTTGCTGAAGGCATAGAAACTGCGGAAGGCCAGGGAGTGGCCGTCCACCAGCAGCAGTAGGGGTTTGTCCTGGGGGGAGCTCATTGCTGGGGAATCGGGGTCAGCAGGAGTGAGGCTCTTGGTGGCCTCACACGATGCACGGTGCTTCGGGAAAGCCTCTCAGCTCAGGGGCTGAGCGGTAAGGCTTAGTCGCGTTTCTTGGCCCAGGGGGGAAGGTCGATGAACACCTTTGTGCCCGGCTTCAGCCCACTGAGAATGGAGGTTTGGCTCCCGCTGCTGGCCCCCAGTTCCACCGCCTGGAAGCGGGGCTGATCTTTGTCCCCCACCAGCAGCACCCCTGGTTTGCCTTCCTCGGTCACGATCGCCACGGTGGGAACAAGCGTGCTGGCGGCGGTACGACCGGTTTGAAAGTCGACATCCACGGTCATGCCGATGCGTAGGTCCGGGGCAGGACCCACCAGATCGAGTTCCACCTCGAAGGAGGTGACGTTGTCGGTTTTAACGGCCCTCGGGGCAATCTCACGCACCCGGGCGGCAAAGCGTTGGTCGGGGAAGGCATCCACCCGCACACTGGCCTGCTGACCGATGCGGATCCGGCCAATGTCGCTTTCCGGCACCTTGGCGGCCACTTCGAGGCCTTGTGAGAGCTCCACGATCGAGGAGCTTGTGGCACCGGCGGTGGCCGATGCCGTGGTGGTGGGGGTCACGAACGCACCGGGTTCAGCAAACCGCTGGGTGATCAGGCCGTTGAAGGGCGCTCGGATCAGCAATTCGCCCCCTTCAACGCTGCGCTGCTGGAGGCGTTCCTGGGCCGCCACCAGTGCTGCGCGACTGGTGAGGTAACGGGCGCGGAAATCGTCGAGATCGGCTGCGCTGATGGCCCCGCTCTTGAACAGCGACTCACGGCGGAGGTAGTCGGCCCGGCGGGCGTCGTAGTCGGCCTTGGCTTGCACCGCAAGGGCCTGGAGTTCATCGAAGCGATCGCGGAAATCGCCGGGATCCATCCGCGCCAGCACTTGCCCCTGGCGCACCTGGTCCCCCTCGTCCACCAGAAGAGCCTGAAGCACACCCTGGCGTTTGGGGCTCACATTCACCCGGCGCACCGCCTCCAGTTCACCGCTGGCGGTAACCACGCCGGGCAGGGAACCGCGTTCAGCGTTCACGGTGTAGGCAGTGAGATCCCGGCTGTTTTGGCGACCGGGGCCAAGCATCCAGCCCCCAGCTCCCAGCAGTACAAGCGCCCCTGTGACAGCGGCGAGCGTGCGGCGTCGACGGAGCCGTTTGAGGCCGCTGAGTTTGGTGAGGGACAACAAGCCTGCGTTTGCGGGTCGGGATGGGCTCTGGCGGGAGGAGGTGGCCATGGCCCTGGTCCCTTTACGGATCGCAACAAGTTTCGCCTGCCGCATGCCTGGGGCGTGATGCGGATTGCAGTACTGCTGTGGGGGACCCCAGGTAGATTCCCGCGATGCTTAAAGCCGGAATTGTCGGTCTTCCCAACGTTGGGAAGTCGACCCTCTTCAACGCCCTGGTGGCCAACGCCCAGGCCCAGGCCGCCAACTTCCCCTTCTGCACGATCGAGCCCAATGTGGGCACCGTGGCCGTCCCGGACGATCGCCTTCAGAAGCTCTCGGATCTGAGTGGCAGCAAGGAACTGATCCCCACGCGGATGGAGTTTGTTGATATCGCAGGCCTGGTGAAGGGGGCCAGTCAGGGCGAGGGACTGGGCAACAAATTCCTCGCCAACATTCGTGAGGTTGACGCCATCGTTCATGTGGTGCGTTGTTTTGAAGACGACGACGTGATCCATGTGTCGGGCTCCGTTGGCCCGGCCAGGGATGCCGAGGTGATCAATCTGGAACTCGGCTTGGCCGATCTCGCGCAGATCGAGAAGCGTCGCGAACGCCTGAAGAAACAGATGCGCACCAGCAAGGAGGCGCAGGTGGAAGATGCAGCTCTTGAGCGCATTCAGAAGGTGCTGGAGCAGGGGGGGGCGGCCCGCAGTGTGGAGCTGAATGAGGAAGAGGCGGCGATGATCAAGCCCCTCGGGCTGCTCACAGCGAAGCCGATCATTTATGCCACCAACGTGAGCGAAGACGATTTGGCCTCGGGCAACAGCTTCTGTGAGGAGGTGATCGCCTTGGCGGCCAAGGAAGGGGCCGAAACTGTTCGCATCTCGGCCCAGGTGGAAGCGGAGCTGATCGAACTCGGCGAAGAGGAACGCTCCGATTACCTGGAGGGTCTTGGGGTGGAAGAAGGCGGCCTGCAAAGCCTGATCCGCGCCACCTACAGCTTGCTGGGCCTGCGCACCTACTTCACCACTGGTGAAAAGGAAACCCGCGCCTGGACGATCAAGGCCGGCATGACCGCACCTCAGGCTGCCGGCGTGATCCACACCGATTTCGAAAGGGGCTTCATCCGCGCTCAGACCATTGGCTACAAGCAGCTGCTGGAGGCGGGATCCTTGGCGGAAGCGCGCAACAAGGGCTGGCTGCGGGCGGAAGGCAAGGAGTATGTGGTGGAAGAAGGCGACGTGATGGAGTTTCTGTTCAACGTGTAAGGCTCAGTTGCAGCCAGGCTTGAAGGGATATTGCAAGTATTCTTTCTCTCCAGGGCTTGGCTTGTTGGGCCCGGGGGCATTGGTGAGGTGGGTGTTTGCGGCAAGTCCGCTGCGCTCGAACCGTCATCGTTTACAGATTTATGCCTAGTCAGCGGAAAGTGGCTAGCAAGGGAAGGAACCCCCTCCATACCTACCCATGATCAAGGTTCTTTCGGGTCTTTCTGGTTCTTCCGTTTTTTTCGGCGGCGCAGCCCAGGCCATTCCCCTCACGGCCCGCACCGTGTG
>JAYKIX010000050.1:0-10827 GCA_035286005.1 Synechococcus sp. | reverse complement strand
CCAAGGGGTGGCCCCGTTCCAGCAGTTGTTCTCGTCCATAGCGTGCCTCAATCATGTCTTTCAAGAGGGGATCGAGAACGGCGTAGTCCGGGAGGGAATCACTGTCTTTCTGGTCGGGTCGCAGTTCGGCGCTGGGGGGTTTCTCGCGAATCGCTCGGCCCACCAGTTCCCCTTCAAACGGCAGGGCCAGCTCTTCCCTGCAGGTCGTGGAGGCCGGGCTGTCGAGCCAGTTGCAGATGGCGAAGACCGTGGATTTGTAGAGGTCGCCAATGACCGCCAACCCCCCGTTCATGTCGCCATAGAGGGTGCAATACCCCACGGCCAGCTCGGATTTGTTGCCGGTGGAGAGCAGCAGCTGGCCCTGCTGGTTGGCCATCGCCATCAACAGGGTGCCGCGGATCCGCGATTGCAGGTTCTCGGCGGTGACATCCGCGGGTGGTCCCGCCAGCACCGGCGTGAGGCTGGCGTCATAGGCCTGCATCAACGGTGCGATGGGCACGGTTTGAGTCTGGAGCCCAAGCCGTTCCGCGAGCGTTGCGGCATCGTCGATCGACCCCTTGGAACTCCAGGGGGATGGCATCAGCAGCCCCTCCACCTGTTCGCCGCCCAGGGCGGCGGCGGCAATCACCGCCACCAGGGCTGAATCGATGCCCCCGCTCAGGCCCAGTAAGGCCTGCTTGAATCCGCACTTGTTGGCGTAATCGCGCACGCCGAGCACCAGTGTTCGGAACAGGGCTTCTTCCACCGGCATCGCTGTGGTGGCGGATGTTTGGGCGGGTGTTGGGCTTTCGGTGGCCTCCCAGACCGCGACGGCTTCCACACAACTGGGTAGTTCCAGGGCCACGGTGCCCGGTTGGTTGTTGCCAGGCAGGGTGACGAAGCTGGCGCCATCAAACACCAGTTCGTCGTTGCCCCCCACCTGGTTCACGTACACCACGGGGCACTGGAGACGCACCGCAGCCTGGCTTGCCAGCTGATGGCGTAACGCCGCTTTCTCTCGGCCGAAGGGTGATGCCGAAAGGTTGAGCAGCAGATCGCAACCCTGTTGGGCTAGGGCTGCGATTGGATCGGGGCCACAGAGTCGATGCCCATGGAGGGTTGTGTCCACCCACAGGTCTTCGCAGATGGTCAGACCCAACCGCCAGGTTCGATGGCCCACCGCGTAGTTGAGGGTGGAGGGGCCGCTGGCCGGACGGAAATAACGACTTTCATCGAAGACGTCGTAGCTGGGCAGGAGTTGCTTGCGGCCCACCACCTGCCAGCGGCCGTGGCGGATCAGGGCCATGGCATTGAACAAGCGCGGATGTTGGCCATCGGCGACCGGTTCCACGAGGCCCACAAGCACCCCCAGCTCCGCGCACCAGGAGCCCAGCGATTGGCTCAGCTGGTCCATCACGGAGTGTTGCTGGTTCACCAGGGCGTTGCTCAGCAGCAGGTCGCGGGGGGGGTAGCCCCAGAGCGCCAGCTCCGGTGTGACCACCAAATCCGCCTGCTGATGTTGGGCTTGCTGGCACGCCCTGAGGATGCGCTCGGCATTGCCGGCCAGGTCACCGACCAAGGGGTTGATCTGGGCCAGGGCGATGCGCATGGGCCTTTCGGGAGAGCCTTAATTGGGATCGGCGTTGAAACCGTAGAACCCGTGCTTCTCCAGCAGTGGTCTCAGCACAGGAGGGATCTGGGCAGGGTCTGCGTGGCGGCGGGCACGAGAGCTGGCGGTTCCAGGAATCTGTAGCGCCAGTTGGGTCACCGTGGCACCGCAGTTCCGTAGTGGGGTGAGGAGCTCGGCGCTCAGTGGCCAGCCCATTCGCGGCACGACCGTGAGTTGACACCGCTTCAGCAGTGCATCGGCCTGCTTCCAGTGCAACACCTGCTCCACGAGATCGCTGCCAATCACAAAGCACAGTTGCTGGGAGGGCCACAGCGCTTGCGCCCGGTTAATCGTCGTGATGGCCCAGGGACTGCTGAGCTCCTGCTTCAGGCTGAGACGGGGGTTGGCTATGGCATCGACGAGCGTCTGCAGCAGGACCCTCCGTTCAGACAAGGGCAGGCCATGCTGCTTGCTGGGATTGTCGCTGGCCCAGGTCACCACGTGGTCGTGGTGGAGCAGCAACTGTTCCAGCAGGGCCTGGTGGCCACAGGTGGGTGGATCGGCGCTTGTGCCGAGCAGGGCGATTGAGCTCATGGGAGAACATCGACCATCGCGGCCTGCTTGGGTGGGTGGGGCCAGTCCTGGAGTAGCAGGCGCAGCTTGTGATCCTGGCCAGCCAGGCGGCGTAGCAAAGAGGTGGGCACCGGTTGACTGCGCCGGCCTCGGCCGCGCTGCTCAAGCAGCCACTGCGCTGTGAGTTGTCCGGTTTGGCGCGTGGTGTGAACCGCGAGGGCGGCCTGGGCCAGGGCCACCGGCGCCGCTGGAGCCAGGCTGATGCCCGCGGTGAACGGAGCAGCGGCCAGCAGCAGCTGGCGCACCCCACTCAGCGCTGCCTGGATGCCGAGCTGGACTCCCCCGATCAAGGCATTGTGGCCTGACAGGCGCTGGAGCAACCGACGTGCGGCGGGACCGCCCATGGGTAGCTCGTACAGCTCGCAGAGCTGCATCACCAAGGCTGTGTCACAGGCCATGCCTCCGGCCAGGTCCAGCAGCACCAGGGGATTGACCGCGACACCGGTGGCCTTGAGCGCTGCAAAACGTCCGATCAGCCCCTGAGCCTCGCGGCGGCGGCGTTGCAATCGACCCTGTTCAACCTGGCGCTGGAGCCGCTCGGCCTGGCGAAGGGCATTGAGGGTTAACAGAGCCATGCCCCTGTCCTGCAGTAGCTGGTGCAGCTTCTGGCGCAATGGATCGACGCGGGCTGGTTGTAATGAGCTGCGCACCAGGCCGTCACCGCGTTGGCTGGCTTGACGGGGGGCGGCCGCCACAGCGATGGGCTGGCCCATCCCCCTGACGGCGTCGCTGCCGCAATGGCTTCTAATCCTGCTGCTGATGCTGGCGATCAGGCTGCTGCGTTCCCTCTCCGACCAGCAATCGCTGCGATTGAGCACTGTCAGCAGCGGTTTGCCGCTTGCCACAAGGGTGTCGAGGGCTTCGAGTTCCACACGGCTGATATCGGCATCGAGCACCAACAGCACTAGGTCGGCTTGGAGAGCGACACGCGCCGCCAGGCGGCCACGTGCCGCGGCAGAGACCTCGTCGATCCCGGGGGTATCGACGAGATCAACGCGATGCAGACCTTGGATCCGTTCTGGCCAGGGAACGGCCTGCTGATGGCGGGTGCAGCCGTGGGCCACATCGGTGGCCAGGAGTTCTGCTCCCACGAGGGCATTCACCAGGCTTGATTTCCCGACCCCCACCCGACCAAACACGGCCACGCGCAAATGCTGCTCGCGTACCCGTTTCAGCTGGCGATCGAGGCTGGTGAGACTGCCCGCCAGGAGGTCGCGCTCCCGACCACTGAGGTTGAGTTCGTTGCGCCACCGTTCAAGCCAAAGCACTCCCTGCTCAAGGGTGACCGGGCGACCTTCAGCGTTGGAGAGGCTCAAGGGGTCGCTCCCGACGTGGCTGACTTGCGCCACCACCCCGCCAACACAGCCAGCACGGCTTCAGCGCCGATGACGCCGACGAAGCCACCAAATTCATCCACCACCACCCGTACCCCGCTGTTGTCGCGGCGGAAGCTGGTCAGCAGCCGGTCGACGCGGATCATCTCGGGAACGAACTCCACAGGTTCAGCCAGATCCAGCGCCGTGAGGTGGCCTTTGTGCTCGAGTAGGGCCGTGAGCAGGTTTTCGCGGCTGGCGACGCCAAGCACGTTGTCGACTTCCTTGCCGAGCACCACCCACCAAGGGGATGCGTTGTCCACCAGTTGTTGACGCAGTTGATGGAGGCTGGCGCTGCCGGCGAGGGTGGGGGCGGCCACCCTTGGGGTCATCAGTTCGCGGGCGGTGAGGTCATTGAGTTGGAAGACCTTGGCGATCATCGCCGCCTCATCCGCTTCAATCTGCCCCTTTTGCGATCCGAGCCTCGCCAAGAGCCGGATTTCGTTTTCATCGGTGCTGATTTCGTTTTCCTCCGTCAGCGCCGGTAACAGTCGCTCAAGCAGGAGCACCAGAGGGCGCATCACAACCCCCAGAGCCTGCAGCACCGGAGCACTGCTGAGAGCCACGGGAAGGGCCAGGCGGGTGCCCAGGGCCTTGGGAAGAATTTCCCCCAGCAGGATCACCAAAACGGTGAGTGCAATGGAGAACAGTGGCAGGGCCGATTCGGTGAACTGGTGCTGCTGGAACACCCATGCCGCATAACCGCCCAGCATCATGCTGCCGAAGATGTTGAAAGCGTTGTTGGCGATCACCAACACCGAGAGTGTTCGCCCCAAGCGCTGACGCAGGCGTTCCAGGGTGCGTGCCCCCGCCACTGGTTTGGTGCGGCTGGCCAGCTCATGCAGGCGCACCGGATTCACAGATAGCAGTGCAGCTTCCACGCCGGAGCAGAGGGCGGATCCAGCCAGCACCACCACCACCATCAACAGCAGGATCAACAGATCGGAGCTCATGGCCGGAAGCTTTGCCTGCCATCCTGACGGAACCCAGTCGCCCTGTCTCTGCCGTGATCGATCAGCACTGCCATGCCGCACGGCGTCAGCGGCTTCTCGAGCTGTTGGGTGGTGCTGCAGCAGTGATCCCTGCAGCCCCCTTGGTCACCCATCACGCTGACTGCGAATGGCCATTTCGCCAGAACAGCGACTTCTGGTATCTCACCGGGTTCGATGAACCCGATGCGGTAGCTCTGTTGCTTCCCCATCGCCCGGAAGGCGAGCGTTATGTGCTGTTTGTGCAGCCTCGCGAACCGGGAGCCGAGGTCTGGACTGGGCGGCGCTGGGGTGTTGAAGGAGCCGTTGAGCACTTCGAGGCCGATATCGCCCACCCTTTGGCGGACCTTGCTGAACTGCTGCCGCAATACCTCCAGGGGGCGGAGGGAATTGCTTTCCGGGTCGGGCATCATCCCCAGGTGGAACCGCTTGTGCTCAAGGCCTGGGCATCCCAGTTGGATCGTCAGCCCCGTACCGGCTCAGCCGCCCTGGCGCTAGTGGCGCCCTGCCCGCTGATCCATCGCTTGAGACTGCAGAAAACCCCTGAAGAGCTCAGCCGGCTGCGGGAAGCCTGCAGGATTTCAGCTGAGGCCCATGAGCTGGCCCGCGAAGCCACCCATCCCGGGATGGGGGAACGGCAGATCCAGGCCTTGATCGAGCAGCACTTTCTCGCATCAGGCGCGCGTGGGCCGGCCTACAGCTCGATCGTCGCCGGAGGCGACAATGCTTGCGTGCTCCACTACATCGCGAACAGCGCGGTGCTGCGCGATGGAGATCTGCTGTTGATCGACGCTGGATGTTCCGTCAGTGATTACTACAACGGAGATATCACGCGCACGTTTCCGATCAACGGCCGTTTCAGTGGCGAACAGCAGGCTCTCTATGAGCTGGTTCTTGGCGCCCAGCAGGCTGCGATTGAGGCCGTGACGCCCGGTGGCACGGCCGAAGACGTGCACAACAGGGCCCTGCGGGTTTTGGTGGAGGGATTGCTTGATCTTGGCCTGCTGTCTGGAGAACCAGACGCGGTGATTGAGCAGGGCGCTTATCGCCATCTCTATATGCACCGCACCGGCCATTGGCTTGGCTTGGATGTGCACGATGTGGGTGCCTATCGACTCGGAGAGCATCCCGTGGTCCTCACGCCGGGCATGGTGCTGACGGTTGAGCCGGGTCTTTACGTGAGCGATCGCTTGCCGGTTCCAGAGGGCCAGCCCGCGATTGACGAGCGTTGGAAGGGGATCGGCATTCGCATCGAAGACGATGTGGCGGTTCGGGCGTGTGAGGAGGTCGCCTGCGGGCACGAGGTGCTCACGGCCGCGGCGCAGAAGAGCGTTGCGGCGATGGAGCGCTAGGCCACCTGCAGCAGGATCCAGAACACGAAGATCACGATCTTCATCAGCCCTTCAATCCCCGTCAGCCGGGCATGGGGATAACTGAGCATCAGCGTCAACGCCAGCAGGACCATTTCGAAGGGCTCGAGCCCCAAAATCACATCCGTGTGGGTGATCTCACCCAGCACCAGCACGGCAGGAACCGTGAGGCTCACGGTGGCCACGACCGAGCCGTAAAGGGTGTTGATCGAGCGCTGCACCTCCCCGTGCGATGCGGCTTGCAAGGCGTTGAGGGCTTCAGGTGCCAGGATCAATGTGGCCACCAAGACGCCGGCCAGAGAGCTGGGCAGCCCGAGATCGGTGATCCCGGTCTCGATCAGTTGGCCCATCGATTCAGCAATCAGGCAAACCACAATCAGGCCCATCGCCAACAGCCCTGTGGCCTGCCAGAGGGGAAGGCCATCCGCTTCCTCCTCCGCTTCACTGAGCGGCACGATCAGATCCTCCCGTTCCCGGTAAAGGCTGCGGTAGCGCCCCATCTGAGCTGTGAGGAAGATGCCGTAAACCCCGAGCGCCACCACGCTCAGCACGATGTTCACTGGAGTGCTGAAGTTGGCTTCGGCGGTGGAGCGGCTGAAGTTGGGGATCACCAGGGCCAACACACACATCGTGCTGATCAGATCGAAATAGGTGAGCGAACCCAACAGGTTGGGGGCCGCCATTTCACTGGTGTCGATCTCCCCTCCTGGCTGCTCTCCTCCTCGGCGCAGGGCAGAGATCACATTGGAGATGCCGGTGACGCCCGTGAGTGCGATCATCACCACTGAAAACATCGAGTCCCGCGCCAGGGTGGGATTGGATTCGCCGGTGAGCATGGTGCTGGCCACCAGGGAAAGCTCGATGGTCATCACGGCTCCCGTAAGCACGAGCGTTCCGTAGGGCTGACCGATCAGGTCGGAGACTCGATCGGCCTGGAGGGCAACACTTTTCGAGAGCAGCAGCACCACACCACTGAGGACCACCAGGCCACTGATCACAACCGCGGTGGGTTGGGCCAGCAGCCAATCCATCACCCCACTGAACTCAATCGCGCCAAGGGCGAAGCCTCCGATCAGAAGAGGGATCAGCAGGCCCACGCGTCGTGTGCTCTGGGGGGCTTCAACGAGTTCTGCCATCGTGCCTGCGTTGGGGAGTCACCCTGGATTCGCCCATTGTCGAGGATGCGGCCGTCAGCCTTGGAGAGCTTTAACGACGTGCAGATCCCGGGTTTCCTGAATCCCCCAATGGCGGACGGCTCGCGTCATCAATGACGCAGCTTCAGCAGATTTGATCAGAACGGGGTGGGGTCGCCCAACCAGAAGCTGAAGCCATGGCTGCTGTCACTGTTGAGCTGCTGGGTGAAGGCTCTGGCTGTTCCTTGGTTACGAAAGCTGGCGATCTGGGCATTGCCGCTGGCGTTTTTGAAGGCATCGGATCGGCAATTCCGGCGTGCCGCATCGAGGGCTGCGATGGGGCCTACCACCGGCCACCAGGTCTCTCCTGGCTGGGGGGGCAGGCCATCGTGACTGGCGTAGTCCACACAGGCCTGCCACTGGCCGTTCTGGCCCGCATAGGGAATCGGGTCACCCCCGTTGGAGGGGGGCTGCTGATCGTTGCGTGGGATGTAGCGATTGACGACCAGCACACCCGCCAGGGTCATCACCAAACCTCCGCACATCAGAGCAAGCAGCGTGATCACAACGGCGGCGGAGCCTTGCTGCTGGGGTTTCTGAATCGTGGCCCCCTTGGCTGCGATATCGGGGATCGGGATGCTCGCAGCAGCGGGAGGGGCGGATCGGTAGGCAGAGGTCGTGCCCGTTTGGGCAGTAAAGGGCGCGGTGCTGGCCCCTGGCAGGTTGAGGCACCCCTGAAGAACCCCGTCTAGGCGGTGCATCAGCTGTGGGCTGTACATCTCAGCCAGATCTCTGAGCAAGGCATCACGGGCCATGAGGCTCTGCCCTTGGCTGCTGCCGTGAAACAGCTGATGAAAAGCCGGACGCTGCAGCAGGTCTCGGATCGGAGGGAGCAGGGTGGTGTCAGCACCAAGTAGATCCAGCAATTGGCCCTGCAACCGCTGGTTCAGCACTCCACCCTTCAATGCACTGTCGCCGGCCTCTTGGATCCACTGCCTCAGCCGTTGCCCAAGCTCAAGATCTGAAAGGGTTGACAAGTGGCCGCTAAGTGCTAGTGGATGATTTTAACGGCACGTGGATTGTGCTCAGCTGAGGCCGCAGCTCCTGATCACCGGTCATCCGCCAAGGTTCAGCGTTGTGTTGTTCGCCGCCAGGCTTGGCCACCGTGTTGGCCAAGGTGCACACCTTCAGGCACTTGCGTCATCCTTGAAGCCTCGACTGCGGCCAGAATCGTCTGTTGCCCCTCAGAAACT
Source organism: Synechococcus sp. (assembly GCA_035286005.1). Lineage (GTDB taxonomy): Bacteria > Cyanobacteriota > Cyanobacteriia > PCC-6307 > Cyanobiaceae > Synechococcus_C. The sequence goes on along the minus strand of JAYKIX010000050.1, from coordinate 2,488 downwards.
GAAGCAAGCGTGCGGTTTCCAGCTTGTTCCCGACTTGCGTTTGTGGAGGACAACTAGTTTTTTGCGGGCATGGTTGCCTTGATGGGCTGGGGAGAGGGCAACTCAGGATTAGTTGTTTGCTTAGTCTTTAGGCCTGATCTCTAATGCACCTATGAACGATATATTTCATCACTCAAGATGCTTGGGAGAGAACCTGCGAAAGGCAGCATCGGAGATGCTTTTTGAGAGTTCCTCCGTGAATCGCTTGTTGGCGATGCTTCAGGATTTAACAGCTGGAGAGGAACACCTTGACGTCTCGGTTTTTGAATATGTGGTTAGACGCAAGGCATTTTGTCAAATTTGTATGGAGCTAGGGAATAGTGGGCGCCAAGAATTTGCTATTCGCTCTATCCTTGAGGATTCGAGTTGCCTTTATAAGACAAGCGCTTTGCTTCATGTTGCCGCCTTTTTAGAAGGTTTTGTAGGGCTAAAAAGTAACAGTCTGATGCAAGATATTTCCAGCGTAGAGGCAAGGGTTGGACGCCCTTATAACGCCTCATTTCAAAGCACTTTAGGGCTCTCTTCGTTGTTTGAAAAGGCTTTAAGAAAAGCCCTTCGTTTAGGGATGATTTCAGGAGATCAGCCGATGCCATCTGCGAGCAAAAGCTCAAAAAGCCGAATTAGTGGTGATATTTATGTGTTAAGAAGTGAGGAGGGGCGTGTCCTTGCCAAATTGAATATCCGCGATGAGTAGACTTCTGCTTTTCAGGAAATTAATGCCGTCTATACGTTGACTTCGTTGATATGCCAATAGGCGCCTGGGGATATCGCCGAGCACCATTGGATTGAGAGGTTTGTAATATATAATTAAAATGATGTATTCTTTGTTTTCTCTGCGCGTGCCTGTGGCGATGCTGAATTGCTTTTTGGATTCTCCCGTGCTCACATAAGGAGTCATAATGCCGGTGAGTGTAATCACTTCCGTGTGTTTACATGATTGCTGTAAGCTGATTGAGAAATGTTGGATTAGTCTCTCTCTCAAAGGTTCTTTTGTCAATTGCCTCTCTTGTCATTCGCTCCATCTGATATGGCGCCATACGGCCAAGAGTTCCTGGGGTAACTCGTTTTGCTCTTGAATGATGATTGGGTGAGTCTGTGTCTCAGAGGGGCTTGAGTCAAAGTTATGGCCCGAATGAGGTCCGCAAATCCGCAAATTTTTTCATACTCGTTCTGCTGAATATGTTTTTCTAGAACTCTGTCAGACAATTTTTCAGTTTGAGTCTGATTTGCAGGGGTGTATTAACTTGAGTTTGGTTAATGAGCCAGAGATTGAACCGGAAATAATTTTCGTGAATGTAATTGGACCTTCGTTTTAATTGAAGCCATGGGCGGTGCTAAAGGTTTGAATAAAAAAGGAGGGTTTGTGTATCTAGCCGGCGCGTCAATTTTTTTTGAGGTTGGTAGTGGCCTCGCTTGATTTCTCTTCGAGAGACAACGGAGTTGTTTTTGTTAAGTGCTTGTCGATGATATCTTCTAAAGCATTATCGAGATTGTTGAATAGATCTCGGCAATTTTCTAGAACGCGCTTGGTTTCTGGGCTTAGCTCCGATCGTTCTGGTGGAAGTGAAGGTAATGGATGTTTCTGCCATTGAATCCATGTAGCTAAGGTTGTAAGCTCTTGCTTGGCTTTGTTTCCGCTTCCGCCTACGTAAGATGGGCAGTATTTTTTTGATAGCTCTAGGTAAAGGGATGGTTTATTGGAATTGTTCGCATAGTTGCTTCCTGGTTGAAGATTTTGATGCGTTTCCTGCTCTTTGGTGACTGATGTGTTTGGGGATTGTTTGGTGAGCAGTTGCTGAATCGCTGGCATCGCCCAGTATGCTGTTCCTGCCGTTGTAGCTGCAGCTAGCGCCAAAATAAATACCCTCAGTAGGATATGTTCTTTGCGTTTATTGATAGAGCGAAGTTTTTGACCTTGTTCTGATTTACGGCCAGCGTGTCGGTCTTGTCTCGATTGGTGTAATGGGATTTTTCCGCCTTGTGGTTGCACGATCTGATTTCCTGAATCGCGACTTCTTTTGTTGATTCTTGAAGATGGGGCCCCGTCTTGATGCCAAAAGCCTAGGGCAACGCTGATGTCATCTCCACTCCCTTGGCTACTGATCCTGTCTAGATCTGCTTCGGGCAATTGGCCTTTGTTTGTTTGAATGGATTGATGAAGACCACTTAAATAGCAAGAGATTTTATAAAAATCTGTATCAGTGCTGCAGGATTTTCGAACCCCATCGGTACTAAGCATGAGCCCGAAGCTGTGTTGCGAGGGCTCAATTGGGTAGATGTTAGTGCGAGGTTTGAAATATTTAGGTGCATTGCCAAGGCAGAGGCTAAAGGTTGCTTCTCCGCTGGCCTCTGCACTTTCCGCTTCTTCGCAAATCAATACTGCTGACTCCGCATTATTGATTTTCACTAAATCCCAATCACCCAAGCCTGTGTGCGCCCACCAGGTGGG
>JAYKIX010000049.1:0-2939 GCA_035286005.1 Synechococcus sp. | reverse complement strand
GGGTGCTGGCCTCGGTCGAGGGCTGCGCCCACGCCACCGTGTTCGCCTCAGGCGTGAGTGCCATCACTGCAGTGGTCTCCCAACTGAAGCAAGGGGATCTGGTGCTCTGCGAGGAGAACCTCTACGGGTGCACCGTACGGCTGTTCGAGCAGGTGTTCGCCAAGTTCGGACTGCGAACCGCATGGGTGGATTTCACCCAGCCGCAAGCGCTCGAGGCCATCCGCAACAGCCAACCCGCCATGGTGTGGCTCGAGAGTCCCACCAACCCCCTGCTCAAGGTGATCGACCTCAAGGCGGTCTGCGGAGCAGCCCGGCAAGCCGCTGTGCCAGTGGTGGTCGACAACACCTTCGCCACTGCCCTGGTGCAAAAGCCCCTGGAGCTGGGGGCGACCCTCTCACTCACCAGCACCACCAAATACATCAACGGCCACTCCGACGCGCTCGGAGGCGCCGTGTGCTGCGACGACTCAGCCTGGCACCAGAAAATGGTCTTCGCCCAGAAAGCACTGGGGCTGATGCCCTCCCCATTCGACTGCTGGCTGATCACCCGGGGCATCAAGACCCTGCCGCTGCGCCTGCGTCAACAGATGGCCAACGCCGCCGCCGTCGCTGATCACTTGGCCAGTCATCCCGGCGTGGCCTGGGTGCGCTACCCGTCGCGCAACGACCATCCCCAGCAGGCGGTGGCCGAACGCCAGATGCAAGGTGGTGGCGCCATCGTGACCATCGGCCTCGATGCCACCCGTGAGCAGGCCTATGCAGTCTGCAAAGCCCTGCACTGGTTCACCATGGCTGAAAGCCTTGGTGGGGTGGAGAGTCTGATCTGTCACCCAGCCACCATGACCCATGCCGCTGTTGCGGCAGACGTGAAGTCAAAGCTCGGGATCACTGATGGTTTGGTGCGTCTATCGCTGGGCTGTGAAGACGGCGCCGATCTGATCGCCGATCTTGATCAGGCGCTCGGCGTGCTGTCGTGAGTGCCCGCGATCTGCTGGAGGAACCCTGCTGGCAGGGGTCCGACCTAGGGCATCCGCTCCCTGACAGCACCCACGCCGTTTCCGTGGCACTGCCGCGCTGGCGTGACGTGGTCGCGTACGAGGAAAACGATCCCTCATGCCGCGATCGGCTGAGGGCGGTCTACCCACGGTTCGGCTTTCATCCACTCGTGGCCGAGCTGGCCCGTGCAGCCTTAGCCGCCACGGAGATGGGCACTGACAGCAGTGCGTGGCCCTACCCGAGCGAAACCGCCGCGCAGTGTGCCCTGGCCCATTGCCGACGCCAGACGCCCATGGGAGCAAGCCGCATTGCCCACGTGCATGACATGCCCTGCTTGATCGCGGATGGAGCGTCGACCCCGGCCGCCAAAGCTTTCTGGCAGCACGCCGGCCTTGGGGCCAGCTCCAGGCAGGCCGCCATCGCCCTGGGGCATGAGCCCAAGCCTGAGGGCGATGGACACCAGGCCCGATGCACAATCCGCAATCGACTCGCCACCATCTACGGCTGCGAACCAACCGCCATCAGCCTGCATCCATCCGGCATGGCCGCCCTGCACAGCGCCCTGCGCCTGGTGACGGCGTCGCATCCCAACCGCCCCACCCTGCAGGTGGGGTTCCCCTATGTGGATGTGCTCAAGCTTCCCCAGGTCGTCTTCGCCGGCGCGGAACTGCTCACCGACAGTTCAACCGAGGCCATCGCCGCCAGTCTTGATCGGCTGAACCCAGCGGCAGTGGTGGTGGAGCTGCCCAGCAATCCCATGCTCCAGTGCGTGGATCTCATCACCCTTTCGGAACTGGCCCACGCACGAGGGATCCCTGTGATCGCGGACGACACGGTTGGCTCAGGCCTGAACATCGACGCGCTTCCCTATGCCGATCTGGTGTTCAGTTCCCTCACCAAAAGTTTCGCTGGCCGCGGTGATGTGCTGGCCGGAGCCCTGGTGGTCAGTCCCCACTCCCGCTGGCGACAAGACTTTCAGGCCGGACTCTCCACCGCGCCCGCCGTGCTCAGCGATGCGGATGCCATCTGCCTGGAGGAGGCCAGCAGGGATGTACGCCAACGCATCCCGCAATTGAATGCCCATTGCAGCGCCCTTGCGGAACGTCTGCGACACCATCCAGCGGTGAAGAGGGTTCTGCATCCCACCCAGTGCTCCACCTTCCAGGCGCTGATGCGTCCAGGCGCAGGCCACGGGTGCCTGCTGTCGTTCGAGCTGAAGGGGGGACTGGACGCCGCCGAGCGGGTCTATGACGCCCTCGCCGTGAGCAAAGGCCCGAGCCTGGGCACCAATTTCACCCTCTGTTGCCCCTATGTGCTCCTGGCCCACTACGACGAGCTGGCCTGGGCCAACGAGTGCGGCGTGCCGGCCCATTTGCTGAGGGTGTCAGTGGGTCTGGAGGATCCCGATACGCTGTGGCAACGATTTGAACGAGCCCTCGGCGAGGCCTGCGTCAGAGAAGTCTGAAAAGCCGTTAACAGGCAAGGCAGACCTTCAACACCATTCCTACATTGACGGACTTGGGCATCCTGCGTTCCTCCATGTCTCGCGTTTACGCCGATAACAGCCAGGCCATTGGCAACACCCCCCTGGTTCGTCTCAACAACGTCACCAAAGGCTGCAAAGCCACCGTGCTGGCCAAGATCGAAGGCCGCAACCCGGCTTACAGCGTGAAGTGCCGCATTGGCGCCAACATGATCTGGGATGCCGAGAAGCGCGGCGTGCTCAACGCCGACAAAACCATTGTTGAGCCCACCTCCGGCAACACCGGCATTGCTCTGGCTTACACCGCCGCAGCTCGCGGCTACAAGCTGATCCTGACGATGCCCGAATCGATGTCCATTGAGCGTCGCCGGGTGATGGCCGCCCTGGGCGCCCAGCTGATCCTCACCGAAGCCGCCAAGGGCATGCCCGGCGCCATCGCCAAAGCCAAGGAGATTGCCGA
>JAYKIX010000048.1:0-3805 GCA_035286005.1 Synechococcus sp. | reverse complement strand
GGTTCGGGGGTGCCGGTGCCGGCCATCACGGCGGGATCGAACCAGTCGAGATCCACCGTGAGATAGAGCGGCTGGCCGCGCAGGGGCCGGAGCGCCTCGGCCATGCGCTCGATCGCCACCAGGCGGCCCGTCTGCCGCAGTTCTGAAAATTCCTCGCGGGTGCCGCTGCGGATCGCGATCTGCAGCAGCTGCTGGCTGGGCAGCACCTCCAGGCAGCGGCGCATGGCGCAGGCGTGGCTGTGGTGGGCGCCGAGCCAGGTGTGGCGCAGGTCGGCGTGGGCATCGAGCTGCACCAGCACCAGCTCGGGGTGCTGGGCGGCCACCGCGGCCACCGCGCCGGAGCTGATCGAGTGCTCGCCGCCGAGCATCAGGGGTTTGAGCCCCAGGGCCAGCACGGCCTCTGTGGCCCGCTTCACGGCCGCCACCACCGGCTCGGGGGCACCGAAGGGGATGGCCACGGCGCCGAGGTCGGCGAAGGCCAGATCCTCCAGATCCCGGTCGAGCTGGGGGCAATAGGTTTCCAGGCCGCTGCTCACCTCGCGGATCGCCGCCGGCCCGAAGCGGGTGCCGGGCCGGAAGGAGGTCGTGCCGTCGTAGGGCACGCCGAACAGACCGACGCAGCAGCCAGCGGGATCGCGGCGACTGCCCATGTAGATGGCGCCGTCCGCGTCAAACAAATCCCTCTCGAAGGGGGCGCCGTCGAAGGGATCGCCATCGAAGGGGTCGGTGGGGAGGGCGGTGGGATTGGCCATCAGCCCAGCTTCTCAGCAGGCCGGTTCCTGGAGGGAGCGTTCAATAGCGGCGGGAATGGCCTCGAAGGCGCCGTGCTGCCAGCGGGGGCTCCAGATCTCGCAGCCGGCGGCCACGGCGGCGGCTCGCTCGGGGTTGGGCTGGCGGTAACGGGGGCCATCGACGGCGGCGAAGGTCCAGCTCCACCAGCCACTGGGATACATCGGCACCCAGCCGTAGAGGGGGTCGGCATGGCCGAACAGCTCCCGGATCAGCTTCACGGTGTCGATGTGCACCTGACGGAAGGCTTCCGGCGATTCGCTCTGAGTGGCGAACACGCCGCCCGGCTTGAGAATGCGCTTGCAGTGGCTGAAGAAGGCTCGATTGAACAGACCTTCTGCGGGGCCTGCCGGGTCGGATCCATCCACCAGCACCACGTCATAGGAGGCATCGGCTGCCTCAGTGGCCCAGGCGATGCCATCGCCCACATGCAGGTGGAAGCGGGGATCGCTCCAACAGCCTCCCCCAATGCTGGGTAAGTGCTGCTGACTGAGCTCCACGACGCGGCCATCGATTTCCACCATGTCGAGGTGATGCACGCCGGCATGGCGCAGGCATTCCCGTGCAGTGCCGCCATCGCCGCCGCCGATAACCAGCACCCGTTCGATGGAGGCGGCGGAGCACAGGGCGGGATGCACCAGGGATTCGTGGTAATGCCGTTCTTGCCGTTCCGCTGTCATCCAGCAGCCGTCGAGCAGCAGACCTTTGCCGTAGCGCTCACTCTTGATCACGGTGATCCGCTGGAACGGACTGGCTTCCTGCACCAGTACCCGGCCCTCAAGGCCGTAGCGCACGCCGTTGTGGTGCTCATCGATCCAGCCGCCGCTGGGCTGGGCTGCGCTGCTCATGGGCCGCTGTTGCTCAGGGTGTTGTTCCTTCCAGCTAAAACCAGCGCCGGGTTGCCCCTGCTGCGATGGCAGAACCGCCGTGATGTCGCAACTATGCACATAGTCGAAAGGATCCATCCATGGGCTGGGTTCAACGCCTGTTTTCGATCTTCGAAGACAAACGGGAGTTGCTGGATGTCACCCGCTTTGATGACCCGGTCGCCCTTCGGGTGTCGTGGGCTCCCCTGGTGCCTGGCGGCACGAATTTCTGCACTCACCGGGCCCGAACCCGCAGCAGTTTGAGTGGCTCTCAGCTCGTGTTCAAGACCTCCCCTGGGGCCTATCTGTTTTGCATCGGCTTCATGTCCGGTGGGGTGATGGCCCTGGGTGGTCTTCTGGGCATGGTGGTCGGTCTTCCAGGGGCTCCTGCTGCTGTCGGTTTGTTTGGTTTGCTCCCCCTTGTGTTTCTAGCGTTGGGCGGCGGGATGCTCTGGTGGTTACGCCGCAAGGAAATGTGCTTCGAGCAGTTCAGCGGTCAGTGCACTCAGGGCACCACCGTGCACAGCCTCCACGATGCCCACGCCATTCAGCTGATTCGTGAATACGTGCGCAGCGATAAAAGTTCGTACTACAGCTACGAACTGAATCTTGTGCGCCGGGATGGCAGTCGAATGAATGTGACGGATCACGGTTCACTGCGTGCGATACGAGAAGACGCGGCTCTGCTTGCGAGTTATCTATCTCTTCCGGTTTGGGATGTGATCGATTACAGAATCCCTGAGGCAGGGGCTGCTGTTGACTCCAAGATGGATGTCACGGGCCTCAACCTTCCACATCCTTAGTTGTGATGTGTTGTGTGGCGGTTCGACTGCCTGATTGACCACACGGCACTGTCAGGGTGGGGCCATGGTTCAAGACCTCACCGTGAACACCCGCTTGGTGATTCCCGCTGCAGAACTGCAGTGGCGTTTCTCCCGCGCGTCTGGCCCGGGTGGACAGGGGGTGAACACCACGGATTCGCGGGTGGAGCTGGTGTTTGACCTGGAGCGTTCGCGGGTGTTGGGGCCGTTTCGCCGGGAGCGTTTGCGCGTGGCTTTGGGCGCCAGGGTTGTGGAGGGGTGTGTGCGGGTGGTGGCTTCGGAAGAGCGATCCCAGTGGCAAAACCGCCAGCGGGCTCTGGCCCGTTTGGGGGACTTGCTGCGTGAAGGCTTGAAACCACCGCCGCCGCAACGCAAGCCCACCCGGCCAGGGAGGGCAGCGGTGCAGCGGCGGCTGGAGGCGAAGGGGCGCCGCAGTCAACTCAAGCAATCGCGCCAGCAGCGTCCCTCGCTGGAGGAGTAATGGCGCTTTGGTTAACTTTGGGTTAACTTGGGGTCAAGAATTGGGGTAATTCAGATGGACTCCAAGCCGCATCAAACCTTGAACAGGCTGGTCAGCCTGTTGTCGCTCGAGGACAGGGCCCGTAATTGCCGCTCGCGTCGTGAAGCGCAGGACTGCATCGTCAGGGCCGATGCCACCAAGAGAGCTCTTTGGGGCACCACGGACGTGGCCATTGACGGGCATTACTGAAGGGCCTGTTTACCCCCCTTCTTGCTCGCGTCGGATGGCGTCCTTGGCCTTCTGCCAGAGACCTTCTAGCTCTTGAAGATTGCGGCCGTGGAGGTCTCCCCCCAAGGCCGATTCCACCCGTGAGAAGCGGGTGAGGAAGCGTTGGTTGGTGCCTGCCAGCCCTGCTTCAGGGTCGATCCTGCACCATCGGGCCACGTTCACCAGGGTAAAGAGCACGTCACCGAGTTCCTCCTCGGCGTGGGCCATGTCACCGGAGGCCACCGCCTCCTTGAGCTCGTCGAGCTCTTCGTGCACCTTCTCCCAAACGCCAGCCATGTCGTCCCATTCGAAACCGGCTTTGGCGGCTTTCTTGGAGATGGTCATGGCGCCGGCCAAGGCCGGCTGACCTCGAACTTTGCCCGCCAATTGATCACTGAGAGGGCTGGAGGAGAGGGGCTGATCGCCTTTTTCGGCCGCTTTGATGGCATCCCAGCTCCGACGAACGGCCTCGCTGTCGCTGGCCTCAGCACCGGCGAACACATGGGGGTGTCGACGAATCAGTTTGTCGCTGATGGAGTTGGCCACATCGTTGAGATCGAAGCGCTTCTCTTCGTCGGCGATGCGGGCGTGCAGCACCACTT
>JAYKIX010000047.1:0-5219 GCA_035286005.1 Synechococcus sp. | reverse complement strand
TGTGCTGGGAGGTTTGGCCTGGATGAGCGTGCCGATGGTGACCGGCTCCATCGGACTTGTGGCCCTGGCCCGAAATCTGGAGTTGGACCAAATCAACATGGTGTTCCCAGTGATGGCAGCGGATTTGTTGGGAGTAGGTGGCGCTGCACTGGTGTTTGTGGTGGTGTTTGCTTCCCTCACCTCCACCCTCGATTCGCTGTTGGCTTCCACGGCGGATTTGCTGGCTGAGGATGTGTACTTCAAGTTGCTTCGCCCCCAGGCCACGGATCTGCAGCTCAAGCAGGCTGCCCGTCTGTTGGTGGTGGGCCTTGCGGTGGTCACCTTGGCCTTGTCGTGGCCTCGGCTTGATTCCCTGGCCTCCGTGCTGTTTTTCACCGGTGCCCTTGTGGCCTCTACCGTTTGGCCTGTGGCATGCGGTTTGTACTGGCGTACGGCCAACCGTCGTGCCGCGATTATCGCGATGCTGAGTGGCAGCGCTGTGGGCTTAACGGCCTATGGCTTGATCGCGCCCTATTGCGCGGCGGTGTTTTCCGCCGCTGTGTCGGCTCTGGTGATGGTGGTGGGCAGTCAGTGCTGGCCCGAACGCTTTGATTTCGCTCTGCTCAAGGAGGAGGCATGAACATGGCAGTTCCGATGGTGGCGACCCTGATTGATTCCACTTGGTTCACGATCGTGCTCGCTGGCAGTCAGTTGGCGTTGGTGATGTCTGTTGTGGTGTTGCTGGCGATCTGGTGGGTGGAGTGGCGCAAAGGACGGGTGTGGTGAAACGGGCTCGACCAGGGCTCTTTATGTAGTCATTGCGACCAAATGCGGAATTTGGCTCGAAGAATGGTCTGTTTTGCTGGTCTAAAAGCCACCTGTTGCTACACGGTGAAAAAAGGCTTCGCTGTTTGATGCGGTTGTTTGGTGTTTTCGGATGCGTTCCAGGAGGACTGCTGTGGTGACCAAACCTGCCGTTCTCGAACTGGCTGACGAGCAAATGCGCTTTGCCCCGTTGGGGCCTGATGTGTATGGCAGAACCCAGCCGCAAACGCTGCTGACCACCATTGAGGAAGACGCGGAGCCCCTGCTCGACTTGGTTGGTCAGCATGTGGTTTCGATTCAGACCTTTCGACCGCAAACGCTGTTGCAGTTGTTTCGGTTGGCGGCGAAGTACGAAAGCAACCCAGGGCGTTACATCACCCACAGCGTTCCGCTGCGCGGCAAGATCCTGATCAATGCCTTCTACGAACCCAGCACACGCACGCGTCTGTCGTTCGACAGTGCCTGGCATCGCCTCGGTGGCACCTCGATCAACATCACAGACCGCGCCACGACAGGGATTGCCAAAGGCGAGTCTTTAGAAGATGTCGCCCACATGTTCAACAACTATGGCGACTGCGTCGTGCTGCGTGACGGCGATGCTGGAGCTGTGTATGCGATGTCGCAGACGTTGCGGATTCCGATCATCAATGCCGGCAATGGCATCGATGAACATCCCACCCAGGCGATGGCGGATCTGTTCACGATCCTCAAGTGGCGCCCAGCTCTAGCGGAGAAGCAGGTGGCACCGGAACAACGGATTCGCATCGGTGTGATTGGAGTGCCAGCGCGAATGCGCACGGTGCGATCACTGCTGCGGATCCTGGCCAAGTTTCCGCAGATAGTGGAGGAAGTGGTGGTGATCCACGCCCCGGAAGCCAATCCTGAAGCGTCGTTGTTTGATCCCGGTCAGCGGGAGGAGTTGCACGAGGCGGGCGTGAAGCTGCGCATTAGCACCGATCTTCTGGCGGAGTTGCCCGATCTGGATGTCACCTACATCAATGCGATTGCCTGGGTGGGTGACAGCTTCGAAGTGCATGGTGATCAGTTCAGGCTCACCAAGGATTTGCCCTACAAACCAGGGTCGATTGTTCTCCATCCCCTGGCGCGGGGAGCTGAACTCAGCACCTGCATGGATGACACCCCCCACAACTGGTATTTCAGTCAGGCCCGGGGCGCGGTTTTTCTGCGGATGGCCCTGCTCACCTGCATGGTGGACCGGGCTGAACGGGTCATGGATGTTGTTTGAGACAGGCTTATGTGTGGAATCGGTGGTGTCTTCAATGCTGACCCGCAACTGGCGGTCGATCCGCAGTTGTTGGTCAACATGGCGGCGATTCAGGTCCATCGAGGCCCCGATGGATTTGGCGTCGAAACGATCGACGATGCGGGCGTGGGGTTTTGCCATGCACGACTTTCGATCATTGATTTGAACGAATCGCGAGCCCGTCAGCCCTTTCTCACCGATGGCGGTGAAGTGTTGATGGCGCATAACGGCGAGTTCTACGACTTTCAGCGCATTCGCGCCGACCTCACGGCCCAAGGGGTGCGTTTCAGCTCCAAAAGTGATTCCGAGATTCTGTTGCGTCTCTATCAGCGCCAGGGTCTTGAGGCGACCTTGCCCTTACTGCGCGGGGAATTTGCTTTTGCCCTGTTTGATCGAGCCCAGGACTGTCTTTATTTAGTGCGCGATCGCTTTGGCATTAAGCCTCAGTACTGGGCGATGACGCCCCAGGGCCTGGTGTTTGGCTCTGAGTTGAAGGTGCTCTTTGCCCATCCGGCAGTGGAACGACGCTTCACCTCTGAAGGTCTGTTCCATCAGCTGATGCAAACGATGGTGCCGGGCACGACCGCTTTTGAAGGGGTGCATCAGGTGAAGCCTGGCCATGTGCTCACAGTGCGGCGCACGGGTGGTCGGCTTGAGGTGTCGGAGTGGGCCTATTGGGATGTGAATTTCCCCCGCAAGCACGAGCGGGATCGCAGCCTCTCCGAGGCTGATCACATCGCTGCAGTGCGGGCTGCTCTCCTTGAAGCGGTGGAGTTGCGGATGGTGGCGGATGTGCCGGTGGGTTGTTACCTCTCCGGTGGCATCGACAGTTGTTCGATTCTTGGCTTGGCGTCAGCGGTGAGTCAGTCACCGGTGAAGGCCTTCACCATTGGTTTTGATGATGCCCGCTACGACGAATCGCCGATCGCTCGGGAAATGGCCGATGCCACCGGTGCCGAGCAAGATCTGATGCGCCTTTCGGGCCGTGAGTTGTATGGCCACATGGAGCGGACGCTCTGGCATACGGAACGCACGATTTACAACACCCTGGCGGTGGCGAAATACCTGATGAGCCGCCATGTCAACAGCGTTAACTACAAGGTGGTGATGACGGGTGAAGGTTCAGACGAGTTGTTTGGGGGCTATCCCGCCTTCCGGCGCGACATGTTTCTGCACGGTTTGGATGATTTGCCAGACCACGAACGCCAGGCCTGGGAGACCCTGTTGCAGCAATCGAATTCCCTCGTGCAGGGAGCGATGTTGGCGGCTGATCAGGTGGACGACCCCGACCTCGATGCTGTGGTGGGCTTCACGCCCAGTTGTTTGCAACCCTGGTTGGCCTGTGCACCGCTGGTGCCGGCCCTACTCGCGGATGAGCACCGCCAAGCGCTCGCCGGCTATTCCCCAGGAAAGGCGATTGCGGCTCAGCTGGATCCGGATCAACTCGATGGCCGCCACGCTCTGGATAAGGCCCAATACGTCTGGATTAAAACGATGCTGGAAGGCCAGATCCTCACCTGGGGTGGGGATCGCGTGGACATGGCTAATTCGATGGAGGCGCGGCCTGCATTTCTCGATCACCATCTGGCGGCCGCGGCTGTGCAGGTGCCGCCTGAGTTGAGGATTAAAGGGAAAACGGAGAAGTACGTCTTGCGCGAGGCTATGGCCGGTCTCCTGCCTGAGGTGCTTTACAAGCGGGAAAAATTTGCCTTCATGGCACCTCCGGCTCACACCGAACCGGAGAAGTGGGCGCAGATGAAACAGTTGGCTGATGACTACCTCAGCCACCAAGCGATCGCTGAAGCGGGCTTGCTCAGCAAGGAGGGCGTTGATGCACTGTTTGCCCGCCACGATGATCGAGCCACCACCGATGCTGATCGAGTGCAGATGGATGCTGTGATCAACCACCTACTCGGTGTTCAGATGCTGCATCGCATGTTTGTGGCGGCGGACGTGCCGGCGCAAGCTCAGGCGGAAGCCGAGCGTCTTGGTTGGCGGGTGCCCGTTGCGAGCTGAATTCTTTGATCAGGTTAAAACCGTTGCATTGACGACAGGCGCTTTTGGCTGGAGCGGCGATGGTAAATGTCCTTTTGAAGGACAGGTCACGACCATTGCCTCAGTTGCTATCGATCCCCCATCAAGGTCCTGTTTCGGCAACTGAGCTGGGCGCCTCAACCGCAGCCCCGAATCGTGGTCGTTTAGTCGCAACCCTGGAGCGGATGGCCTCCATTGGCGGGAAAACCGATGGCACCGTTTGCCGGCGTGGGTTCAGCGCAGCTGATGTGGAAGGCCGAGAGCAACTGGCGCTGTGGATGCGGGAGGCTGGGATGGCCGTGCGGGTCGATCCTGCAGGAAATTTGATCGGTCGTCTCGACGGGCTTCAGCCTTGTTTGCCGGCACTGGTCACGGGCTCCCATCTCGACACTGTGCCGACGGGTGGTCGTTTTGATGGTGTGTTGGGGGTGTTGGCCGGCCTTGAGGTGGTGCGATCTCTGGCTGATCAACACCTGCGATTGCGTCACCCCTTGGAAGTGATCGCCTTCGCCGATGAGGAGTCGACGATGGTGGGATGCAAAGGCATGGCGGGCACTGCATCGGCCGATCCGATGGCGTATGCCACGAGTAATGGGGAGCCCATTGCTGTGAATCTCGAGCGCATTGGCGGCCATTGGCCCTCTCTGCCATCTGCTGCCCGCAGTGATCACGCCATTGCCGCTTTTCTGGAACTGCATGTGGAGCAGGGTGCTGTGCTCGAGTCCCGCGGTGATGCCATCGGAGTGGTGGAAGGCGTTGTTGGCCAGCGTCGTTTCAGCATCCATGTGAAAGGTCAGGCCAATCACGCAGGAACCACGCCGATGGAGCTGCGTCAAGACGCACTGGCCACAGCTGCTCAAGTGGTGTTGGCGGTGCAGGCAATGGCGGCGGAGCATCCCGGTGATCCTGTCGCCACGGTCGGCAAGCTCGAGGTGTGGCCGAATGCCGCCAACGTGGTTCCTGGGGCTGTGGCCCTTACCGTTGACATCCGCGATCTCGATCCAGCTGTGTTGGATGAGCTGGTGAGCACGCTGATGGAACGGCTCGAAACCATTGGTGCCGCATCTGGCTGCAGCATCGCGCTAGAACCTCAATTCTCTGTGGATCCCACACCAGC
>JAYKIX010000046.1:0-2743 GCA_035286005.1 Synechococcus sp. | reverse complement strand
TGTGCTGGGAGGTTTGGCCTGGATGAGCGTGCCGATGGTGACCGGCTCCATCGGACTTGTGGCCCTGGCCCGAAATCTGGAGTTGGACCAAATCAACATGGTGTTCCCAGTGATGGCAGCGGATTTGCTGGGAGCAGGTGGTGCTGCACTGGTGTTTGTGGTGGTGTTTGCCTCCCTCACCTCCACCCTCGATTCGCTGTTGGCTTCGACGGCGGATTTGCTGGCTGAGGATGTGTTCTTCAAGTTGCTTCGCCCCCAAGCCACGGATCTGCAGCTCAAGCAGGCCGCCCGTCTGCTGGTGTTGGGCCTTGGGGTGGTCACCTTGGCCTTGTCGTGGCCGCGGCTTGATTCCCTGGCCTCCGTGCTGTTTTTCACCGGTGCCCTGGTGGCCTCCACCGTGTGGCCTGTGGCTTGTGGCCTCTATTGGCGCACGGCCAACCGTCGTGCCGCGATCATCGCGATGCTGAGTGGCAGCGCTGTGGGCTTAACGGCCTATGGCTTGATCGCGCCCTATTGCGCAGCGGTGTTTTCCGCCGCTGTGTCGGCTCTGGTGATGGTGGTCGGCAGTCAGTGCTGGCCCGAACGCTTTGATTTCGCTCTGCTCAAGGAGGAGGCATGAACGTGGCAGTTCCGATGGTGGCGACCCTGATCGATTCCACTTGGTTCACGATCGTTCTTGCCGGCAGTCAGTTGGCGTTGGTGATGTCCGTTGTGGTGTTGCTGGCGATCTGGTGGGTGGAGTTCCGTCACGGACGGGTGTGGTGATTCGGGCTCGATAAAACGGACTCGAGCAGGGCGGTTTAGGTAGCGATGGCGACCAAATTCTGAATTGGGCTCGAAGAATGGCCTGTTTTGCTGGCATCAGGGCTAGCGGTTGCTACAGGGTGAAGAAAGGCTCCGCTGTTTGATGCGGTTGTTAGGTGTTTTCGGATGCGTTCCAGGAGGACTGCTGTGGTGACTAATCCGGCCGTTCTCGAACTGGATGACGAGCAAATGCGCTTCGCCCCCTTGGGGCCGGATGTGTATGGCCGAACCCAACCGCAAACGCTGCTGACCACCATTGAGGAACAGGCCGATCCCCTGCTTGATTTGGTTGGGCAGCATGTGGTTTCGATTCAGACCTTTCGACCGCCAACGCTGTTGCAGTTGTTTCGGTTGGCGGCGAAGTACGAAAGCAACCCAGGGCGTTACATCACCCACAGCGTTCCGCTGCGGGGCAAGATCCTGATCAATGCCTTCTACGAACCCAGCACACGCACGCGTCTGTCGTTCGACAGTGCCTGGCATCGCCTCGGTGGCACCTCGATCAATATCACTGACCGCGCCACGACAGGGATTGCCAAAGGCGAGTCTTTAGAAGATGTCGCCCACATGTTCAACAACTACGGCGACTGCGTTGTGCTGCGTGACGGCGATGCTGGAGCTGTGTATGCGATGTCGCAGACGTTGCGGATTCCGATCATCAACGCCGGCAATGGCATCGATGAACATCCCACCCAGGCGATGGCGGATCTGTTCACGATCCTCAAGTGGCGCCCAGCTCTTGCTAAGCAGCAGGTGGCACCGGAACAACGGATTCGTATCGGTGTGATCGGAGTGCCAGCGCGGATGCGCACGGTGCGCTCACTGCTGCGGATCCTGGCCAAGTTTCCGCAGATGGTGGAGGAAGTGGTGGTGATCCACGCCCCGGAAGCCAATCCTGAAGCGTCGCTATTTGATCCCGGTCAGCGGGAGGAGTTGCATGAGGCGGCCTTGAAGGTGCGCATCAGCACCGATCTGCTAGCGGAGTTGCCCGGTCTGGATGTCACCTACATCAATGCGATTGCCTGGGTGGGTGACAGCTTCGAAGTGCATGGTGATCAGTTCAGGCTCACCAAAGATTTGCCTTACAAACCAGGGTCGATTGTTCTCCATCCCCTGGCGCGGGGAGCTGAACTCAGCACCTGTATGGATGACACCCCCCACAACTGGTATTTCAGTCAGGCCCGGGGTGCGGTGTTTCTCCGTATGGCCCTGCTCACCTGCATGGTGGACCGGGCCGAACGGGTCATGGATGTTGTTTGAGACAGGCTTATGTGTGGAATCGGTGGTGTCTTCAATGCTGACCCGCAGCGGGCTGTTGATCCGCAGTTGTTGGTCAACATGGCGGCGATCCAGGTCCATCGAGGCCCCGATGGATTTGGCGTCGAAACGATCGATGATGCGGGCGTGGGGTTTTGCCATGCACGCCTTTCGATCATTGATCTGAACGAGTCGCGAGCCCGTCAGCCCTTTCTCACCGATGGCGGTGAAGTGTTGATGGCGCATAACGGCGAGTTTTATGACTTTCAGCGCATTCGCGCCGACCTCACGGCCCAAGGGGTGCGTTTCAGCTCCAAAAGTGATTCCGAGATCCTGTTGCGTCTCTATCAGCGCCAGGGTCTTGAGGCGACCTTGCCCTTACTGCGCGGGGAATTTGCTTTTGCCCTGTTTGATCGAGCCCACGACTGTTTGTATTTGGTGCGCGATCGCTTTGGCGTTAAGCCTCAGTACTGGGCGATGACGCCCCAGGGCTTGGTGTTTGGCTCTGAATTGAAGGTGCTCTTTGCCCATCCGGCAGTGGAACGACGCTTCACCTCTGAAGGTCTGTTCCATCAGCTGATGCAAACGATGGTGCCGGGCACGACCGCCTTTGAAGGGGTGCATCAGGTGAAGCCAGGCCATGTGCTCAAGGTGCAGCGCATGGGAGGTCGGCTTGAGGTGT
>JAYKIX010000045.1:0-7639 GCA_035286005.1 Synechococcus sp. | reverse complement strand
GGACTTGCGGTCACCTTTGATCACATGAAGCGCCGTCCTGTGACGGTGCAGTATCCCTACGAAAAACTGATCCCTTCGGAGCGCTACCGAGGACGAATTCACTACGAGTTCGATAAGTGCATCGCCTGCGAGGTGTGCGTCCGTGTCTGCCCCATCAACCTGCCGGTGGTCGATTGGGTGATGAACAAGGCCACGAAGAAGAAGGAGCTACGCAATTACTCCATCGACTTCGGAGTCTGCATTTTCTGTGGCAACTGCGTGGAGTACTGCCCCACTAATTGCCTTTCGATGACGGAGGAGTACGAGCTGGCTGCTTTCGATCGACACAGTCTCAACTTCGACAACGTGGCTCTGGGGCGCCTTCCGACCAGCGTTACGACGGATCCTTCGGTGCAGCCTCTGCGTGAGCTCGCCTATCTCCCAGCGGGTGAAATGGATCCCCATGGAGTTCCTGCGGATCGCCCCCGTGCGGGCCAATTGCCGGATCAGGTGCTGGCGACCCTGCCCAAGCCGGCTGCGGATGGTGGAGAATCCTCTGGGTCTGCCCCCAGCAAGAAGGAGAACGCGGGATGACCATTGCTGCGTCCACCCAGCTCATCTGTTTCTTAGTGCTCGGGGCCGTCGTGGCGATCGGTGCACTCGGCGTTGTGCTGTTGAGCAACATCGTCTATTCCGCGTTCCTGTTAGGCGGTGTCTTCATGGCAGTGGCAGGTCTTTACCTGCTGCTCAATGCGAGTTTTGTGGCGGCTGCCCAGGTGCTGGTGTATGTCGGTGCTGTGAACGTGTTGATCTTGTTCGCGATCATGCTCGTTAACAAGCGTGAGGATCTCGCGCCGATCCAGGGACTTCAAACGCGGCGGTTGGTTTCCGGTGGCGTCTGTGCCGGTTTATTGGCCCTATTGGTGCGAGTGGCCGTCACCACTCCTTGGGCTACGCCTGGTCCAGAGGCCGTCGGAGAAGGGGCTACGGTCCGGATCGGCGAGCACCTGTTCACGGATTATCTGCTCCCCTTTGAGCTGGCATCCGTGTTGCTGTTGATGGCCATGATTGGTGCCATTGTTTTGGCACGCCGTGATGTGCAGTCCACTGATTTGGGCACTGGTCAGGCCGCTGACCAAGGTCTGATTGAGAAGGCCCGCACCCCGTTGCTGGTCGACAATCCCCCGGCTTGATCAGGTTTTTTCCCTTTCTCCTTCTCTCTGCTGTCACAACGCCATGTCTGAGTTGCTGAACGGTTCCGTTCCTTTGGAGGCCTACTTGCTTCTGGCAGCGGTCCTGTTCTGCACAGGTGTCTGGGGTTTGATCAACAGCCGCAATGCGGTGCGTGTGCTGATGAGCATCGAGCTAATGCTCAATGCTGTGAACATCAACTTGATGGCCTTTTCCGCCTACGTCGATGGAGATCTGATCCGCGGTCAGGTGTTTGCTGTGTTTGTGATCACCGTGGCTGCAGCGGAGGCTGCTGTGGGTTTGGCGATTTTGCTGTCGCTGTATCGCAACCGCGTCACAGTGGATATGGAACGCTTCAACCTGTTGCGCTGGTAATCGTTCCGGCGCCTTTCCCTCCATGCGCCTTGATCGGGTCTGGTTGATTTACAGGGCAGACAGCCCGGTGGCACTTCGTGAAGCCAAGCGCTGCGCCAAAGAATTGGCTGCGTTGGGTTCGCACGTCACATTGGCGATGAGCGGTCAGCGGGCTGATCCTTACCCAGGTTTGCTGGCAACGGAGGCAGAGCTCCCTGATTTAGCCGTGGTTCTCGGTGGGGATGGCACTGTGTTGGGCGCCGCCCGGCATCTCGCCGTGCATGAGGTGCCGATCCTCTGTTTCAACGTGGGCGGGCATCTCGGTTTTCTGACCCATGATCCCTCCCTGCTTGGGGCGGGAGATCTCTGGCGTCGCCTGCTGGATGATCACTTCGCTGTGGAGAGGCGGATGATGCTGCAAGCATCGGTGCACCATGGCCGTGATCTCCGTTGTGCTCTCAAGCAGGGGCAGGGTGTGCCGGATGCAGGGCCTGAGCAGCATTGGGCTCTCAATGACTTGTATGTGCGTCCCCATCGCGAAGATCTCGCGCCCACTTGCATGTTGGAGTTGGAAATCGATGGCGAAGTGGTGGATCAGGTGCGGGGTGACGGCTTGATCCTGGCAACGCCCACAGGCTCCACTGGTTATGCGATGGCCTCCGGAGGGCCCATCCTCCACCCAGGGATTGACGCCATCATTGTGAGCCCCATATGCCCCATGAGTTTGTCCAGCAGGCCTGTGGTGGTGCCTCCCCGGTCGCGTCTGATGATCTGGCCGCTAGGCGAGGGGGAGCAGCCGGTGAAGCTCTGGAAGGACGGCGTTGCAGGCACCGTGCTTGAGCCGGGTGAGTGTTGTGTGGTGCAGCGCGCGCCTCACCATGCCCTGATGCTGCAGCTGGAACAACGCCCCTCCTATTACCGCACCTTGGCTCAGAAGCTCCACTGGGCAGGCAGTTTGGTGGCCTCGGTCCCTTCCCCTAACTGACGTGTCCCATGGCCCTGGAAATTGAACGGCGCTTTTTGGTGCGCTCGGAACAGTGGCGTGCCTTGGCCGGTGGCCCCCAATCCTTGCGACAGGGATATCTCGCTCGTTCGGAGCAGGGGATCACCGTGAGGCTTCGTATTCAGGAGGAGCAGGGGGCTTGGTTGACCTTGAAGGCCCCTGCTGAAGGTTATGCACGCCATGAGTTCGAATACTCCGTGCCGCTGGAGGATGCAGAGGCGCTTTGGCGGCTGGCTCCCCATCGTCTGAGCAAAACCCGTTACACGCTGAATCTTGACGGTGGTGACTGGGTTGTGGACTGCTTCGCTGGGGAGAATGCCCCCTTGGTGCTCGCCGAAGTGGAGTTGCCGGTTTTGGACGTTGCCCTGGAGATTCCATCCTGGTGCGGGAGAGAAATCACGGGCGATAACCGTTGGAGCAATGCCGCTCTGGCGAGCCAGCCGTTGGCGCAATGGCCCGACACCTTGAAGCGTTCTTTTGATTTGCTTTAGATTTGGCAGGTAAAGCCAATTGGGTGCCTTGTCCTTCTAGGCAGGCCTCCCTGATTGCGGGAGAGATGCCATGTACGGCCTCTATGACAACGACGGCATCTTCCGTTTCATGGGAGGGGATATGGACGCATGTGAAGCCTATGCAGGCCTTTTTGAGCTGTCTCTAGACAGCTGCTCGGTGATCCCCATGCCCAGCCCATCTGCACAAGTGGTTAGGAAGCGTCGTTCTCGTCCTCAGGCAAAACGCAGCAGTTAAAGCCATCACGGCAGATCTTGCCGTGATCCATGGCCCAATTCAGAAGGGCAACCCTGTTCTTGGACCCTGTTTTGGTGAAGACATTGCTCACATGGTTATCCACCGTGCGCTTGCTGATTGTGAGCCGTTCTGCGATCTCCTGGTTGGTCAGGCCTTCAGCGACCAGTTGAATAATTTCCAGTTCACGGGCCGAGAGAGCAACGCTCATGGAGCCTGGGGTTCCACCGTTGCTCATCGTCGAAGCCTCCCCATCATCCGCCCATCCTAGGCAGGTTCTTCTGCTGTGATCCCGATCGCCCATAGTGGCCGGTGGAAGATCGCATGAAGGGATGACAAGCTCGGCGCTGCAGCGCAACTTGGCAGCCGGACAGCCAACGATTACGGCGGAGGTGATGCCTCCCCGGGGTGGCGATGTCAGTCACACCCTGGCCATGGCTGAGGCGCTGCGCGGCCGGGTGCATGCCATCAATGTCACCGATGGCAGTCGGGCGGTAATGCGGATGAGCAGCCTGGCGGTCTGCAAGCTGTTGCTCGACGCAGGATTGGAACCTGTCTTGCAGATGGCCTGCCGCGATCGCAATCGCATCAGCCTTCAGGCGGATCTGCTCGGTGCCCATGCCCTTGGCATCCGCAATCTGCTTTGCCTCACCGGTGACCCTGTGCGTGCGGGTGATCAGCCGGAAGCCCGACCGGTCAATGAGCTTGAGTCGGTGCGCCTGTTGCAGCAGGTGGAGGCTTTCAACCGTGGGGAAGACCCGGTGACGGGCAAGCTCCCGGATGGGCCGACGGCACTGTTCGCTGGGGCAGCTGCCGATCCCCATTGCCCCAGTCAGAGCGGCTTGTTGCGGCGCTTGGAGCGCAAGCGAGCTGCTGGTGCCCGCTTCCTTCAAACCCAGATGGTGATGGATGCTGCGGTGTTGGAGCGGTTCTGCGCCCAGGTAGCAGCTCCACTCGAGTTACCGGTCCTCGCCGGAGTGTTCTTGCTCAAGTCGGCCAGGAATGCCCGCTTCATCAACCGCATGGTGCCTGGGGCTTGCATCCCTGAAGCTTTGATTGCCCGTTTAGAGGGAGCATCTGATCCGGCTGCCGAGGGCATCAGGATTGCAGCAGAACAAGTCAGCCGCTATCTCGGTGTGGCCCAAGGCGTGCATCTCATGGCGATTCGAGCGGAGGATCGGATTCCTCAGATCCTCGACCAGGCGATGGTTACCCCGCTGGTGTCGGTGTGAGCTCAGTGCCAAGCAGTTCGGCCATCGCTTTTTGTTGAGGAGAAGGCTCGATCAGATCAGCCCTTCGAGCATCGGTAATCAGCCAGTCGAGCGCTGCCTCCTGGAGGTCGAAATGGTCTCCGTTTTTGCCGACGCAGTAGCGACCAAACACCAGTTTCTCCACCAGCTGAACGCCGGGGCCAATGCGGGAGTAGTCAAAGATGATCGAGTTGTCGATCACCGCTCCTTCGCAGATTGAGCAGCTTGGGCCGATCATCGAGGGGCCGATCAAGGTGGCTCCGTCTTCGATTTTGGTCATGCCGCCCACATAGATCGGGCCCTGCACGTTGATCTTGTCCCAGTTGGCGGCCACGTTGAGGCCGGTGTAGACCCCTGGACGCACCTCCTTGCCTGGGATGCCCACCTGCCGCACCTCTCCCAGAAGCACGCTGCGGATCGCCTGCCAGTAGTCGGGGACTTTGCCGATGTCGACCCATTCGAAGTCCATCGGCAGGGCATAAAACGGTGCCCCTTGCGTCACCAGTGTTGGGAATAAATCAGAGCCGATGTCGAAGGCTTTGCCAGAGGGGATGTGGTCGAAAATTTCTGGCTCGAAGATGTAGATACCGGTGTTGATGGTGTCGCTCAACGCTTCGTCAACGCTGGGCTTTTCCTGGAAGGCGCTGATCAGGCCTGCTTCATCGGTGACTACCACGCCGTAGCTGCTCACCTGATCGCGGGGGACCCGTTTGGTCACGATGCTGGCGATCGCACCCTTCTCCCGGTGGCGACGCACCGCCTCACTGAGGTCGAGATCAATGAGTGCATCCCCGCAGAGCACCACAAAGGTGTCGTCAAAGAAAGGCTGGAAGTCTTGGATCTTTTTCAGCCCACCGGCGGAGCCGAGGGCATCACCGATCAATTCACCATCTTCGATGCGGCCCTCGAAGCTATAAGCGATTTCCACGCCAAATCGCTGGCCATCCCTGAAATAGTTTTCGATCTCTTCGGCGAGGTGGGAGACATTCACCATGACCTCTTTGAAGCCATGCTCCTTGAGCAACTCCAGCAGAAATTCCATCACCGGCTTCTGCAGGATCGGAATCATCGGCTTGGGGATCACGTGCGTGATCGGCTGGACCCGCGTTCCCTTGCCGGCCGCCAGGATCATCGCCTTCATGGACGCTTCAGGCCTCAGATCGATAGGTCAACATAAGGGTCAGATCACGCGGCAACCGCTTCTCCGGCCGGCACAACAGCTGGCACGTCCAGTCTGGTAATGGGGAGTTGGGCCATATCGCCCGGAGCGAGGAGGCGTTTCAACTGCAAGGGGCCATGGAGTGATCCTTCTTGCTGCAGCTCCACCTGCCCTTGCGAGGAGAGAAACAGCAGGGCCCAGAACACCCCCACGCGATCGGTGTCGAGATCCACCGGAGCCACTTCACACCACCGCTGCACCAACTGGTCAAAGTCAGTCCAATGGAGAACGTCTTCCCAGTTCTGGAGGAAAATTCCGAGCGCTGCTGTGGTCTCTGGCAATTTCTCGCGGTGGGCCAGAGCTGCCACCTGAGCAATCGCTTCCCGGTTGCTCAATCGCTTTTTCTTCTGACGCCGACGCATTTCGAGTTCGTCGGTTTCCAGCTGCTCGGCAATCGATTCGAGCTGATCGATCAGCTCGCCGAGGGTGACCGGTCTGCGCAGCGGAGGCGGTGCGACAGGCCTGCGCTCAAGATGGCGCTCTGGTCGCCTGGGCAAGTTGAAGGCGGGATCCAGCCAGCCCTGATCGCCCAGCTCGGGCTCAAATCCCTCTTCGAGCACTGGTTCGGGAAGGAATGTCTGGGCTTCCAGAATTTCCGCCTTGAGGCCTACCAGCACGGAGGCAGCAAGAAAGGCTTCACTGCTGTCAGCAAGGTCGCGTTCATAGCTGCCACCTCGACCTTCTAGGACTGTCTGCACCTGCCGTGGCACGTCAATGCGTTGGCGGAGTTGGTCGAGGAAGCCATCCACCACAGCGATCACATCCACATCCCAAGGATCGAGATCGCCACGTTGAGCGGCATCCTGGAGCAGGCGGATGGCGAGTCGTGCTCCGGCATCAGCTCGCTGAATTCGGCTGATCTCGGACACCGTTACCTGCAGTTTGTTCGCAAGGTATCGGCCTCTCGGGTCTGGTGCCAGATCAGGAGGCCGTCACATCCAGATGGTCGATTTCTGCGTCGTGATCTTCGTCAGAGGAGATCTTGGCTGAAGGGAGGAGACCGAGCTGGGTCTCAACAGTTGATCGGTAGCGGTTGAGATCGGTTTCCAGCTCCTGGATGCGCACTTGCTGGGCCTCCATCTCCTCCTCTTTCCCGAGGGTCTCCACGGTGTTGAGCATCCCGCTCCAGGCGGCGAAGAACCAGGCTGAAATCGCTCCAATGCCTGAAGCCACAAGCAGAAGTGCCGCGAGTGGAAGTGTGTATTGCAGGCCCGGAAGGATATGCACCGTTGTGGCCATGGTGTTCTCCAGGGTGAAAAACACCATGGCCAATCCGAAGGCGAAGATCAGGCCGAAGTTGATCTGACGCATAACGGGAATCACTCGCGTTTGAAAGGTACGGGCGATGGCTCCCGTCGTCTGTTCAGACGCCTGAACAGACGAAGTTCGTTACGCGTCAGCCCTGAGGAACCGCTGGGGCCTGAAGCACCGCTGGCGTGAGCGGCACACTGCGGAGCAGTGGTGCTGTGGGTTGACTGATGCGTTCCATGGCCACGACATCCCTGGTCACCAACGCTTCGATCGAGCTGCGGTAGCTATCGGTCATCAGTCGTGGGTAGAGCCCGATGCCGATGATCGGCACCAGCAGGCAGCCGATCACATACACCTCGCGGGGCTCCGCATCCACCAGGTTGGTGTGGGAGACCAGCTCGCTGTTTTCTTTGCCGAAGAAAATCTCCCGCAGCATCGACAACAGGTAAATCGGCGTCAGGATCACGCCAATGGCGGCTAGACCGCTGATCACGATTCGGAAGGTGAGGCTGTAGGCCTCGTCGGTGGCAAAGCCCGCAAACACCATCAATTCGCTCACGAATCCGCTCATGCCTGGCAGGGCAAGGGAGGCCAGGGAGCAGACGGTCCAGAGGGCGAACATGATCCTCATCTTTTGTCCCACGCCGC
>JAYKIX010000044.1:0-12899 GCA_035286005.1 Synechococcus sp. | reverse complement strand
ATGGATCCTATGCAGCGTCCTCTGACTAGATTTCCGCCATTGCCGACTTCCAGACCATGAGCCTCGACGCTGAAGCCAAAAAAGTGCTCCTGCGCAAGATCCCCCATGGGCTGTTCATTTGCGGCGTGCGCGAAGGGGACCAGGTGAACGGCTTCACCGCCAGTTGGGTGACCCAGGGATCCTTCGAGCCTCCTCTCGTGGTGATGGCGGTGCGAAGTGACAGCACCAGTCACGGGATGATCGAACGCACAGGTCAGTTTTCACTGAACATGTTGCGCGCAGACCAAAAAAATCTGTCTGCTGTGTTTTTCAAGCCTCAGGCTGGGGTGGGCGGTCGCTTTGAATCGGCTCCGTACAGCGAAGGGCCCCTCGGCTTGCCGCTCCTGAAGGACGCCATCGGCGGAGTGGAGTGTGCGGTGGTGGGATGCATCGCCCACGGAGATCACAGCGTGTTTGTGGGTGAGGTGAAATCAGCCACCCTTCATCAAGACGGTGAGGCCCTGAACCTGGCCGACACCGGTTGGAATTACGGAGGCTGAGGCCCCCTTGGCGCCGAATGCTGCGTCTGAACCGCTTCTGACCCAGCCAGATCGGCTGGAAAGACGCCTGAAGGAAATTCCTCCCGAACCCGGCTGCTATCTGATGCGGGATCGGGAGGACAGGATTCTTTATGTGGGCAAATCCAAAACGCTGAGAAGTCGTGTGCGGAGCTATTTCCGCAGCCGCCACGACCTTTCACCGCGCATCCGCCTGATGACACGTCAGGTGTGCGAAATCGAATTCATCGTCACCGACAGCGAAGCCGAGGCGTTGGTTCTTGAGTCCAATCTGATCAAGAACCATCAGCCTCACTTCAATGTGTTGCTGAAGGACGACAAGAAATATCCCTATCTCTGCATCACCTGGAGTGAAGCGTATCCGCGGATTTTCATTACCCGCCGTCGCCGGTTCCGGAGCCCGCTTGATCGCTTCTATGGGCCCTACGTGGATGTAGGGCTGCTGCGACGAACCCTGTTTTTGGTGAAGAGAGTCTTTCCGCTTCGCCAGCGCCCGAGGCCGCTTTATGCGGATCGAACCTGCCTCAACCATGCGATCGGCCGTTGCCCAGGGGTTTGTCAGGAACAAATCAGTTCGGAGGACTACCACCGCACCCTCCGCAAAGTGGCGATGGTGTTTCAGGGACGGAGCGACGAACTCCAGTCCCTGCTGACAGAGCAAATGGAGCGCTATGCCGAGCGGCTTGATTTCGAAGCCGCCGCCAGGGTGCGGGATCAACTTCAGGGCCTCGATCAGCTCACTGCAGATCAAAAAATGAGCCTGCCGGACTCATCGGTGAGCAGGGATGTGCTGGCCCTGGCCTGTGATGAACGCGTCGCTGCTGTGCAGTTGTTTCAGATGCGGGCGGGAAAGCTCGTGGGTCGACTTGGCTTCACCGCGGATGCTGTCGGACTGGCCCCTGGGCAAATTCTGCAGCGGGTGATTGAAGAGCACTACAGCCAGGTGGATGCGGTGGAAGTGCCGCCGAAATTGCTGGTGCAATATTCATTGCCGCAACAAACGTTGATGGAGGAATGGCTTGGGGAACAACGGGAACGGCGGGTGGTGATCGAATGTCCTCAGCGCAGCCAGAAGGCAGACTTGATTGAGCTGGTGCAGCGCAACGCAGAGTTCGAACTGCTCAGGGCTCAACAGGGACAGGAACAACAGGCCCTGGCAACCGAAGATCTGGCTCAGCTGTTGGAATTGCCCCGGCCACCGCGTCGCATCGAGGGATACGACATCAGCCACATCCAGGGCAGTGATGCGGTTGCCTCGCAGGTGGTCTTCATCGATGGCTTACCCGCCAAACAGCACTACCGCAAATACAAGATTCGCAGTGCAAGCATCCGGGCCGGCCACAGCGACGACTTCATGGCCATGGCTGAAATCATGCGTCGACGCTTTCGTCGCTGGGCTCGGGTCAAAGCGGAAGGTGCCGATCTTGGAGCGCTTCGCCACAAAGGGGGCAGTGCGCTGCAAACCGATGGTTTGAACGATTGGCCTGATGTGGTGATGATCGACGGCGGTAAAGGGCAGCTATCTGCCGTGATGGAGGCCCTGCGCGAAATGGATCTCCATGAAGACCTGAACGTCTGCTCCCTGGCCAAGCAGCGCGAAGAAATTTTTCTTCCGGGAGAAAGTGAGCCTCTCGACAGCGAACCCGACCAACTCGGGGTGGGCTTACTACGCAGGCTGCGGGATGAAGCTCATCGCTTTGCCGTGAGCTTTCACCGCCAACAACGTGGAGAGCGCATGAAACGCTCTCGCCTCTCCGACATCCCAGGACTCGGACCGAAACGCATACGCGATCTGCTGGCCCACTTTCATTCCATCGATGCCATCCAGCTGGCCAGCGTTGAGCAGTTGGGCGCTGCACCCGGGGTCGGTCCGTCCCTCGCCCTGCAGATCAGGGATTACTTTCACCCTGATGAATCAGAAGCCGATTCGCTTGCGCCTCCCTCAGATCTCGAGAACGGCTGATCGTGCGTGGCGACTTGTCTGCGCGTTAACGCTGTTTCTTCTCGTACTGACCAGCGCAGGTCCAGTGCAAGCGTCGCCTGGACTCTGCACTGGACCTGTCTGTGCCGACGGCATTACCCGCAGCGCCAAAAATCACTGGCAACTGGTGCTGAAGCTTGAGGACCAGCAAGGGCATCGCGAAAAAGTGGTGATGGATTGCCGCGCTGGTGTGCTCAGCCCCCAGGCCGGGCTCGTGGACCGTGGTTATGCCCGAGCCCTTGGCCAGCGCCTTTGTCGATACGTGTCCTGAACAAGGGCCAAGGTCTGAGGTCGTATCGATGGAGCTGACCCTCATCTACCCGCATCAGCTGTTTGCTGAACATCCCGCCTTGGAGGCCGGTCGGGCTGTCGTGCTCATTGAGGATCCCCTGTTTTTTGGAACGGATCCCCAGTGGCCAGGGCGTGTGCATCGACAGCGGGCCCTGCTGCATCGATTAGCGATGCAGGCCTATGCGACACGCCTGGAGAGCCAAGGATTTGAGATCTGGGTGCAGTACCACCACCAGGCTGCCAACACTGAAGAGCACCTGCGCCATCTATGGGATCAGGGCTATCGCTCGTTCCACCTGGCGGACCCTGTGGACGACCTGCTGGAACGACGCCTCAGCCGCACGATCACTGATCTGGGTGGTGAGATGGTCATCAGCACCACACCGTTGTTGCTCACGCCGCCGGAGGTTCTTGAGGAGCACTTCAGCAGTGGACGTAAGCCCTTTATGGCCCGCTTCTATGAGATGCAACGCAAACGCATGGGCGTATTGCTCTCAGCCGATGGCGGGCCCCTGGGAGGTCAATGGAGCTTCGATGCAGACAACCGCAAGAAGCTCCCAAAGGGAATTCATGTGCCCTCTGAGCCCCGCTGTGCAGCCGGAGTTTCCACCGATCAAGCCTTATGTGATCTCGAAAACGAAGGCTTGCCGCTGATTGGGTCTGGAGAACCGTTCCACTATCCGGTAGACCACGAGCAGGCGGCAGCCTGGCTGGACCAGTTTCTACAAGAGCGGTTTGACCGCTTTGGCGATTTCGAAGACGCCATCAGCCGACACCACAGGGTGATGTGGCACGGCGTGCTCACGCCGATGCTGAACATCGGATTGCTCACACCCCTGCAGGTTCTCAACCGAGCCTTGGAAGCAGGAGAGGCGAACCAGATTCCTCTCAACTCACTCGAAGGATTTGTGCGACAAATCATCGGATGGAGGGAGTTCATGGCAGCGATGTACCGCCGCCATGGCCGATCCATGCGATGTAGGAATTTCTGGGAGTTCGAAAACAGGCCAATTCCTGAGGCCTTCTATACGGGAACCACCGGCCTTCCACCCATCGATGACGCCATACGGCATGCGCTCGACACAGGTTGGTGTCATCACATTGAACGGTTGATGTTGCTCGGCAACATGATGCTGCTCTGCGGTTTCCATCCCGATCGGGTCTATCAATGGTTTATGGATCTGTTTGTGGATGCGTACGACTGGGTCATGGTGCCGAATGTGTATGGCATGAGTCAGTTTGCAGATGGCGGCGTGTTCACCACCAAGCCGTACCTCTCCGGTTCGAACTACGTCCGCAAGATGTCGGACTATCCGAAAGGCGACTGGAGTGAAATCTGGGATGGATTGTTCTGGACCTTTATCCATCGCCACCAGGACTTTTTCAGGGGTCAGTACCGGTTGGCGATGATGGCGCGCAACCTGGATCGGATGGCCCCTGAGACGCTGCGCGCCCATCAACAACGGGCATCACAGTTTCTTGACGGGCTGAGCTGAGTGGTCCCTATGGTCGAGGCGTTATCGACACCGCCATGACCTTGCCCCCTGAGGCCTACCTGTGGTTCAAAACCCTGCACATCGTGGGGGTGGTTGTCTGGTTTGCGGGCCTGTTCTATTTGGTGAGGCTGTTCATCTATCACGTCGAAGCTGAGGAACTGGCCGCGGAGCTGCAAGGGCCCTTCAAGCAGCAGTACGCGCTGATGGAGAAACGACTCGCCAACATCATCACCACGCCAGGCATGGTGGTGGCCGTGAGCATGGCTGTAGGTCTGCTGATCACCCAACCCACCTGGCTACAGCAAGGTTGGATGCACGCCAAGCTCGGCTTTGTTGCAGCACTGCTGGCCTATCACTGGTTCTGCTATCGCCTGATGGGACAACTTCAGCGTGGTGAATGCCGGTGGAATGGCCGCCAACTGCGGGCATTGAATGAACTACCCACCCTCCTGCTGGTGATTGTGGTGATGCTGGTGGTGTTCAAAAATCAATTCCCCACAGGTGCAGCCACCTGGTTCATGGTGGCGCTTGTTGTGTTCATGGCTGCGTCGATCCAGTTCTATGCGCGATGGAGACGGCTTCGACAGGAAGCGGCAGCCAATGGATGACTCCATGCTCGATCAACGCCCCGCTTTACGGGCTGTGCTCAACAGTGTTGGCCCTGACAGTTGTCCCAGTGGGCTGAACTTTCACTGCCACACGCAGTGCAGCGACGGAAGCCTCAAGCCATTGGCCTTGATTCAACAAGCCCAACACTTGGGACTTCGTCACCTAGCGGTCACCGACCACCACAGCACAGCCGCGTTCCTTCCGATCGCCGCCTGGCTCGATGGACAACGAGAACTAGGCACGCCTGTGCCCACGCTCTGGACAGGGATGGAGATCAGCTGCCTCCTTAAAGGTTGTTTGGTACACGTCTTGGCCCTTGATTTCGAGTACGGGCACCAAGCTCTTCAGCCTTACAACCAGGGTGATGCAGCGGTCGGCGAACCCCTGAGAGCAGATGCTGTGGTGGGTGCCATTCACGCTGCCGGAGGACTCGCGATCCTCGCTCACCCGGCTCGTTACCGACTAGGTCACGAGCAACTCATCACTGCGGCGGCTGAAATTGGAATCGACGGCGGCGAAGCCTGGTACGACTATGAAATGCAGGAGACCTGGCGTCCATCCCCGATGGTCTGCGAGGCCATCGATCGGCAATTGAAGAACCTTGGCCTTTTGCGTACGTGTGGAACAGACACCCACGGACTTGACCTCAAAGGCCGCTAAGTTCGCTTAAGAACCTGACTCCCCAGGCATGGGCTTCTTTGATCGTCTGCTGAATTCGGGCTCCAAGGATTCCGGATCGACCCCTCAGCAAAAGCCGAAGGCTGAGAAAAAAGACGATTCCTTTTTCCTCGACAGCGACACCTCCTCCTCCCTCGGAGATCGCAATTACATGAGGGAAGCCAAGACCATCCGTCGCACCTTCCCAGGTACGGCAGACAATCCCGGTGGGAAAGAGCTGATCACCGAAGTCGATGCCATGGATCTCAAGGTGGAGGCCAAGTCGGACGGACTGGGCGGCATCACCAAATCAGAAAAGGTTGCCTCGGTGACAGGTGGTGTGCCGAAACCCGTGAAGAAGACCTTCGCGGAATCAATGACGAAGCAGGAGCTGCAACAGCGTCTGAAGGGAAGTGCCATCAGTGGTACCAACACCCCTGCAGCACCCGATGCTGCCCCCGTAGCTCGAAAAGCAGAGCTGAAGGACACTCCCAAGAGCGACGAGCCAACGATCACCAGCACGTCTGCGAAGCCTGGCTCGATCGATCCCTTCCGCACGATGGTGCGGAACCTGAACAAGTGATCAGCTGAAGGATCCGTTCTCCACGGCCGTTTCAGCCTGGAGAACGAGGTCCTTCAGGCTTTGCAAGCGATTGGCATCCGCTGTTGTCCAAAGACCTCGGTTCGATGCTTCAAGAAGACGCTCCGCCATGTCGCGAAGCGCCCAGGGGTTGTGCTCCATGAGGAAGGAGAGAGTCTTGGCATCCTCAAGCCAGCAATCCTGAATGTCCCGATAACACCAATCCGGAACCACCCCGCTGGCCGCGTCGTAGGCGAACAGATAGTCCAGGCTTGCGGCCATTTCAAAGGCACCCTTGTAGCCGTGCTGTTGCATCCCGTTTATCCAACGGGGATTGAGCAGGCGACTGCGCATCACCTTGTCGATTTCCTTGTCCAGCCGATGGATACGCACCCGTTCCCTGCGGGAGTGATCGCCGAACCAGAGATTGGGGCTCTTGCCAGTGAGATGGGAGACAGCAGCTGCGAGACCTCCATGAAATTGGTAGTAGTCATCTGAATCAAGAAGATCGTGCTCGCGATTGTCCTGGTTGTGAAGCACGACCTGCACAGAGCGAAGACTGCGCTCCAAGCCCTCACGATCACGGGTGGGGTTGCCAGCACCGTCGTAACTCCATTGACTCCACTCCAAATAGGCCTCACCCAAGTCGCCACGGTCGTTCCATTGGCCAGAATCAATCAGCGCCTGCAGCCCAGCGCCATAGGCCCCAGGAGCTGATCCAAAGATGCGAGGCAGGGGCCCTGCATCACGACACAGAGCAGCGAGAGGATTCATCCCCTGGGGTTCGTCGAGTGAAGCCACCATTGCCTGGGCCCGGCTGACCCAAGTGATCAGTTGTGGGAATGCATCTCGGAATAAGCCAGAAATCCGCAGGGTCACATCGACGCGGGGACGGCCTAGGAGCGCAAGGGGGATCACCTCCAGATCAATCATCCGCCGGGTGGGACCATCCCAGACAGGCCGCACCCCGAGCAGCGCAAGCAGCTGAGCAACATCCTCGCCGCCATTGCGCATGGTGGCGGTACCCCAAACCGAAAGCGCCAAATGACGGAGCGGTTCACCCTCCTCCAGCAGATAGAGATCGAGCAACCGTTCGGCACTCCGACGGCCCAGATCCCACGCCGCCTCTGTGGGAAGTCCCCGTAAATCGACGGAATAGAAGTTCCTGCCGGTCGGCAACACATCGGGCCGACCACGGGTTGGAGCCCCTGAGGGGCCACTCGCCAAGCGACGGCCTTGGAGGGCCCTCAAACAAGCTTTTCTTTCCTGTTCCGCGCAAGATTGAAGCCTGGGGATCAGGTTGTCACGCAACCAAAGCAAAGCAGGGTCATTGTTGTCGTCTTGCCAGGAGCCAAGGATGGGATGCAGTGAGCCTTCACCGTCGTCAGGATCGAGACCTAAGAGGTTGCGGATCACAAGGCTGGCCTGCGAATCCAGCCAGGCCACTGCATCTGCCACCCGTCGCACGGACCCTGAAATCCAGGGCTTCAACCGCTGCTGATCACGCTCCGACAAGGGGGCCCCATCCTCATCACACCATGGGTCAAGCTCCAGATCCAACAGTTGAGAGAACCGCTGGGTCAAACCTGGTGTCTCCGCGCTTGGAGCCCTGCTGATGGCTAACAGCAACTCCACCATGGCGTTCGGCTCAGGAGACACACCAAGCCGATGCAGGCCAGTGCGGATCTGAGCTTCTTTGAGTTCGCAGAGGTAGGCCTCCACCTCGTCGAGACACTGAGTCCATTCCGGTGAAGCAAAAAGCTCCACATCAATCACTCCAGGTGATGACGAAGGAGGCAGACCAGGCCAGTTCAGCTTGGTGAGCAACTGAAGCAACTGACCATTGAGTTCGGGTGCGCGCGCAGCACCAAGCTGATTGGCTTCAACATATTCATCCAACAAACCTTCGAGCTGCTCAAGGGAACCATGGCTCCCGGCGCGTCCAAGCGGTGGTGTGAGGTGATCGAGGATCACCGCATGGCCTCGCCGTTTGGCTTGGGATCCCTCACCTGGATCATTCACGATGAACGGATAGAGGTGAGGGATGGGACCGAGGGCTAACTCGGGACCACAACCACGACTCAGTCCAACCGCCTTGCCAGGAAGCCATTCAGCACTGCCGTGTTTACCCAGGTGCACCAGCATTTGGGTGCCTTGGACCTGACGCATCCACAGGTACTGAGCCAAATAACGATGTGGTGGGGGAAGGTCAGGGGAGTGCAGATCACTCAATTGGTCAGGGTCATAGCCACGACTGGGTTGCACCAGTACGCAGACATGGCCAAAGGTCAGACCGTGGATGGCGAAGCCTTGCGGTTCGAGGTCAACGGCCGATTCCGGAGCACCCCAGCGGGATTCAATGCGCTCTCGGGCTGTCGCTGGAAGTGAGCGCCACCAGGTCAGATACAGCTCTAAAGGCAGATAATCATGGGGAGGGAGGTGATGGCTTTCTGGGTCGTTGGTGCGACCAGCCAGCAAACGCCCCATCAACTCTGTTGGGTTCGGTGGTAAAGCCGCTGCTCCGAGCTCGTAACCCGCGGAGCCCATCCACTCCAGGAGATTGAGCAGGCTGGCCGGAGTGTCGAGGCCAACCCCGTTGGCGAGGCGACCGTTGCGAACGGGATAATTCGCCACCACGATGCCCACTCTGCGTTGGTCTGGGCGGGCGCTTTGGAGTTGGATCCAGGCGCTGGCATGGGAAGCAATCCAGGCCAAACCACTGGCATCAGGAACCAGTTTGGAGACGGCGGTCGCCAGGGCCGGATGGGCCGCTTCCACTTCACGGAACCCTCCGATGCGGGTGGTGATGCGTCCGTCCAGCTCCGGCAACACCACTTGGAGGGAGAGATCCAGGGGGTCAAGTCCTCGGCATGCTTCCTTCCAAACCTCTCGAGGCTGAGTGCTACTGAGCAGTTGCAACACCGGTCGGTCGAGCTGATCCCAGAGCGGAGCACCAAAACCAGCTTCTGCGAACTGAACTGAAGCAAAAGAGGTGGCTGTAATCACGGCATCCACCCCCTGTTGCTGAAACAGAGACAACACACCGCTCTGCACTGCAGGGTCTCGCAAACTGCTCACCCACAACGCTCGGGGCACCAACCCTTCTGCACGAAGGGCCTTCAGCAGTGCTTCAGCAAGAGCCTGGTCACCCGATTGAAACTGCGCGCGGTAAAGGACCACACCCACCCGGGCCCCGATCTCGTCCTGCCAGTCCCAGGGGGCTGGATCCTGGATCGGTTGGCTCTCCAGGCAGGAAGCAACAGGAGAGTGCCCGTCAAGCAACTGTTTCAGGCCAACTAAAACGGTCTGGAGGTTGGCCACGCCACCCTCACGAAACAGTTCAGCCAACCGGTCGCAGAGTTCTGTTCCCACAGAACTGAGCGGGTGAAGTGCATCGTTTTGATCCGCCGTACCCGCGAGCACAATCAGCACTCGATTGGACTGTTGCTGCTGCCACAGCTGGAGTTGCTCAAGCCCATAGGACCAATGCCCCCGGCCGCCAAGCAAACGCACAATGATCAGTCGCGCTTGTGCGGCCGTCTCCGTGAGGTAGTGGTCAACCTGAGCCGGGTGACTCAGACAGCTGAGCGGTAAAGCACGAATGGAATCGACCCAGGGCTCCTCCTCGGCGTCAAGGCAATTGGCCAGGGTGGTGATGTCCGTAACGGCACTGGTGAGCAACAACACCGCAGCCGGCGGCTGCTCCACAAGGGCGATCTCATCTCCGAAATCACCACCAGGAAGACTGCTGAGTCTGTGCATCCCTTCATTCTCGGAGGCAGTGCAGCACGTGTGGGTGAGAAGATTTGGCCATCGGCCGCATCAGCCATGCATCAGTTCCTGCCCTTCGCCTGGTTTGAAGGCCGCTGTGTGCCATTTGAGGAGGCCAAGGTCTCAGTGGCAACCCATGCCCTGCACTACGGAACAGGGGCCTTCGGAGGCATGCGGGCGATCCCAGACCCAGTCAAACCGGGGGGGATGCTGCTGTTCAGAGCCGATCGCCATGCTCGACGACTGAGCCAGAGCGCCAAGTTGCTGCTCACTGAGCTCAGCGAAGCAACGGTGATGAATGCTCTGACGGCGATGCTGCAGGCCAACAAGCCCACGACGCCGATCTACCTACGTCCATTCATCTACACCAGTGATCTGGGGATCGCGCCTCGGCTGCACAACATCGAAACCGATTTCCTGATCTATGGCCTCGAACTCGGGGATTACCTTTCGCCCGAGGGGGTGAGCTGCAGGATCAGCAGCTGGACCCGTCAGGAGGACCGCTCACTGCCATTGCGCGGCAAAATCAGTGGTGCCTACATCACCAGCTCTCTCGCCAAAACCGAAGCGGTCAAGAGCGGCTTTGATGAAGCACTGCTGCTCAACACCCGAGGGAAGGTGTCTGAAGCCAGTGGCATGAACCTATTCATCGTTCGCGATGGTCAATTGATTACCCCTGGCGTTGATCAGGACATCCTTGAGGGCATCACACGCGCCAGCGTGATTGAACTCGCGAAAGACATGGGACTTGATGTGATCGAGCGCCCGGTCGACAAAACAGAATTGTTTATCGCCGATGAAGTGTTTCTGACTGGCACAGCCGCCAAGATCACGCCAATCCGCCAGCTGGAAGCCACGCCGCTGTCGGACCAACGCCCCGTGATGGACGCTTTGCGCACCAAGCTGGTGGCCATTACCGAAGGCCGAGAGCCCGACTATGCCCACTGGGTCACGCGCATTGACCTGAACACCTGAGCCCAATCCTTAGGATGACCGGGACGGTTGGTCCCCAGATGACAGCAGGAACGGTTACCTCCACCAACTCCCGCTTCCTTGATCGTCTGCACGCACCCGACCGGCCAGTCTTGGTGTTTGACGGTGCCACTGGCACATCCCTTCAGCAAATGAATCTCACCGCCGCCGATTTCGGCGGTGAAGAGCTCGAAGGCTGCAACGAGAATTTGGTGGTAACCAGGCCGGATGCCGTTCAAAGCGTGCATCGCCTCTTCCTCGACGCAGGTTGCGACGTCATTGAAACCGACACATTCGGCGCAGCCAGCGTTGTGCTGGCTGAATACGGCCTAGAAGATCAAGCTTTTGAACTCAATCGACGTGCCGCAGAATTAGCACGCGAGGTTGCGGATTCCTACAGCACAGACGAAAAGCCCCGCTTTGTCGCTGGGTCCATGGGACCCACGACGAAGTTGCCCACCCTGGGGCATATCGACTTCGACACCCTCAAACAGGCCTACTGCGAACAGGCCGAAGGGCTGCTGGTGGGTGGAGTTGATCTGTTCATCATTGAAACCTGCCAGGACGTGCTCCAGATCAAGGCAGCACTCCAGGGCGTCATGGAGGCCTTTGACAAAAGGGGTGAACGTCGACCCTTGATGGTCTCGGTCACCATGGAGACCACCGGCACGATGCTCGTGGGATCCGACATCGCTGCAGTGGTGGCGATTCTGGAACCGTTCCCGATTGACGTCCTTGGCCTCAACTGTGCAACGGGCCCTGAGCAGATGAAGGAGCACATCCGCTATCTCTCAGAACACTCTCCATTTGTGGTGAGCTGCATCCCCAATGCGGGCTTGCCGGAAAACGTTGGAGGAGTAGCGCACTACCGACTCCAGCCAATGGAGCTCAAGATGCAGTTGATGCACTTTGTGGAAGACCTCGGAGTGCAGGTGATCGGAGGTTGCTGCGGCACAACCCCAGCCCACATCCAGGCCCTCTCAGAACTCTCTTCTGAACTGAAACCTGCTCAACGACAGATTCGCACAGCCCATCAAGAGCGGCCTTCCTTGAGTTATGAGCCAGCGGCGGCATCAATTTATGGAGCCACGAGCTACCAACAAGACAATTCATTCCTGATCATTGGGGAGCGACTGAATGCCAGCGGATCAAAGAAGGTTCGTCAATTGCTCAATGAAGAGGACTGGGATGGCTTGGTGGCCGTCGCCAGGGGACAGGTGAAAGAAAACGCCCATGTTCTTGACGTCAATGTCGACTACGTGGGTCGTGACGGGGAACGTGATATGCGAGAGCTTGTCTCCCGCGTTGTGACCAACATCAATCTGCCTTTAATGCTCGACTCGACAGAGTGGCAAAAGATGGAGGCAGGCCTCAAGGTGGCCGGAGGGAAATGCATCCTCAACTCCACCAACTATGAAGATGGTGATGAGCGCTTTTTCAAAGTTCTCGAACTGGCAAAACGCTATGGCGCTGGAGTGGTGGTTGGCACCATTGACGAAGACGGCATGGCGAGAACGGCCGAAAAGAAACTAGCCATTGCAAAACGGGCGTACCGCGCTGCGGTGGAATACGGGATTCCCGCACGGGAAATCTTCTACGACCCTTTGGCTCTTCCGATCTCAACAGGTATCGAGGAGGACCGGCGGAACGGTCTCGAAACGATCGAAGCAATTCGCCGGATTCGTGAAGATCTTCCCGGAGTACACGTCGTACTGGGTGTCTCCAATGTGAGCTTTGGCCTCTCACCTGCCGCAAGGATAACTCTCAACTCTGTGTTCCTTCATGACTGCTGTGAAGCGGGATTGGATGCGGCCATTGTGTCTCCAGCGAAGATTCTCCCCCTGATGAAGATCAGCGAGGAGCATCAGCAAATTTGTCGCGATTTGATCAACGACCGGCGACGCTTTGAGGGTGGCGTGTGCGTCTACGACCCCCTCACCGAACTCACCACACTTTTTGAAGGGGTCAGCACGAAAGACGCTCGG
>JAYKIX010000043.1:0-3660 GCA_035286005.1 Synechococcus sp. | reverse complement strand
GGAGCATCAGCAAATTTGTCGCGATTTGATCAACGACCGGCGACGCTTTGAGGGTGGCGTGTGCGTCTACGACCCCCTCACCGAACTCACCACACTTTTTGAAGGGGTCAGCACGAAAGACGCTCGGGCGTCGGGACCATCGTTGTCCGACTTGCCCGTCGAAGAGCGCCTCAAGCAGCATATTATTGATGGCGAAAGGATTGGTCTCGAAGAAGCACTCCGTCTGGGGCTGAAGTCCTATCAGCCTCTAGAAATCGTCAACACATTCCTTCTCGATGGCATGAAGGTTGTGGGTGAGTTGTTTGGTTCAGGGCAGATGCAGCTGCCATTTGTTCTGCAGTCTGCCGAAACAATGAAAGCAGCCGTGGCTTTCTTGGAGCCATACATGGAAAAAAGTGAAGGTCAGCGATCAGCCAAAGCCAAGTTCTTGATCGCCACCGTGAAGGGCGATGTTCACGACATCGGTAAGAACCTTGTTGACATCATCCTTACCAATAACGGCTATGAAGTCATCAACCTTGGCATCAAACAGGAGGTTGGGGCCATCATCGACGCCCAGAAACACCATCAGGCCGATTGCATCGCCATGAGTGGACTGCTAGTGAAGTCAACGGCGTTCATGAAAGACAATCTCAAGGCCTTTAATGAAGCTGGAATCTCAGTTCCTGTGGTGCTTGGTGGTGCCGCACTTACACCACGCTTCGTCAACAAGGATTGCAGCGATGTTTACAACGGAAAGGTGATTTATGGGCGAGATGCATTCACAGACCTTCGCTTCATGGACGCTTATGTCAAAGCCAAGGCCGACCAACGTTGGGACGACTGCCAAGGGTTTCTGGATGGCACACCCGAAGGGCTGAGTCTTGGAGGAGATACCGAAGCTGACACCAACGCAGAGACTCAGGACGCGAATGATGGCAACGCCTCAGCTAGAGCCGAAGTCAGTCAGCCCGTCTCATCGGACCGCTCGGATGTCGTCCCAGCCGAAGCATCGATTCACCCCCCATTTCTTGGATCAGCCCTTCTGCAATCTGAAGACATCCCCTTCGAGGAAATCGTGGGTTTCCTCGACAGATCCGCCCTGTTCGCAGGCCAGTGGCAAATGCGTAAGGCCAAGGACCAGTCGCGTGAAGCCTATGAGGCCGAACTCGAACAGAAAGCGGAGCCCGTATTACAGGCATGGCTAGAGCGCATTCGCAATGAAGGGCTGCTCCGACCTGCCGTTGCTTACGGTTATTTCCCCTGTGGACGGCGCGGCAATTCAGTCGTTGTGTTCGATGCCGATGGTCAGACTGAGCTGGGTGACTTTGCCCTGCCGCGCCAACGGGGAGGAAACCGTTACTGCATTGCCGACTTTTACAACGACCTCGTTGATGGTCATCCCTCGGACGTTCTTCCCATGCAGGCCGTAACGATGGGTGAGGAGGCCAGTCGATTTAGCCAGTCCTTGTTCGCGAAAGATGCCTACAGCGATTACCTCTTCTTCCATGGCCTTGCAGTGCAAATGGCAGAAGCTCTGGCGGAATGGACCCATGCTCGGGTTCGCAAGGAATGTGGTTTTGGCGACCCCGAATCCATGGTCCTCAAGGACGTCCTGGCTCAGCGTTATCGCGGAAGTCGATATTCCTTCGGCTATCCAGCTTGCCCGAATGTGGCTGATTCACGCCAGCAACTTGAGTGGCTTGATGCTGGGCGAATTGGTCTCACCATGGATGAATCCGATCAGCTGCATCCCGAGCAGAGCACGACTGCGCTTGTGGCTCTGCACAGCAAAGCCCGCTATTTCAGCGCTTGACCCTGGCGAGTTTTCAATCTTCACCAGCCGGAGAGCTCCAGCAGACTGAAGGCTGTTCTGCATTCATCCATGGACCTCAGCGGACCTGACGCCATCGACAAGGCCATCGCCGCAGGCATCGACCTCGATGGTTCCCCACTGCCGGAAGCCATGCTCAGGCTCTACAACGATGTGATGGAGAAAGAGGGTCAGCGCCAACGCAGTGGAGTGCGCAAATCTATGCGCAATCGGTGTGTGCGCACAGGGGCCAAGCACTTTGATCAGGCCACTCTCAACGCTCGCCTGATCGAGGCGGGTTGGGAAGGTCTCAAGGACAAAGAAATCAGCTTCTTCTACGGCTGAACAGTGCATCGGCCCAGGGTTGACACCCTGGGCCTTCCAGCCAGGACTGAACGTTCTACCTGGTTCAGTCTTGGCAAATCCGCTCCATGGTTTCGATCACTTCCTGCTGGAACTCTTCAAGGGCACTCGACTCACTGAGGTCAATTCCCTCTCCAGCGGCATTTTGAGCCAGGTCCTGGAAGTGAAAAGCTCCCTCACCGTTGGCGAGGAACTCGATCGCGGACGACTCTCCGCTCTCTCGAAAGGCATCGCAGAGCGCCAGAAAAGCGGCGTCTTCAGTGAACTCCCAATCCATCGAGGAGGCATGACTGATCGACCTTTAACGCCTCGCCCCCGGGATCCGTCAACCACCTCGTCGCGCAATGTGCCAAAAATCGTGCAGAATTCTGGCTACTCCAAACCCGGAATCCAATTGCAAACCCCCTCCAGGAGTGAGGGTCTCAACGTTTTAGGCCTCCCAATTGAGACCTGTAGCTGCGATCCGATCACTGGTTGGTTCCGGGACGGAACCTGCCGGACTGACGCCACTGATCTCGGTCGCCATAGCGTCTGTTGCGTCATGACCGAGCGCTTCCTCACGTACAGCAAGGCTCAGGGCAACGATCTTTCCACGCCCAACCCCGCGTTTGGATTTGCGGGTTTACGTCCAGGGGACCACTGGTGTGTCTGTGCTCCGCGCTGGAAGCAGGCCTACGACGACGGCATGGCGCCACCAGTTCGGTTGCAGGCCACTGAGCAGACCACCCTGGAGATCATTCCCCTTTCCGTACTGCAGAAGCATGCTCACCAAGGGATGGGCTGACCATCCCAGGCCAGAAAAGCACCGCTTTGCTCGGGCCCCTGCTGCCTAAGAACCTGTACGAGCTGGCGAGCCGCCCGTTCGGGACTGAACAGAGCCTCGGGAGCAACAAATTGCTGAAAAGGTTTTGAAAGAGGTGTATCAGTCGTTCCCGGGTGCAGCATCAACACAGTCGCCAGGGGATAGCGCCGGGCCCACTCCACACTCAACGTGCGCAAGTACATGTTCTGAGCAGCCTTCGCACCGCGGTAGGCATACCAACCACCAGTTCGGTTATCGCCAATGCTTCCCACCCGGGCGCTCAGGCTTGCGAAATGGAAAGGGTTCGACCGGTCCAGGCAAGGCTCGATAGCCTTCGCCAGCATCAGAGGGGCGATGGCATTGATAGCCAGACTGGATTGGAGCGAGACAGCACTCACTTGCTGCAGTCGTTTTTCTGGTAGCAAGGACGAGGCGCCAACCGTTTGCCGATGCAGCAAACCCGTGGCGTTGATCACCAGGCGGAGGGGCAGAGGATCTGCCAGCAGTCTTGATCGGAAAGTCTCAAGACTGGTCTCCGATTCCAGGTCGACAAGAATGTCGAGTCCATCCAGTGTTGATCGTCCACACAGCTGTACTGAAAGACCAGGCAGTTGAGACGCAAGGGCATCGACAAGGGCTTTGCCGATGCCACCGGCACCAACAATCAGAGCGCGACCAGTCCAGTCGGATACCAAGGGAGCCA
>JAYKIX010000042.1:0-3022 GCA_035286005.1 Synechococcus sp. | reverse complement strand
GTTACACCAGCCTGCAGGGAGCCTCATTACGGGGCGCCAATCTGCAAGGAAGTCTGCTGGTGGGAACTGACCTGCGCGGCGTCGACCTGACCGGAGCCCGCCTGGATGCCAACGCCCTGGAACAGGCCCACTGGAGCGGTGCCAAGGGCATGCCAGCGCAGGCCCAGAGCCATGCCGCCCTGCATAACGCTGGTGTCAGCGCGGCTGATAGCGACCGCTGGGCTGACGCTGAAGAACTGTTCGGACTCGCCATCCGCAAACAACCCAGCGCAGCCGAAAGCTGGGTGGCGCGAGGCATTGCCCGCGAACGGCTCGGGAAACGAAAGCTCGCTATTCAAGACTTCAACTACGCCGCAAGGCTGTTCAAAACTTCAGGAGAGACCAAGTCTGCCGATCAATTGCTTGCAGCGGCCAATGCTCTAGAAGACAAAACAGCACAACATCGTGGGGGAAGCGGCGTGGGATCAGCCCTGCTCAATGGATTGCTTACCACCTCCAAAGCCTTGTTGCCTTTGGCAATGAAATTGTTTATTCCAGCAACAGGTCTCTGAGCTAGCGGGGAGTCATGAGGGTTCTGGCTTCGGGGGTTGACGGGCGGTAGCCATAGCCATAAGACCCACCAGCCTCGTCATCCACAATTGCAGGAGTTACAAGAATCACCAACTCATTCTTCTCGCGGCTGGATCCGGAACTCCGGAACAACTGACCAATTAAAGGCAAATCACCCAAGATCGGCCATTTGGTAACAACCTCACGATCTTCATCTTGAATCACACCAGTGAGCACCAAAGTCTGCCGGTCGCGCAGTCGAATCGCGCCAGAACTCAACGACCGCCCAGCGATATTAAAAACTGCCACACCTTCATTGCGACCAGCAGGAATAGGAACAGAAACCTGAGGACTTAAATCCAAAGAAACAAAACCGTTGTCATCAATTTTACTCACCTTAACTTTTAACGTTAAGCCAGCATTTTGTCGCGTATAAGTAAACTGGGTCGAGCCATTTGCGGTAACAGTACGCTCAACATCTGTGATTACATTTGTTCCTGTCACAACCTCGGCCTCCTGGCCTTCCTGAACAAGAAGCGTTGGCTGAGCCAATGTTTTCGCAGAAGAACTTTCAATGGCAGCCTGCAAGAACCCATAGAAAGAATCTTCGGCATAATTAAATGCATTTTCACCCTTAGCTTCCGTCACCGTAGACGTAGAAAAATTACCCGCCGGAGACAAATTAGTGCCTTCAGTGACAACAACTGCCCCAGAATCATTACCCTCGTCATATCGCCCAGGAACCCTATAACCACTACCATCGAACACCCCAGTTCCCTCTGACGAACCCGGCTTGAAATCCCCAAAGTTCATAAAAGCCCTGCCACTCTCATTCACAATAAATGTATTGCCCAAGCGAGCTGAAAAGCTCGAATCGACAGAACGATCATTCAATAGATTAATATTCAGAATCTGCACCTTGACTGCAACCTGGCGCTGACGCAAATCAATTTGCTTGAGATAACCCTCAGCCACAGCGACCAGACGCGATTCACCCACCAAGGTGATCGTCTGCAAACGGCTATCCGTGGTACCCGTCAACCCCACAAGAGGACCATTGGACGCTCCATAGGTCTCAATGCTGGTTTCGGTTGACTGTTTCTGGGAGGTTTGTGAGCTGAGCTGAGAGGTGCCCGTAGAGGCAGCCTCACCTGTGGTGATGCTGGTGGTATTCACTTTGTTGATCTGTGCCCCCAGGCTCGCCAAGTAATCAGCGGCCGAAGCGGCTGAGGCCTGGTTGAGGCGATACACCTTGGAGACCTGAGGTCCAAAGGTCTTCCCCGACACCGTGGTGCCCACCAACAACGTGCGGCCATCCAGCTTGGCCTGAAGCCCTGATGCCAGCAGCAGGGAATTCAGCGCCCGGCCGTAGTCCTCGTTGCTGAACGCCATGGTCACGGTGCCTTGGCCATCCGGTGAGGGCGATTGGGAACCGCCCCCGGCTTGGGCAGCAGAACCTCCGCCCACATACACGAATCCATACCCCCCCAACCTGGCAAGCGACATCAACGCATCCTTCGCCGGCGCGTTTTGCAGGGTGAGCGTCACCTGCGGCCCGCTCACATTCACGTAGCTGCGGTTCTGAAGCACCATCGTGCCCACAGCCATATCCCCCAGTGGTGGGGCTACAGCCCTGGGGCGCAAGGGCGGTGCAGAACGGGGATGGAGCACCCGGCCCGGCGTGTTGAGATTCAGCTCGGCGGCTTGCGACCGCGGGGTCCCTAAGTCGGCAAAGGTAAGGATCAAATTGCGTCCATCAGCGCTCACCACTGGGTCCTTGAGGGTCTGCCCAGGGGCCGGTCGCACCGTCACCTGATAATTCTCGCCAGCACCCGTGAGTGACACCGCTTCGATACCAAGCTCCCGGAGGGTCAGGGTTTGTGGACCCCGCAGCAAGCCCGGCGAGCCCTTCGTTCGGAGCTGCCCTTCCCACACTGCGCCATTCAGGCGCTGTTGCAGCACGGGGTTCTCGCCCACACCCTCCAGCACAACCTGCAACGACGTGGCCTGACGACGCAGAGAAAGCTGCATCGCCGCCTGGGTTTGTGCGAGGGCACCACCACGACCGGCCATTCCCACAGCCACCGCATCGACCGCGCTGCAACCCAGGGCCACGGCCATCAACAGAGAGGTGAAGCGCTGAGGGGAACGGGACACCACAACCACCATCAACCTCAGATGAGCGGATGGTATCCAGCGCTTTCAGCCTCAGCCAGCCGCTTCGTCTTGGAACGTCAAGCCGTCAGGGCTTGGCCGGGGGCGCCGCCTTATCAAAAAAGCTCAGACGCAATTTCAACTCCGTCTGCGGACGCGTCAACACCGTTGAAGCCTTCTCAGCAGCTTTGGTCTCCTGCGCCTTGAGCGCGAGATCACTGGGCTGCACCAACAACTGCAGGGCCTCGACCCTGCGCAAAAACGCCTGCAAGGCCTGATAAGGCCCCTGAACTTGCAGCAGCACGCTGGTTTTGATGTA
>JAYKIX010000041.1:0-4563 GCA_035286005.1 Synechococcus sp. | reverse complement strand
ACACGTCGGTCGAGCACGCTCTTCACCGACTCAAGTTCCCTGGATGTGATCTTGGTGACCTCACC
This sequence comes from Synechococcus sp., assembly GCA_035286005.1. Taxonomy (GTDB): domain Bacteria; phylum Cyanobacteriota; class Cyanobacteriia; order PCC-6307; family Cyanobiaceae; genus Synechococcus_C. The sequence goes on along the minus strand of JAYKIX010000041.1, from coordinate 4,498 downwards.
AGCTGGTTGCACTTCCAACAGCAACTGGCTGCCGCCACGCAGGTCAAGACCGAGGTCGATCCCCGGTGAAATGGCGAACAACCACAGGGCCGATGTAATCGCCAGAGCGAGGATGAGGGCAAACCAGCCCTGCTGACGTGCCATCAGATCAGAGCCCCTCGCGCACGATCTGCTGAGCTGCCTCAACAATCTGATGAGGCTGGATGATCGTCAGGTTCTCGAGGTTGCCGTTGTAAGGGGTGGGGATGTCTTGGCTGGAGAGACGCACCGGACGCGCATCGAGGTCGTCAAAGCACTGTTCGGTGATCAAGGCAATCAGCTCAGCACCGATGCCACCGGTCTTCATACATTCCTCGACCACAATCACCTTGTGGGTTTTGCGAATCGAGCGGGAGATGGTCTCCATATCGAAGGGCTTCAAGCTGATGAGATCAATCAGTTCGACACTGATGCCATCGGCCTCGAGCTGCTCCACGGCCTTCAGACAGTGGTGACGCATGCGGGAGTAGGTCAGGATCGTGACATCTGAGCCTTCCTTCACCAGATCGGCCTGATCGAGCGCGCAGATGTACTCACCCTCCGGCAACTCTTCACTGAGGTTGTAGAGGAGAACGTGCTCGAAGAAGAGCACAGGGTTGTTGTCGCGAATCGCGGCCTTCATCAGGCCTTTTGCATTGGTGGGGGTGCTGCAGGCGACGATCTTGATCCCGGGAACGGCGTGGAAATACGCCTCTAACCGCTGGCTGTGCTCAGCACCCAACTGACGACCCACACCACCAGGGCCTCGCACCACCGTGGGGATCGTGAAGTTGCCGCCGCTGGTGTAGCGGAGCATGCCCATGTTGTTGGAGATCTGGTTGAAGGCCAGAAGCAGGAAGCCCATGTTCATGCCTTCAACGATCGGGCGGAGACCCGTCATTGCCGCACCCACGGCCATCCCGGTGAAGCTGTTTTCGGCAATCGGCGTGTCCAGCACACGAAGCTCGCCGTATTTCTCGTAGAGGTCTTTGGTGACTTTGTAGGAGCCGCCGTAGTGGCCGACGTCCTCACCCATCACGCAGACATGGGCATCACGGGCCATCTCCTCGTCGATGGCTTCACGGAGTGCGTTGAAAAGAAGCGTCCCTGCCACGGCGTTGTTGATATCCCGGCCATGCCGGCGTCAGTGGCCAAATTATCTCAGCCGGTGCAGATTCAGCCGCCTGCCGCAAAGGTTGTGAGCAGCAGCACCGACAGCAACAACCCCGGTGAGAGCAACAGCACCAGAAGACCGAGGTCGTGGGGAGTCATCAATTCAGCGCTGGAGGCCGCGCGGGCGATGGAATGGGAAAACCCTAGGCAGCATCAGGCTGCTCCCCCGTGAAAAGACTGCGAAGAAACACAAGAAACAATCCCAGGCCAATGAAGGCAAAACTGAAGGTGGCCAGAAAACACATGCCCGTCATCAGGGTTTTCAAGGCCGTGGCGATGCTTTGACCGATCGACGAACTGAAATGGGGCGGGTGTTGTGCGAAGTAGACCACCGTGCCCTTGCTCAAACCCCAGCTCAACCAGGCCAACAGCAGGCTGGTGACGGATCCGGAGAGAAAGCTGAGGGGGCCCTTACGCGGCTTGGAGGACTCGCTTGCAAGGACACCGTTGGTGGCCGCTTCAGCGGCCTCGCCCTCAGGGTCTGCGAAACCTTTGGGGGTGCTGTCTTGACTGCTCATGCCGCCAGCTTGACGCCCCCCGCATGAAACGAACAACTCCAACTGGACAAGCCCGCTTCAGCAAAACTGCTGCGATGCCCTACAAGAGCACGATCGGCAGCGGCGCGATCGGCAAATAACGCAAAGCAACTCGGACCCGAACCGCTCATGGCCACCGCGAGCTGTCCTGGCAGCGCTGCGAGCAAACCAAGCGCCCTGTGGACCGAAGGAGTCTGGGGCTCAACCACTCCCTGCAAATCATTTTGCAGTGGGGGCGGCAATTCAGAACACAAAGGGTTGAGCCAGTCGGCTTCCCGCAAGGCCTGGCGTCGCTGCTCGAAGGCCTGCTCTCCCTCGAGATAGGACGCGCTGCGAAGGCGTCGACACTCCGCATAGGCCCATGGGGTTGAAACACTGACCGAAGGATCCTTCACCAGGACAACCCCCATGGGTTGTTCCGTTGCTGCACACGATTCAAGGCGCTCACCTCGCCCGAAACACAGCTGAGTTCCGCCGGCAATGCAGAAGGGCATGTCGGAGCCCAGCTCCGCAGCCATGGCCTCCAGTGCCTTGTTGGAGTGTCCCAGTCCCCAAAGTTCGTTGAGGGCCACCAAGGCAGCGGCGCCATCACTGGACCCCCCGGCGAGACCAGCCCCAATCGGTATCCGTTTGCGGAGGTGAATGGACGCGCCCAGCTCATTGAATCCGGAGCGACTGCGGAGGAGCAGAGCCGCACGGGTGATCAGGTTGTCAGTCCCGGTGCTGAGCTCTTCCACATCACAGCTCAAATGGATCTGACCATCGGCAGTGTTCTCGCAGGCGAGCTCATCGGCCAGATCAATGCTCTGCATGACCATCGCCAACTCGTGGAAGCCATCAGGGCGCAAGCCAAGCACTTCCAGGTGCAGATTGATTTTGGCGGAAGCAAGAACGCGAACCGTGGCCGTCATCCGATCAAGCGGCGGAGTCGGCCTGATTCAAACCCCTGGCCAGTTCCACCCAAGCGGATGGCGCCACTTCCTGAGGCCTTTGCCGCAGGTCGATCCCAGCAGCAGCTGTTATCCCTTGCAGCTGATCAGGGGGGCAGATGCCCGCCAAGGTGTTGCGGAGCATCTTGCGGCGAGCCAGGAAAGCTTGCTTGAGCAAACGCTCCACGCGCCGTGCGAGAGACGGATCAGGACGCTGCTCCGCGGGCAGAGGATCAAGACAGATCACCTCCGATTGCACCTTCGGCGGCGGTTGAAAGCAGCGGGGTGGCACGGGACAGACCGTTCTGCACTGCGCCATCAACTGCATACGCACGCTCAACGCACTGAAGCTGCTGTGACCAGGCCTGGCTCGGATGCGTTCGGCAACTTCCTTCTGCACCAGCAGCACCAGGCGTTGATACGGAGGGTCCACGGGCCGATCCAATCTTCCGACCAACCGATCCAGCAACGGGCCTGTGATGTTGTAAGGGATATTGGCCACCACCTTCGACGCCAAGCCTTGGTCAGGGAAGGTGAGTGGCACCTCAAGCACATCTCCTTGCTGGAGAGAAAAGCGGATATCTGCGGAGAAACGATCCCGTAATCCCGCCACCAGATCACGATCCAGCTCGACGGCATGCACCGCCGCCGCAGAAGAACGCAGCAAGCGTTCCGTCAGCGCACCTCGGCCTGGACCCACCTCCAGAACTCGGTCAGACGACTGCAAATCAGCGGCCAGCAGAATCTGGTCCAACACCCGCTCGTCTCGCAACCAATGCTGCCCGAAACGTTTGCGGGCGGTATGACCGGAAAAGCTCATGGCTCCACCTTGCTCGATCGAGGAGAGGTCAAACCTGATCGACAGCCTCAAAGGGAAGCCAATGGATCGGAATCCATCGGATGCAGCAAGGGTTAGGAGGCAACGGCACTAAGGCCAGACTGACTTGAACAGCACAGCATCCGCTCCAGGGATGGGCCTCAAGCCAACAGTGAATGGCACGGGCAAGACGCAATTGCTTCGCCCATCCAAAGGCCGTCATCCCCCAGCCATCGATGCCGCATCGACGTCGTGCCTTCACCTCCACCACCAACACACGACGAGTGGCGCCTACCCCTTTCACCAACAGCAAATCGATTTCGCCATAGCGACACCACCAGCGTTCCTCCACACAGCACCAACCATGCGACTCGAGCAGAGTGCGCGCCTGCCGTTCTGCCCATCGGCCCGGGTCTGACAGCAGCCTGTTGCTCACCCTGCGTCATCGATTTGCACTGGATTCAGGATTCCCCGCTGAACGGAGAAAACCAAGGAGCAGCGAGACAACGGCAGCATTTGTCTAGGGTTTCGACGCTGAATGCAGCAGCCCCTACCTCAGCAGCCGTGATGAGAATCCCCCTGCTCGCCGTCGTCTCCTTTGGAGTCAGCACACTGGTAGGTCTCGGCGCCTTCAGTATCGAGGGCCGATCTGCAGAACATTCCGGTTCCGTTAGGGAGCACAACGCTTCGCGCACTGAACTGACCGTCGCGACAACAGCGGTCGCAACACCCAAGGCACAAATCTGGGTGCGCGTGGCTTCCGATATACCCGTGGAGATACTTGCTCGCGATCTCAACATCAGCCCTCAGACACTGGCCGAACTCAATCAACTTCAGACAAACGCCAGTGTCACTCAAGGATCCTGGATTAAACTGCCCGGTTGGGTTGAAAACAGAATTCCAGTTTCGAAGTATTTCGACGCCACAACCCGACGAAGTTCAGCACCCATCGCCTTAGGAGCGACGCGCAACCGCACTGGCACCGAAGCAACCGATTCTGGCGAAAGAACAAGCGACAATCCTGA
>JAYKIX010000040.1:0-3939 GCA_035286005.1 Synechococcus sp. | reverse complement strand
GTGGCGATCGACACCATCTTGATCTCCACTCAGCACACCGCCGAGGTGGCTGGGATCACCGATGAAAAAGGGATCCGTGAACGGATCAGCGCCGACCTCTGGACCCATGTGGTGGAACCTGCCACTGCGGATCTGGCCTTGAAGCCCAACCGCGACTCCACCAAATATCTGGTCAATCCCACCGGCAAGTTCGTGGTGGGAGGTCCCCAAGGTGACGCCGGCCTCACCGGCCGCAAGATCATCGTTGACACCTATGGGGGTTATGCCCGCCATGGCGGCGGTGCCTTCTCTGGTAAAGACCCCACCAAAGTGGATCGCTCCGCGGCCTACGCCGCCCGTTTTGTAGCCAAATCGCTGGTGGCTGCAGGCTTGGCGGAACGCGCCGAGGTGCAGCTCAGCTACGCGATCGGGGTGGCCAAGCCCGTTTCAATCCTGGTGGAAGCCTTCGGCACCGGAACCGTGTCGAATGCAGAACTCACCACGCTTGTGCAGAAGCACTTCGATCTGCGCCCGGGGGCGATCATCGAAACCTTCGGTCTGCGCAACCTTCCCCAACAACGTGGCGGTCGCTTTTATCAAGACACCGCGGCCTACGGACACTTCGGACGCCCGGATCTGAACCTCCCTTGGGAAAACGTGAGCGCCAAAGCCGCAGCGCTCCAGCAGGGCTGATCTCTAGTGACACCGCTGGCGCTCGGCATCGATCTGGGCACCAGCGGCGTTCGAATTGCCGTGATCAATGGAGCAGGAGAGCTGCTCCACACCCAAAGCTCTGGATATCGCCAAGGCCTGGTCTATCCAGACGATTGGATTAGAGGCATCACAACCCTGATCCAGGCGATCCCTGGCGAACTGCGGCAACAGATCAGATCGCTAGCTGTGGATGGCACCTCCGGCACGCTGGTGGCGTGCAACAGCGCAGGCACGCCCCTTGGGGAGGCACTGCCCTACGGCGAAGCCTGTCCAGAACATGCAACCCATCTACCAGAATTGGCCAGCGATGGTGGCCCAGCCGCCAGCAGCAGCGGTAGCTTGGCTCGGGCCCTACGGCTCATCGCGCGCTTCGGGAGCTCTGTGCTGTTGAGGCATCAGGCCGACTGGGTCAATGGCTGGCTCCTGCAGACCTGGCGATGGGGAGAGGAGGGCAACAACCTTCGCCTGGGATGGCAGCTCCAGGAGAGGCGCTGGCCCAAAGGGTTCGAAGGAGCCAACTGGCTGAAGGCGCTGCCTGAGATCCGAGCCAGCGGCAGCACCCTCGGTGAGATTGCACCAGCCATCGCCAAAACCCTTGGACTCCCAGCAGTGGTGACGATTGTGGCCGGCACCACGGATGCCAATGCTGCAGTGCTGGCTGCCAATCCTGGACCGCAGGATGGGGTCACGGTTCTCGGCACCACGCTGGTGCTCAAACGCTTCACCAACACTCCACTGATCGGTCCTGGGATCACCAGTCATCGCATCGCAGGGCGTTGGCTTTGTGGAGGTGCCTCCAACACTGGCGGCGCTGTTCTGCGTCAAGAGTTTCCAGAGATTGATCTCACTGAGCTCAGTCGCCAGATCAATCCGGAACAGAGCAGTGGACTGAACTACCGACCGCTACCCGGGGTAGGAGAAAGGTTCCCCGTCGACGATCCCTTACTCGAACCGGTGCTGACACCCAGGCCCGTCAGCGATGCGCTGCATCTGCACGGACTGCTGGAGGGGATGGCCCAAATCGAAGCCGAGGGATGGATGCGACTCACCGCGCTCGGAGCAGAGCCACCGCAACGGGTGATCACCCTGGGAGGTGGCGCCCGCAATCCGCAATGGAGACGGTTGCGAGAACGGGCCATCGGCTGTGCAGTGGTGAGCAGCCAGGCACCACCTGCTGCAGGCGTCGCCCGTCTCGCCCTTTTGGCCTTCAACATCTGACCGATTCCTGCGCTGCAGGGGAGAATCGAAGCCCTCCGAATCCTGCAACCGTGCCCAGCAAACTGCGCGATGCTCTTGCCATCGGCCTGTTCATCGTTCTGGCCGGTTATGTGACCTTCAGCGGCATCCGCTTGGGCTTACTGCTCTGGCAGCGTTTCGCCTGATCCTTTGACATCTTCATTGTTCCCTCCTCCCAATGGCTGCTGATCCCCTCACCCCCGCCGTCAGCGATCGCATCTGCCGGCATATGAATGACGACCACAGTGAGGCTGTGCTGCGTTATGCCCAGCATTACGGCGGCCTCACCACGGCAGCCTCGGCAGCGATGACCGCCGTGCGCCCAGAGGCCATGGAACTGCTGGTGGATGGCACCAGCATTCAAATCCGCTTCGACCACACCCTCACCGACAGTGAAGACGCCCACCGCACATTGGTGGCCATGCTTCGGGCGATGCCAGCCGCGGACTGATGATCCCCAGTGGATGCGGGGAATGCTTCCCTCATCCGCGATCCAGCCATGTGGCCCCTCCTGAGCAACGGCCTACGTGATCTTCTGATCCAGCCGCACTGCCCCGTCTGTCAAAAGCCTGTGGATACGAGTGGGATGGCAGCAGCCCCCTGCGACCAATGCATGAAGGCCTTGGGGCTGCCAGAGCACCCGCTGGAGGGCAGCTCACCGTTGCGATGGCTTGCGGCAGCGGCGTATGAGGGCCGATTCCGAACGCTGTTGCTGCAGCTACGCCAACACCGCAAATCGGATCAAATCGCTGCCCTGAGCTGGCGTCTCCGCAGCTGCTTGCCAAGCCATGCAGTGCTGGTTCCTGTGCCCAACTGGAAACAAGCGTCCCGCCGGAATCCCCTTCCAGAGCTCCTCATGCATGCATTGGATCGGGAGCATCTGCCGCTCCTCCAACGCCGGCGCCCATGCTTAGGGCAACACCACCTCAATCGCCAGCAGCGATGGCAGAACCAGCAACACAGCTTTGGCTGTGATCTGGACGCGGCCCGAGGGATGATCTGGAACTCGCGTGAGGCCTGGATCGTGGATGACATCGTCACCACTGGATCCACCGCCTGCGCTGCGGCCTCAGCTCTGCGTCAAAGCGGGATCCCCGTCGCCGGGGTGGTCTGCTTGGGCCGCACTCCAGCGCAGGTTCGGAGGCAGACCGCTGTGCTTTAAGATTCGCGGGTCGCGCCAGACGCGCCGGGATAGCTCAGTTGGTAGAGCAGGCGACTGAAAATCGCCGTGTCCCCAGTTCAAATCTGGGTCCTGGCATTTCCCGATCTTTCCTCCTCATGTCAGCAATTGGAGGATTCAGTAGTGATCGTCAGTTCAACAATGCTGACGGCTTCGCTATGGCCTTTGACGACGCCTGGAAAGCGGATGTTCGCCGGAATGGCGAGCGCGATGTGAAGAGCCGCCTCGAGATTGTGATGGAAGCCCTGAAGGAGCATCCATTCATGGAAAGCTCACCGGAGATGGCCCGGCAAGTGGCCGATTTTCGCCTGCGTCTCCTCGACTTGTAGTCCCATGGCCTCGGACCTTAAACGCCTGGTTCAGCTGCTCTGCGGCAGCTTCAGCAACCAAGAACAAGCCTTTGAGAACCCACCTCTCTACGCCCATATCAATGTCACGGTGCGTCCTTTGGCACACATGCCCGAAGGAACACTCTTGCTGGAGCAGGCCTATGCCATTGCCCCAACGCAGCCCTACCGCATTCGCGTCCTACAGGCCAAACGGAAAGGTGATGCCATTCATGTGCTGAACCACGCCCTCAACGATGAGCAGCGCTTCTGGGGCGCCACGCTCGAACCTGAAAAATTAAGTGGCTTGGCTTCAGGCGATATGCGCCTGCTGGAAGGTTGCACCTATGTGGTGAACCCTGAGGAAGACGGATTCAGCGGCGAAGTGGAACCTGGCTGCCGCTGTCTGGTGGAACGCAAGGGCCGCACGAGCTATCTGGTGAGCCGCTTTGAGATCAGCAGCAGCGGGATGCGCACCATCGACCGTGGCAATGATCCTGAAAC
>JAYKIX010000039.1:0-4355 GCA_035286005.1 Synechococcus sp. | reverse complement strand
ACCAGCAACGGCAGCAACAGCAGCACCGAGGCACCATGCAAAAGCCGCATGGTGAACGCGGTATGCAGGTGCGGAGTGATCGCTGCCCAGATGTTCACCGGGATCAGCAACGACGTGAGCAGCAGATAAACGATCATTCCAACGCTCCAGTGGACTCCATGCCAGCCGCCAACGGCACGAGGGGCAAACACACGGTGAACGTGCTGCCCTGTCCGAGCTGACTGGCCACGCTCACGCTGCCTCCCATCGCCTCCACAAGCAACTGCACGATGGACAGTCCCAGGCCGCTGCCGCTGCTCACACTGGCGTTGGCCGCACGATGAAAACGTTCAAACACCTTGGGGAGGTCGTCGTTGGGGATTCCAATCCCCTGGTCTTGCACCTCCACCACAGCCATCCCCCGCTCCGCCATCAGGTGCACGCTCACCGCTGTGCCCTCCGGTGAGTACTTGTGGGCGTTTTCGATCAGATCCAGCAGCACCTGACGCAGGCGATCGGGGTCGGCCATCGCCAGGATCCCCCGAGCAGCACCCTCATCGCTGGGGAGAACAAGATGCACCTCCCGCATCAGGCTGCTGCAGGCGAGGTCAACCGCCTCCCGCACGGCCATGGCCATGGGCACCACCTCCTGATTGAGTCGCAGCTGGCCGCTGTCGCTTCGGGAGAGATCGAGCAGGTCGTCGAGCAGATGGCGCATGCGCACGCTTTCCTCTTCCGCCGTGCTCAGTCCTTTGCGCTGTCCTTCGGTGAGGTTGTCACCTCGCTTGATTGTGCGTTGCAGATAACCCTGCACGATTGTGAGCGGCGTACGCAGCTCATGGCTCACCGCGCTCACAAATCGGCGCTGATCACTCCAGGATTTGGCTAGGCGAGCCCGCAGATCGTTGTAGGTACTGGCCAACTGGGTCACTTCCAGGGGAGCGCCCTCGATCTGCAGCGCTGAGCTGTTGAGGGTGTCAGCGGTGAGTTGAGACGAGACCTCGCTCAGTGTCCTCAGCGGCCGAATGATCCGTCGCACCAGTCGATTCACCACCCAGAGCGACAGCACCAGGCAACTGCCCCAGATCCCAATCATCCAGTGCAGAAACTCGCTTTGGGCACGGTTGATGCGCGTCACCTCGGCACTGCTCCACACCCGCATCCCGGAGGGATAGATGCGATTGAGAATGGCGATGTAGTCCAGACCCTTCACCGTGAGGCTGCGGGTGATGCCCGGTTTACTGCCGGCCTGCGTGACCGTTTCGGCCACCGCCACATCCACGGGGAGATGGCCATCGGCTGGCAGCAGCAAGGAGCCATTCGGCTGCTCGATCCAGAGCGTGTGGCGACTGGTGGAATGCCAGCGCAGCTCCTGGCGGATCAATTGCAGGCGACGGTTCTTGGCACCAGTGCTTTCACCGGCCGGTACCTCCAGCAACCTGTCGGCCAACAAACAACCCTCCAGGGAACGGGCATTGGCCCGCAAATCGGCATCGCCGGAGATCGCCTGGTTGCGCTGCGTCAGCCACAGGCCGGTGATGCTCGCGCCGCTGAAACCAAGAAACACCGCCAGATAAGTGGCCAGCTGCAGCTGGCCCGAAAGGCTGCCAAGCAGACGTTGCCGCCAGAGAGAAGAGATGGCCATCTCTTCATCTTCATCACTCCATGGGGAATCGGCAGCAAGAATGCCGCCATCCGATCTGGAGCACTCCAGCGTTGCGCTTTGGTCTCCCATCCCTGAGCCTTTCGAAACCCAGCCTCTCGGCCCGCATGGCGCGTTGGGGTTTGGTGATTGTGGCCGCCTACGCCTTGGTGGCCTTGGTCACGCCGTTGTTGCTCTCAGCAGGCCTGTTGCCAGATCCGAATGCCGGTCTCGACAATCCGATCTATGCCTCCCCGTCGCTGCAGCATTGGTGTGGCACCGATCGCCTCGGCCGCGATGTGTGCGTGCGAACCCTTCAAGGCAGCGGAGTGGCGCTGCAGGTGGTGCTGCTGGCCGTGGCCCTTGCCTTGGTGATTGGCGTACCGCTGGGCATGGTGAGCGGCTATCTGGGCGGTGCCGTGGATCGGGGGCTTGTGCTGCTGATGGACACCCTCTACACCCTGCCGGTGCTGCTGCTGTCGGTGGTGCTGGCCTTCCTGCTCGGACGGGGGATTCCCAATGCCGCAGCGGCCCTGTGTGTGGTGTATGTGCCCCAGTACTTCCGCGTGGTGCGCAACCAGACGGCCCAGGTGAAGGCGGAGTTGTTCGTGGAGGCGGCCCGATCACTCGGAGCCGGACCCATCTGGATCCTGCGCCGCTACCTGCTGCGCAACGTCATCACGTCGGTTCCGGTGCTGGTGACCCTGAATTCCGCCGATGCGGTGCTGGTGCTGGGCGGCCTGGGATTTCTCGGACTGGGCCTGCCCGAAACCGTGCCCGAATGGGGCAGTGACCTGAATCTGGCCTTGGCAGCCGTACCCACCGGCATCTGGTGGACAGCCCTGTATCCAGGGCTTGCCATGTTTGTGCTCGTGCTGGGCCTTTCTTTTCTCGGGGAAGGCTTGGAGGCCTGGGTGAGTGGAGGCGATGGCTCCCGCGGCTGAGCAATGCCGCCGCCAGGAACCTTTTCAAGGCACACTGGAGCAACTTGGAGGCAAGCGTCATGCCCTGGTGGGCCACTTTTGTGCTGTTGGCGCTGGGCTCCTACCTGTGGCTGGCAGGACGCTCCAATCCCGATGATGTGATCGGCCTACTGGAGCAGATGCTGTCCATTGGCCTCGCCCTGGTGGTGCTCTTTGCAGGCCATCAGCTGTTGATCGAGGTGCTGGTGCTGGTGCTGGCGCTACGCCTTCCTGCCGCGCGACGCCACCATCCAGTGAACGAGCGCGCCAAAGCCGTTGAAGACGTGTTCATTTCCTTCTGAATCAACAACGCAGCTTCAGGGTGCGGGGCAGCGACTCCAAGATTTCACCCTCCTCACTCAACGGCGGATAGGGACGCTGTTCCCGACGACACCAATCGGCCACCTCTGGATAGGCCCATTCGAACAACCGCTGGCGATACAGCTCGGCACTGAGGCCTTCACCCTGTCTTGGGAGCAGACCAGCAGCGCGGCGCTGCCTGACGGCTTCAAACAACAGCGTGGCTGCCGCCACCGAAACGTTGAGGGACTGCACCATGCCCGTCATCGGGATATAGACGGCTTCGTCCATCAGATCGCGGGCCCCATCGCTCAGTCCCCATTTCTCAGCGCCCAGCACAAAGGCCGTGGGACCTGTGAAATCACAATCGCGGTAATCAAGGGCATTCACCCCCAGATGGGTGCCAAAGAGCCGAAACCCCTGGCCCTTGAGCTGCTGCACCGCCACATCGATGCTGGGGTGGTCATGGAGAGGCACCCACTTCTGGCTGCCCTGGGCAGTGCTGTTGAAGGTGCGCGGCCTGCCCTTGAGGCTGACGGCATGGGCCTCTAGGGCCCCAACCGCATCGCAGCTGCGCAGGATCGCCGAAAGGTTGTGGGGTTTCTCCACATGCTCCAGCAGCACCGTGAGGTTGGCCATACGGCCATCCAGCACAGCCTTCAGACGTTCAAAGCGACGGGGCAGCAGAGGCATACGGTCAGATTTGCATGCCGCGTCACGGCAGTGACGACTGCTGACATGCTCGATGCCCGAGAGCACTGTGAAGCGAATCGGCATCGTCCTGCCTCGAAGCTTGCCAACAGCCTTGAAGGCTCGCCAGCATGTCGGCATTGTCACAACACCCCACGGATGGCGGCTGAGCTGACACCCCTCGAACAACGCATGCTCGATGCTCTGTTCCCACCAGGTGATGCAAGACGGGAGCCTGTACTCGCAGCCTTGAACGGCGACCTGAGCTTCAGAGAACCGGTGAAAAACGATCTGGTCGATCGCTATCTATCGAGGCAGTGGTGCATGGAAAACCTCGTGCTTCCACTGGAAGAGCTACCCGAGGACGGCGTCCTGATTGCCATTGGCAATGTGAGCTACCTCGCCACGATCGGAGATTTCATCCGACACAGGTTCCAGGGGCGCAAGTGTCAGTTCGTTGAAATGCCTGCTGATGAACTGCTCCGCCGATTGAACGAAAGCTGAACCACCAGCGGGCATCGAAGAACCTTCGGCGGGAATGACTCAGCGGGCCGCTGAACGTTTCCGCACGGCCCGTGGAGTGCTGCGGGATTCATCCCCACTGCCAGAAGCAGGGGAGTCTGCTGCGTCGTTGGCCTCACCAGCAGGCTCGTCCTCGGGCTCTTGATCAGCAATGATCCCCAGGATCATGCCCGCCTGCAGCTGATCTTGAAGATCACCGATGGTCATCAGTGCCTTCAGCACGAGCTGAGAACGCACGATCTTGGGAAGGCCGGGGCGAA
>JAYKIX010000038.1:0-9657 GCA_035286005.1 Synechococcus sp. | reverse complement strand
AGTTCGCCAGGGCTGAGATAGCGGGCTTCGGCGTCCGCGTTGATGATCGAGTTGGAGACGATGCTCATGCAGTTCTGCCTCGAAACAAGCGGCCGCCCGTAGGAGACCGATATCCGGTGAGTGGTTGACGCGGCCAGTTTGCCCGGCCGCCCAAGCATTCTGTGGCAACGGCTTGTTCCGCCCGCCCGCCCGGTAACAGTTCTTCACGGCGATCGCCTTCCTTAAGAAGCGTTGCAGCGCAAGGGATCTGCGCCTAGCGAGTGCGGTCGTCACTGGGTGGCGTTTGTGATGAAAATGTTTGCAATTTGGGCGGCTTAGTTGTCATCAAAAAAGCCCTGCAGCCGGTGAAGGCCGCAGGGCTTGTCAAAGCAGACAGAGGGTGATTGCCCAGGCAGGACAGCGCCGATTCAGATGGCGCCTTTCAGGGGTGGATTCATCGCAGCATTGCCGCCATAAAGAGCAGCAGCGCGGTTGATGGTGTCCATTGATCCCCCGTCCCAGGTGTTCATGCCCACCAGGTAGGGAACGGTGTCGGCTCCGAAAGTTTCTGCGTAGCTCGCGGAGTTCAACAGATTGTCGAGGGCGCTCTGTTGACCTTCTTTCACCCGAGTGGCGAGGAAGAGGCTGACTTCTTTCGGGAGTGCGGCGCGTCCGAGCAGGGCCAGATGGGCTGCATTGGCTGCCCGAAGTGGGGCCATGCGCCAGAGGCGTTGCTGGAACAGTTCGCTTCCGGCGACACGGGCCACGAACTCGGCCACGCTCAATCGACGCTGGCGGAAGAGGGATTCAGCGTCTGTGAGTCGCTCAGCGCCAACCGGAACTCGGTTAAGGAGCTGACGGTAGACGGCTTGAATCGCTGCATCCACTTCCGTGCCGTTGGCGGCTTCAGCAAGGCGAAGGCGCGGAGACACGCTTGCTTTTTTGCCCATGCCCGTGGGGCTTGCACCCGCCAGGGCTTTGCGCATCGCCGTGTCTGCGGTTTCAGGCAGACCGTATCCACCGCTGACGCTCGTGCTGGTGCTCCAGCTGGGCGCAGCAGAAATGGCGCCGAACTGGGGCTGAACCGATGGCGCGGAGGCCGGACGGGCAGTGGTTTGGCTGGCGCCGCTGGTCCATGCAACGGATTGCCCACCCCCGGGCTGCCAACGTGGGGCGCTCCAGCGACGGGTAGGGAGGGGGCGGCTCTGAACGCTTTCAGGGCCAGAGGTGACTGTGGCCTTGGAGGCCTGCACAACACCACCAGTCAGGGTGGCGCTCCAGTTACCGCGAACGGTGGGACGGGCAGCCAGGTTTCTCGGCGTGAGATCACCTGTGGTGCGGAGTCCCTGGGGCTTGGCCACGTTCGGACGGTTGATTTCGTTGGCCACTGCAGCGGCAGCGAGATCAACAGGACGCTTGAGAGCGGGAACCCGACGCGTGCGCAGATCGGTTGGGGTGATGAAGCGCTCGTAGGGGACCGTGTCCTCGCCGAAGCAATCGTTGTATTCCTTGCCGTTGATCAGCGCATCCACAACTCCGTAGAAGCCGTGACGGGCTGCTGTGTCAAACAGGGCATCAATCTCCCAGCGGCCAAAGCTGGGACGACCAAGGATGCGACGGTGCATCACCTCGATGGCCTTGGTGATGTAGAGACCGCTCCAGTAACGCCGGCGGAAGGCATCGGAACGGGCCACCTGGCGCACAAACTCACGCAGACTGATGTCGCCGTTTTCGAGCTTGATTTCCTCGACCTTGTTGCGCTCGCCGGCATAACCGGCGGTGCCGAGAACCTGCACATAAACAGCGTTGATCACCCCCTGGGTGCTCGATTCTGTGCCGCGGATGCTGGGCTGGCCACTGCGACGTGGCTTTGAGCTGCCGCCCGTGGCGATCTGCTGAAGGCGCACAACTTTCGGGCCAACGCGGCGAGGCCGACTGCCGCGGAATTGCGGGCTGTCCATCTGTCCGGGTTGAGCCATGCCGTTGCCCACCAGGATGCGACGGTTGTCGTAGCCGGCAGGAGCAGGACGGGTGGCCACAGAGGCCGTTCCCGAGGGGAAGATGGCGCCGTACTGAATTCCAAGGGGATCGTTGCCGCCGCCATAGGCGTGCTGATCACCGATGGGCTGGCGATAGGAGGCGTAGAGGGTGACGTATTGAGGTGCACCTTCAAACGGTGCGCTGAAGCGGAACAGCTTCCGGTTTGAACCCCAACCTGCGCTTTCCTGGGCTTCCTCGCCCAGATCCCGAAGGAAGGGCACGGTTTCTTCGCCGAAGACCCGGGCGTATTCCATCGAATTGATCAGCGAGTCCACCAGACCCTTGAGCCCTTGGGCGCTGACGATGTCGAAATAGCGGGTGAACTCCTCGCGGGAGCTGATGCCCCGGCCGAGGAAATGACGGAAGGCCAGTTCCACGGCACGGCTGTTGGAAAAGCGGGCGTAGAACTGTTTCTTGTATTCCTTGCTGTGGCCGAGGGCGCGAATGAATTCGCGCATGGAGATGTCGCCCTGGCGCACCTGGGTGGCCTCCACCGAGCAGGGGGCCTGCGAATAGGCCTTGGCAATGTCGCGCTGGAACACCTGGCGGTAGGCGGCACGCACCACCTCGGCTTTCTGAGCACCGGTCATGCCGGGCTTCATGTTGTAGCGAAGGGCCTTGCCCTTGGCCGCCAGTGCATAAATGGCCGGAAGTTGGAGACCCTGGTTTTCAGGGCTTCCCAGCCGTTGACGGGCGGAAGGGGTGGGGATTGCCAGTTCTTCCAGCAGAACGTTGAAGCACTGCACCGTGAGGCGACGGGATTCCGGACGGTCCTTCAAAAGACCTGCGGCAGCGGCGCGCATTTCCTGAAGCGCGACGTTGGTGGCGGCCAGGGAGCAACCTTTCTCCAGAACGTCGCGGAGCCCGCGTGTGTTCACGGCCAGGATGCTGGGGTCGCCAGCCACGAGGGCATAGCCGACGTAGCGCAGGAACCAACCCAGGTCACGCACCGATTTGCGCATCCGCTCCGGGCCATACTTGGCCACGCTGATGGGCGAGAAGCCAGTGGGCAGCACCACGCGCACATCGGCGTCTTCGGTATTGCCACGGAGCAGGCGAGTGAAGGCATTGCCCTGTTGGCTCGCTCCTGAGGCGCCGGTGAAGGTGCGCACGGAGTCCTGGAAGGCCACCTGATCGGAGGCCAGGAGCTCATTGCCGCTGCCACGACTTTCACCCTTGCTCAGGGGAGCATCCAGGAAAGACAGCGGCGTGCCGCCGGCAAAAATTCGGTTGGCAGCTCGGGCAACGATCGCTTCGGCGTTGTCCGCAAGGATCCGAGAGGCCTCGAGCCGATCCTGGCCGCTGCGGAAGAACGTGATCAGGTTGTCGAGCTCGCCTCCATCGGGGAAGCGATCCTGCTGTTCAGCCTGGCGAACGCTGGAGAGCGGCAGGGTGTCGTACAGCTGGGGCGAAACCCTGGGGCTGCCGCTGCTGGCGGTCACGGTCATGAACGAAAGCAAGCCGGATCCGGCCAGATTACGGCTCGTCTTCGAAGCTCCCGGACCGGCATGAACAAATGTTTGCAGGGGCTCTTGTTTTTGCTCTCGAGCAGGCCCCTGTCGTGAAAAGCTCGGCCCGTTGATGTCTTTTCCCGAGCCGCCTCGTCGCGCATGTCAGAGCGAACCTCCGACGCTGCCACGCCTGTGGTCAGCGCCTTTTACGACCGCTTTCCCTATCCTGGGGATCCTCTTCAGGACGGTCCACCGCCTGGTTACAACTGGCGGTGGTGTCTGCGCAGTGTGCAGGCCGCGGTTCATGGCGCTGTGCCAACTGCGACGGGAGAACCCCGCCCAGCCCGGCTGCTCGATGCCGGATGCGGCACCGGTGTCAGTACCGATTACCTCTGTCACCTCAATCCTGGAGCGGATGTTCTGGCGGTGGACATCAGCGCCGGTGCCCTTGAGGTGGCCCGGGAGCGCTTGCGGCGCTCGGCCGGTGCCGCCCAGGTGACCTCGCTCCGCCAGGAGCAGCGCAGCCTGCTGGACCTGGCGGGGGAAGGACCGTTCGACTACATCAACTCCGTGGGTGTGCTCCATCACCTGAGGGAGCCTCTGGCGGGCCTGAAGGCGCTCGGGGATCTGCTGGCCGAGGACGGCCTGATGCATCTGTTTCTCTACGCCGAAGCCGGACGTTGGGAAATCCATCGCATCCAGCGCGCTCTGACCTCTCTGGGTGTCGGCACGGGGGCGGAAGGGCTGAAGCTTGGCCGCGAACTGTTCTCCACCCTTCCGGAGACCAATCGCCTGCGCCGTCACCATGACCAGCGCTGGGCCCTCGACACAGCGGCGGACTCCAACTTCGCGGACATGTACCTGCACCCGCAGGAGTCGAGCTACAACCTGCGCAGCCTGTTGGCGCTGATTGATGCGGCGGGTCTCGAGTTCGCCGGTTTCTCCAATCCTGAAGTTTGGGATCCGTCGCGCCTTCTTGAGGGGGAATTGCTGGAGCGAGCTCAGGTTCTGTCGCCTTTCGAGCAATGGCTGCTGGTGGAGGAGCTGGATCCCGACATCAGCCATTTCGAGTTTTTTGTCAGCGCCAAGGCGGTCGAAACGGAAACGTGGAGCGACGACAACGCCTTGCTGGCGGCCTGCGGCGAGCGCCAGCCCTGTCTCTGGGGTTGGCCCTCCACCAGTCTTCTGGGCCCGGATTTTGAGCCCATCTCCCTGGATGAGGCCTCTCTCACGTTGCTCAAGGCGGTGGAGGACCATCCGGGAACTCCGCTCCAATCCCTGGGATTGGGCAGCGAGACCGTCGCCATCGCCAGGGATCTCTGGACGCGGCGCCTTCTGCTTTTGAGACCCTCGTGCAGCTGAAAAGTCTGTAGCGCGTGATAGATTCCGCGCGCTTTCTCAGGTGCAGATTGCAGGCATCGCCTCCCACTGGTCTGGATGGGGAAATCGCTTCCTCAGACAACGGTATGGAGGACTTCAGACGTCTGCAACTGCGCTTGATGCAGGCCACTCTTCTTGTTTCCGCTGTCGCTGTTCCCGTAGCAGCTATCAGCTTTGACTGGCAAGTGGCGTGCAGCCTGTTGGTTGGAGCTCTTGCAGGTGTTCTCTATCTGCGTCTCCTCTCCCGCAGCGTGGCCCGGCTCGGTGGAGCGTCACGTCAGGTTGGTCGTTTTCAGCTTGTTGTTCCGATCGTTCTGATCGTTTCAGCGGCTCGTTTCTCCCAACTCGACCTCCTCCCCGCATTCGTGGGTTTTCTTCTCTACAAGCCCGCCTTGATTCTTCAGTCCGTCTTTGACGGCTGAGTCCGCGCACTTCCCTCCTGCATTCATGGCTTTGCTGCCTTTCACACTGCCGTTCGCCGAACTGGAGGTTGGCCAGCATCTGTACTGGCAGATCGGCAACCTCAATCTGCACGGCCAGGTTTTTCTCAGCTCCTGGATCCTGATCGGTCTTCTGCTCGCCCTTGTTCTTGCGGGGACCAGAAAGCTCAATCGGGATCCCAAAGGTGTGCAGAACCTTCTCGAGTTCATGTGGGATTACCTGCGCGATCTCGCCCGTGATCAGATCGGTGAGAAGTACTACCGCGAGTGGCTCCCGTTCATTGGCACCCTGTTCTTGTTCATCTTCGTCAGCAACTGGGGTGGGGCCCTTATCCCCTGGAAGGTGATTGAACTTCCCGAGGGCGAACTCGGTGCACCCACCGCGGACATCAACACCACGGTGGCGATGGCTCTGTTGGTTTCCCTGGCCTACTTCTATGCCGGACTGAGCAAGAAGGGGCTTCGCTTCTTCGAGCTGTATGTGGAGCCAACTCCCATCATGCTCCCGTTCAAAATCATCGAAGAGTTCACAAAGCCTCTTTCGCTTTCTTTCCGTCTTTTCGGAAATATTCTCGCCGACGAACTTGCAGTTGGTGTGCTCGTTTACCTCGTGCCACTGATTGTTCCCCTGCCCGTGATGCTTCTGGGTCTGTTCACCAGCGCCATCCAGGCCCTTATTTTCGCGACACTCGCGGCCTTCTATATCGGTGAAGGTCTGCATGAATCGCATTAATCAGCAGACATCTGCCTAGAACCTCCTTCTGCTAAAACCTTCTGCGCGCAGGTCCGGTCATCAGGATTCGGGCCCACTTTCTTTAGAGACGGTGTCCCTGCGCAGGGTGATTTAACTCCCGCTCCATTCGCTCAGCGCCACGCGGCGCGCCCCCATACGCACTCAACATGGATTCCATCACTTCCGCAGCTTCCGTCGTTGCTGCTGGTCTGGCCGTCGGTCTGGCTGCAATTGGTCCTGGTATCGGTCAGGGCAGCGCTTCCCAAGGTGCTGTTGAAGGTATTGCCCGCCAGCCCGAGGCTGAAGGCAAGATCCGCGGCACCCTGCTGCTCTCCCTGGCTTTCATGGAGTCCCTGACGATCTACGGCCTTGTGGTGGCCCTGGTGCTTCTGTTCGCCAACCCCTTCGCAGGTTGATGACGGCTGGGGAGCGATCGTCGATTGTCTCGACGTTCTCTCCCCATCTGACTCTCGTCGCACTCTTTCGCTCCTCTCCAGCTCACCTCTTCCATGACCTGGCTTCTGTTCGCTGAAGCGGCGGTTCCGGAGGGAGGTCTCTTCGACCTCGACGCCACCCTGCCTCTGATGGCACTTCAGGTGGTTCTCCTGACCTTTCTGCTCAATTCCCTCTTCTTCCGTCCGGTCGGCAAGGTCGTCGAAGAACGCGAGGGCTACATCTCAACCAGCCGTGCCGACGCCAAGCAGAAGCTTGCACAGGTTCAACGTCTGGAAGCTGACCTGACGGAACAACTCCGTGAGGCTCGCCAAGCGGCGCTATCAGCCATTGTCGAAGCCGAGCAGGAAGTCGACAAGCTCTACCGCGAGGCCATCGCCGCTGCCGAAGCAGAGGCCAATCGCACCCGTGAGCAGGCGCGTCGCGAGATCGAATCCCAGCGTGAAGCCGCTCAATCCCAGCTGATGTCCAAGGTCGACCAGCTCAGCGCTCAGATCATCCAACGTCTGCTGGCTGTTTCATGATGACCCTCTTGAATCTCTTCTCCGCCGAGGGCGGTTTCGCGATCAATCTCAATCCCCTTGAGACCAATCTGATCAACCTGGCCATCGTCATCGGTGTGCTGGTTTATTTCCTTAAGGGTTTCCTCGGGGACATGCTCGATCGCCGGCGCCAGTCAATCCTCAAGGAACTGGATGATGCTGAGGCCCGGTTGAAAACCGCTTCGGCTGATCTGGCGAAGGCCCAGTCTGATCTGGCGACCGCTCAGCAGAAAGCTGAAAAAATTCGTGAGGACGGCAAGGCTCGCGCTGCTGCCATCCGCGCCGACGGTGAACAACGCACCATTGAGGCTATGGCGGCTCTCAAGGAAGATGCCCTGGCCGATCTGAATGCCGAAGGTGCTCGCCTCACCGAGGAGCTGCGTCGTCAGGCTGCTCTGGCCGCAATTGACAAAGTGATGGCTGATCTTCCCGCACGGCTCGATGACAAGGCTCAGGCCAAGATCATCGATGCCTCCATCTCAAACCTGGAGGGTGCCTGATGCCTCTGTTGAATTCCCTGGCGACCCCCTACGCCGAAGCTCTTCTCCAAGTCACTGACGCCAGGTCTGAGTCTGACGACGTGGCTGCACAGTGCAAGGACCTGCTTGCACTGTGGTCTGATTCAGAGGCCTTCAGGGATGCGATGACATCGCCTGTTCTTGAACCCGATGCCAAGAAAAAGGCCCTCAGCGGTCTTCTCGGTGATGCGCTCAAGCCCTCCCTGATGAACCTGCTCAAGGTTCTGGCCGATCGTCAGCGCCTTGTCGCGTTCGACGCCGTTCTGACCCGTTTCCTTGAGCTCTACAGGCAGTCCCGTCAGGTGTCCCTGGCGAAGGTTGCAACCGCTCAACCCCTTTCTGAGGAGCAGCAGGCTGCCCTCACCAAAAAGGTTCAAGCGATGGTCGGCAAGGGTTCTGTTGAGATGGATCTCTCCGTTGACCCTTCCCTGATCGGTGGCTTTGTCGTGAATCTGGGATCCCAGGTCATCGACGCCAGTCTCGCCGGCCAGGTCCGTCGCCTCGGTCTGGCGCTCGCGAAGGCGAGCTAAGTTTCCTTCCTTTCCTGCTCCTCCACCCACTACCCCTCACCAGGGATTACCCGCCATGGTTTCCATCCGTCCTGACGAGATCAGCGCAATCCTCAAACAGCAGATCGAGGATTACGACAAGTCCGTTTCGGTCAGCAACGTTGGTACCGTTCTCCAAGTGGGCGACGGTATTGCTCGTGTCTACGGCCTTCAGCAGGCCATGGCCGGAGAACTGCTTGAGTTCGAAGACGGCACCGAAGGCATCGCCCTCAATCTTGAGGATGACAACGTCGGTGCTGTGCTGATGGGCGAAGGCAATGGCATTCAAGAAGGCAGCACGGTGCGCGCCACCGGCAAAATTGCCGCTGTCCCCGTCGGTGACGCTATGCTCGGCAGGGTTGTGAACCCCCTGGGTCAGCCGATTGACGGCAAGGGCGAAATCGCCACCACCGAAACCCGCCTGATTGAGTCTCCGGCTCCCGGCATCATTCAGCGGAAGTCGGTCCACGAGCCGATGCAGACCGGCATCACCGCCATCGACGCGATGATTCCCATCGGCCGTGGCCAGCGTGAGCTGATCATTGGTGACCGCCAGACCGGTAAGACCGCTATCGCGATCGACACCATCCTCAACCAGGCCGATCAAGACGTGGTTTGCGTCTATGTGGCTGTGGGTCAGAAGGCTGCCTCCGTCGCCCAGGTCACTGAAGTGCTGCGCGAGCGCGGTGCCCTCGGTTACAGCGTCGTCGTTGCCGCTAACGCTTCCGAGTCTGCTGCTCTGCAGTACCTGGCTCCCTACACCGGCGCTTCCATTGCCGAGTACTTCATGTACAAGGGCAAGGCCACCCTGGTCATCTACGACGACCTCACCAAGCAGGCCCAGGCCTATCGCCAGATGTCGCTGCTGCTACGTCGTCCGCCCGGGCGGGAGGCCTACCCCGGCGACGTTTTCTACTGCCACAGCCGTCTGCTTGAGCGCGCCGCCAAGCTCAGCGACGCCATGGGCAAAGGCTCGATGACCGCCCTGCCGATCATCGAAACCCAGGCCGGTGACGTGTCGGCCTACATCCCCACCAACGTGATTTCGATCACCGATGGCCAGGTGTTCCTCAGCTCCGACCTGTTCAACTCCGGCCTGCGTCCCGCCATCAACGTGGGCATCTCCGTGAGCCGGGTGGGCGGTGCCGCCCAGACCAAGGCCATCAAGAAGATCGCCGGCACCCTCAAGCTGGAGCTGGCCCAGTTCGACGAGCTCGCCGCCTTCTCCCAGTTCGCCTCCGACCTCGACGCTGCCACCCAGGCCCAGCTGGCCCGGGGTAAGCGGTTGCGCGAGATCCTCAAGCAGGCCCAGTTCAGCCCCCTCAACCTGGCTGAGCAGGTGG
The DNA here is from genome assembly GCA_035286005.1 of Synechococcus sp. Taxonomy (GTDB): domain Bacteria; phylum Cyanobacteriota; class Cyanobacteriia; order PCC-6307; family Cyanobiaceae; genus Synechococcus_C. The sequence goes on along the minus strand of JAYKIX010000038.1, from coordinate 230 downwards.
CCGTGGTCTACGCCGGTGTGAAGGGTCTGATCGACGAGGTGCCGGTGGAGTCGGTGGTGCAGTTCTGCCGCGAGCTGCGCGAATACCTCAAGTCCAACAAGGCTGACTTCATCACCAAGGTGATGTCCGAGAAGCAGCTCAGCGACGACGCTGAGGCCATGCTCAAGGACGCCATCAATGAGGTGAAGTCGACCATGCTCGCCACCGTCTGAGGAGAACACTCAGATGGC
>JAYKIX010000037.1:0-14453 GCA_035286005.1 Synechococcus sp. | reverse complement strand
AGAGCAAGGGACGGCCCACCGCTTCACGGGCCGCTTGTTCAGCTGATTGCATGCGCTGGGAGAGCAACTGGTTGAAAGCTTGCGTCGCCTCTCGTCCAGTACCCGTGACCCTCATCGGCTCAGCGAAGCAGACCGCAGAACGTCCGCAGGGGCGGGGACGGGACGCGCTGTAAGCAAGCCCGACAGGCACCACCTGCACTGGAACCCCTTGGCGCATCGCCAGCTGGGACAGTCGGGCCAATCCCTGGTGCAGCCGGATTGGGTCATCACTGCGATTAATGCGGCCTTCTGGAAACACCACCAACTGCTCACCCGCAGCAAGCAAATCAATGGCAAAGCGAAGCGTGGTCATGGAAGGGCGCCCTTGATCGACGGCAAAACAGCCAAGACGATGCAAAAACCATCCCTGGAGACCCACCATTTCGGTGCGCGTCACCATGAATCGACAATCTCGGCCAGTGACCCTTCGACCAGCCGCCATTGGCAACATCAGAGCGTCCCACCGAGCGCGATGGGTGGGTGCGAGAAGTACGGGGCCTTGCTTGGGCAGGTGCTCTTCACCGAGCACAATTCGGTGACGGAAATAGGCGTTGAGAACCACATCCTGGGTGAGCCACATGGCTAGGGGAGCCAACAAGGGATCGATCCCCGAGCAGAGAGCTTGTTCGCGAGTCGCCAGGCTGGAGGTCACCGCGAAGGCTCAACCAGATATCTCGGCTGAAAGTTAAGAGCACATGGTCCGATTTCGGCCCAGGGCTGGGCAGTTGATCCTTCGGCCTCTCCCCAGGCGCTGCATAGAGTCGAGCCACCAGCGGGAGCATCTTGGCCAGCCTCGGCGTCAACATCGATCACATCGCCAATGTGCGCCAAGCGCGGAGGACGGTGGAGCCCGACCCGGTGCCGATGGCACTGCTAGCTGAACTCGGCGGTGCCGATGGGATCACGGTTCACCTCCGTGAAGACCGGCGCCACATTCAGGACCGCGATGTGGAACTGTTGCGTCAGACCGTTCGCAGTCGGCTCAACCTGGAGATGGCGGCCACCGCCGAGATGCAGAGCATTGCACTACGCATCAAACCCGACATGGTCACACTCGTGCCGGAACGCCGTGAGGAAGTCACTACGGAGGGTGGCCTCGATGTCGAGGGCCAATTGGACAGTCTCACCTCCATGGTGAGCTGCCTTCAGGGAGAAGGGATTCCTGTGAGTTTGTTCGTGGATCCCGACCTCACCCAGCTCAAAGCCAGTCAGGCCACCGGAGCGCGTTGGGTGGAATTGCACACCGGCACCTATGCCGAGTCTTCCTGGAACGAACAGCCAGGTGAACTGGCCCGACTGACGGAAGCCACTGCACAGGCCCGAGCCCTGGGTTTACGGGTGAACGCAGGGCACGGACTCACCTACCAAAACGTGGAACCTGTCGCGGCCATTGAAGGAATGGAGGAACTGAACATCGGCCACACCATCGTGGCCAGAGCTCTAGCGGTGGGATTACAGGCCGCCGTCAGCGAGATGCGCACTTTGGTTCAGAATCCCCGCCGAGACCCCCTGTTCGGACGCCTGGACTGATGACCACTTTTCACTTCGTTGCTGCCAGCGAACGCTTTCTCACCGAGGAGGAGCCCCTGGAGGAAGTGCTGAAGGAGCGCCGACGTCATTACGTAGAGGAGGGGAAGGAGATCGACTTCTGGCTGGTGCGCCGCCCAGCCTTCCTCCAGGCCCCTGAAATGGCCTCCGTGGCAGCGGAGATTCCTCAGCCTTCAGCGGCAGTCATTTCCACCGATCCCTCCTTCATCACATTCATGAAGCTGCGTCTGGAATTCGTACGAGAAGGGCGCTTCGAGGCCCCAACCGCCACCATTGCCGATGCCCTGGCGCAAGCCTGAAAACATCTCAGGTTCGACAACGATCAATAACAAGGCCCCGTGCTGGTGTTCGGTCTCGCGGGAGATCGGCTAGCACGGGTCTGTTTTTGGATCGGGAGTGATGCAGGCCAACAAACTCCCTGTGACGCAACAGATCGCCCTGTTGGTCAAAGCCCTTGATGGTGCCAAACGCACCAACGAAGCCTTGGCCAATTGCGCCACTGGGGACGAGATGGTGGATGTTCTGCTGAGTGCCTCCGCAAAACTGGGCCTGTCACTCACGCGTCGCGATCTGCTCAACACCCCCCCGATTCGCGATTGGATCTGGTTCCGCAATAACGATCCACTGCTCACGGTGGGAGACCGCAAGCCTCGCTACCAACAAAACGTGGAGCGACCAGCGCCCGAAGAGCGCAAAAAGTTCCTCGGTTTGTTCTGAAACAGCGCCCGTGGCCGATACCCATCGACATCGATCAGAATGGACGCATCCGAGAGACACCGCAGCCGGTAGCTGAAACGATGAATCGCCATTGGGTGATCGGAGATGTGCATGGCTGCGATCAAGCCCTGCAGCATCTAGTTGGGCTGCTGCCTAGCGGTGACCACCTTGTTTTTTGCGGTGATGTCGTGGGTCGGGGGCCTGGGGTGCGTCAGTGTGTTGATCAGGTCTGGAGCCTGGTCTGCAAGGGCCGCGCAACTTGGCTTCTCGGCAACCATGAGCAACGCCTGATTCAGGACCGAATGCTGCAGAAGGCACTCTGGCCTGCCGCACCTGAGCAGGCTGAGGAATGGGTTGAACGGATCCAATCCCTTCCCCTGATGTTTCAGGGGAAGGGTTGGGTCGCCACCCATGCCGGATTCAACCCTGAAGGCATTCCCGATCTGGAGATCCGCGAACCGTTCTGGCAGAACTACGACGGACGCTATGGACAAGTGATCGTGGCCCATACCCCAGGGTCTGACGTACGCCGCCATGGGCAAATCGTGCTGATTGACACAGGGGCCGTCTACGGGGGACACCTCACCGCCTTTTGCCCTGAAACCGAAGCCGTGATTCAAGTGCAGGGGCTCGACAGCAACGAGGCCCATCCGCGCCGCAAGACAGGCAGTGCCGCTCAGCCACAACCTGGGCGTTCCCTGGTGTCCGGCGCCCCTTGCTGACCCTCTACCGCAGCAACCGATCCGAAGTGCTGGCGGAGCTGTTGGCAGCCAACCTCAGCATCAATCCACCTGGCCTACTGGAAGAAGCCCAGGTGGTGGTGACCACCTGGCCCACCAGCCGCTGGCTGGGAGAGCAACTTGCCCTGGCCAATCCTTCAGGGATCGCCGCCAATCTGCGCTTTCCATTTCCCACAAGCCTGCTGCGTCAGCTCTTGGATGAACTCCTAGAGCCAGAAAATGACCCACCTCGCGGCACGGATCCATGGCGAGCACAAAACCTGGTCTGGCCCCTTCTGGAGCTGCTGCCCGATCTGTTGACTGACCCATCGAGCGCCCCGCTCGCAGCATGGCTGGCCCTACGTCAAAACCAGACGCTCGACAGTCTCGATCCGCCCTTGTGGCAACTGGCGCGCGCCATCGCCGATGCCATCGATGATTACGGTCTCTACCGCCCGGCCATGCTCAAGGCCTGGCTCGAGGGTCATGCCACAGATGGCCGCGGGCAAAAGCTGGCCACCTCTCTGCAGTGGCAGCCGCTGTTGGTGCGGCAACTGCACAACCGACTGGGATGCCTCCCCTTCGGCGTAAGGGCTCAGCAACTCATCCAACGTTTGAAGGAGGGCTGGCGGCCACAACTCCCCCAGCAACCGCCCCTCCGACTCTTCGGCCTCAGCAGCTTGGCGCTGGTGCAGGTGGAGTTACTTCAGGCGCTCTCGTCTGTGCGTGATGTGGAGCTTTATCTGCTCACTCCATGCCCCGACCTCTGGCAGCGGCAAATCAACCGGTCCGTGGCCCAGCCCCTGCTGGACGAACCTCTCGCTGAAGACTGGCTGTTGAGTGTCCCCAGCGTTGAGGCCCGGTTTGGACGCTTGGGTGCCGAATTTCAACAGCTGCTGGAGGGAAGCGGGGAAACCCAGCTGGGCAGCTGGAGAACACTCGACCCCTTTTTCTTTGCCGCCACCACTGCCATCAACGGCGGACGCCAACCCACCCTGCTGGAACAACTCCAGGAACATCTGATCCAGGGCTCCGACACCAGCACACTGGCCAGAGCCAAGGACGATCGGTCGCTTCAATTCCATGCCTGTCCTGGGCGACTTCGCCAACTGCAGGTGATCAGGGATCAGATCCTGCAGCTGCTGGCCGATGACGAGAGCCTCGAGCCTCGCGACGTGCTGATCATGACCCCACAGGTGGAAGCTTTTGCTCCGCTGGTGGGTGCCGTCTTCGGCGACAGCGAAGCAACGGGCGTCTACCTGCCCTGGAGGCTCACCGATCGAAGTCAGCAAAGTGAGGCGGGTGTTGCCCAGGGCTTGCTCCACCTGCTCGGGCTAGGGGGCGAACGCCTCACCGCATCCGCCCTGGAAACGTTGCTCAGCAACGCGCCGCTCTTAGCCGCCCATGGGCTTGATGCCAGTGATGCAGCCGCCATCACCGAGGCACTGCAACTAGCTGGCTTTCGATGGGGGTTGGACGAACAGGCGCGGAAGGGGGACGCCACCCACAGCCTTCGTTGGGCCATCGATCGCCTGGTGCTTGGAGTGATGCTCCCTGAGACACCTGGACTCGCACCTTCCAACACAGCCCCAATGGCCCTCAACGGCAGCATCGAGCAGCAAGGGAGCTGGTTGGTTCTGCTGGACGAACTGTTTGAGGCCCTTTCTTGGTTGGGGAGCCGACGATCGGTCGATTCTTGGGTGGAGGGACTTCGCCAGCAGTTGGGCGTCTTATTCGGTGATGGTGGCCCATGGGCCTGGGAGCTGCAGGTCATCCACACCGCACTGACCAACTGGCAAGGAGTTGCAGGCACCAGCAAGCTCCAACTCAGCGCGCCTGTCGTTGGCGAAATTCTGGCGGAACGTCTCAGTGAAGGCAGCGGACGATTCGGGCATCGCTCCGGTGCACTGACCATCAGCGCCCTGGAGCCCATGCGGGCCATCCCCCACAAGGTGTTGGTGCTGATGGGACTGGATGCAGGCACCTTTCCGCGCCAACGCCAGCGACCGGGTTTTCATCTGATGGAGCAAAACAGGCTTCTGGGCGACCCCAACAGTGGCGACCAGGATCGCTATGTGCTGCTCGAGTCGGTGCTTTCAGCCAGACAACATCTCCTGGTGAGCTGGGGCTGCCGCGATGAGCGCACGGGAGAACGGTTGGAGGCCTCAACACCGGTGCGGCAGTGGTTGGACCTCTTCCCCCAGGTGCCCGTGCAAGAGCATCCGGCCAATGCCCTTGACCGCAACAACTTCCTCCCCAGGGCTCCCTGGCCTGCCCCTAGCTGCGATCAACGTCTCCTCCAGGTCAGGCAACACCTGGATGCCGGATCGACCTCTGGAGCCAAGGGGTTAGCGCGAAGCGAAGAAGGTCCTCCCCCTTCGAATCCACATCCGGATCAAAACCCCCAGCCAGCCCCAGCAAGCGAAACGCCTGCTGTGGCCTGGAACAATCTGCTCGCCTGGGTCAAAGCCCCCCAGGAGCAGTGGCTGGAACAACTTGGGCTACGCCCCAAGGAATGGGACAACCCCGTGCTTGACCTGGAAGACCTCATCCTGGATGAACGTCAACGGTCAACCCTGCTTCGGCGGGAACTCAAGGTTGATCGTGAACACGCTGGCGAAACCCAGCCCGACTGGATCAACCTTGAACGCGGGCGGGGGTTGCTGCCACCGCTGTCGGCAGGGGAGCTGGAGGCTCTCCAGCTGCAGCAACGCTGGGCAAGTCTGTCGAACTGCCTCGCCCTGCTGGGCGACGAGCAGGCGGAAACGGTTCAAATAGACGGACTGCAGGCCGTGCTGCCGATCCGCCATCAACAGTTGGTGCTGGTCCACACAGCAAAACCTCGCTACGCCCAGCGCCAGCAGCTCTGGCTCGAGCTGCTTCTGGCAACAGCGGCTGGCTGCGCCCTGGATGCGGGTGTGCTGGTGGGTCGGGATCGCCATCGCTTCCGGGTCTTGGAACGCATCACTCCGCCAGGACGAGACCAAGCCAAGGCTGTCTTGGAGCAGATCCAAGCCAGACGTGATCAATTTCTGAAGCACTGCTGGCCTCTCCCTCCAGAAACCGGCTGGGCCTTCGCCACTGGAGAAGCCAGAGGCAAAGGCTGGAGCCAGGCTCGAGACATCTGGGAAGGCAATGCGTTTAAGCCTGCTGAACGGCAGGACGCCATTCAGCAACTCTGTTTCGGAAGTGACTTACCCCTTCGCGACTTACTCACCGAAGAGCTCCAAGAACTGGCCCTGGATTTTCATCAACCTCTCTTGGACCAGCATCAGGAGGTGAAGGGTTGAACCACCCCCGCTTCGAGGCCAACGCCTTCCCGCTCTCCCCAGGCCGGAGGTTGCTGGAAGCAAGTGCCGGTACGGGCAAAACCTTCGCCCTGGCACACCTGGTGCTGCGCTTGCTGAGCGAAGGATCCTCCTCCTTAACGGTGGAACAGCTTCTCGTTGTCACCTTCACCGAGGCCGCTGCAGCAGAACTGCAAGACCGTATCGCCCGCCGTCTTCAACAGGCCCTGGGGCTGTTGCAGGGGGGAGATACCTCCACAGTCGACCCCATCCTTCAGGAGTGGTTCGCAGTTCAACCCCCTCGACAACACCGCCTGCTTGAGGGCCGCCTCCTTCTTGCCCTTGAACGACTTGATCGAGCCGACATCACCACCATTCATGGCTTCTGCCGGCGCACCTTGCAACGCCAGGCCCTGGAAGCGGGCCTTGGTCCTGCGGTGAGCCTCGAAAGCCAGGGGCAGGAACGCAGGGAACAGGTGGTGCACGACTACTGGAATCAACAGGTGCTGCCTTTGCCGGCATCTCTTCTGGCGGGGGTGCAGCAGCGGGGAGTCGATCCAGAAAGCCTGCTGGGAGTGCTGGGAAAACTGGATGGAGACCCAGCCCTCGAACTCGATCCACTTCCTGAAGAGCTTGCTGCTGACGAGCCCCTGTTTGGGCCTTTGGAGCGAACCTGGAATAACCGTTGGCAGCGGTTTCTCGATGCCTGGCGCACCCAAGCTGATGCCCTGGAACAAGCACTGGCATCGGCCGCGGCGGAACTCAAAGGCCATGGCGCGTCGTACAGCCCTTTTCGTCTCAAACCCAAACCTGATCGCGTGCAGGCCGTGCAGCGGTGGATCGATGGTCTCGACGGACAGGTGCCCGGCTACGACGCCGTGTTGGCCCAAGCCGATCTGCAGAAATATTTCCATCCAGGCCCATTCACAAAAGTCGCCGCCGTGGTCCACGGCGACCGGGTTTCTCTCCCGGAGCCTCAACTGATGGAAGCGATCGCCGCCCTTGTGGACGGCCCCGCTGAAGACCTGTTGCTCCACTTCAGCCGCTGGGCACGCCAAGAACTACTGCAACGCCGTGAACGCAGCGGCCAGATCAGCTTTGGACAACTGCTTTCAGCACTGGATCCCGGCCGTGACAACCGATCCAGCAATCCCCTTCTCGAAGCCGTGGCGGGGCGCTACAAGGCCGCGCTGATTGATGAATTCCAAGACACCGACCCAATTCAGTGGCGCATCCTCGAGCGAGCCTTCAGCCGCGAACCGACCCGACACCTGTTGGTGATGGTGGGTGATCCCAAGCAGGCGATCTATCGCTTCCGTGGAGGTGAACTGACCACCTACCGCATCGCTGCAGCTAGTGCTGATCACTGCTTTGGTCTCTACGAAAACAGGCGATCCAGCGAACCTCTGGTGAAGGCTCTCAACCACTTGATGCAACCGGGGATGCCGCGTAGCGCTTTGCAGGTTCCGGCGGTAGAGGCCTTGGCCAACAAGGGAACCCTGGAACTTCAAAAGGGTGCAGAGCCCCTGCAACTGCTTGAAATTGATCCCGAGCGACTGGAAACACAGGTCGCAAGCTTCTGCCAGCAGTTGCTGGAGCAGCAAGTGCCCCTGAAGTCCGAAGACGGATCACGCCCCCTGGAGCCTGGAGACCTCTGCCTGCTGGTGAATCAGCACGCGCAGGCCGAAGCCTTGCGGGCGGCCCTGGAACAGCAACAGCTCCCCAGCCGTCTAGTGAGCAGAGGAGATGTCTTTGAGAGCCTTGGGGCCACGGCGCTGCAACGCTTTCTCGATGCCCTGGCCCAGCCCGGCCACAACGGGCGTCAGCGACTGCTGGTTGCATCACCGCTGTTGGGATGGTCAGCCACAGACATCCTTGCGGCCAGACCCGATCAATGGGACTTGCTGGCTGCCTCACTGAGCACGCTGGCTGAGCGCCTCCCGCGCCAGGGATTGACCGCCGTGTTGGCTCAACTTCAAGGCAGTGAAGGCCTCGCACGGCTCTCCCTGCGAGGACGGGTATTAGCTGACCTGCAACAAGCCGCTGAACTGGTTCAGGAACAAATGCACAAACTCGGGCTTGGAGCTTCACAGGCTGCTGACTGGCTGCGCCGTCAGCGGTTGCAGGAGTCGCTTGAGCCTCCCGACGCCCACCGATGCCGCAGCGACGCTGCCGAATCCGCCATTGCCGTGGTCACGGTGCATCGCAGCAAAGGTCTGGAATATCCGGTGGTGATCTGCCCCTACCTCTGGAAGGGCTGCAAACCCGTGAAGGCCGACCGTCGCCAAGTCGGACGACGCTGGATCCCTTCACCTCAGTCGCAACCGCATCTGGATCTGCACCTCAACCCCCATTGGGGCCGTGGGCGGTTAGCCGCCCTTCAGGATCAACACGCTCAAGCGGCTGAGGCCGAGCGGTTGGCCTATGTGGCCTGCACCCGCGCGCGTCATCTGCTGGTGCTGGGATGGCCTGGAGCTGATCGCGCCGAAGACGGCAACCCCCTGAGCCCCTGGCTGATGGCTGGCAGCCAACCAAGAGATGTGCCGCTGCAGCGCGTCGCCACCCCTTTGGGCCCTATGACGCATCCCTGGCGTGCGCCCTTGGCCCAGGGATCCCTGACGCTGGGGCCACGCCCAACCCGCGATCTCGATCGCCACTGGGGCCGAGCCAGCTACTCAGCCTGGGCCCATTCCCAAGCGAGTGTGCCCCCGGAGATGCGCGAAGACGGTCGCGACACCGATGCCCTGGCCCAGGGTGCGGCCATCACGCAAGAAGCAGAACCCAACGACACCACCCTGACGTGGTCGGCGCTGGGCCCTCTCGCCCATTTCCCGCGGGGAGCTGGACCGGGCGACGCCCTGCACCGCATCCTTGAGCAGATCGACTACGGACAGCTTGCAACAGGCGATTCAAGTGCCGCCCTCGACGTGATCGGGCAAGAGCTACCACGCGCAGGCCTGAACGACGACTGGTGCGACACCTTGATGACTGCATTGCTGCAACTCGTTCAGACCCCCATGGGAGGAGAACTCGGGACCTTCAAACTCGGCGATCTGCGACCCGGCGAATGGCTCAATGAAATGAATTTCGACCTGCCCTTGGCGCAGGGCTCAGCTGACCGACTGGTGCGCAACGGCGGTCTGGCCAGGGTGTTTCTTGATCATCCCGGCGGCCTTTTCAATGAAGACTATGGACACCAGGTCGCTCAGCTGGAGGTGGCCAGCCGTGGCTTTCTGACCGGATCCATCGATCTTGTCTTCCAATGCAAAGGCAAATGGTGGATCGCCGATTGGAAGAGCAACTGGCTGGGGCAACGTGACCACCAGGGAGGCGTGAGCCAATGCGGACCTATCAACTACTCCCAGGAGGCAATGGCAGCGCTCATGACCTCAAATCATTACCCCCTGCAGGCCCATCTCTACAGCGTTGCCCTGCACCGTTATCTGCATTGGCGCTTGAAGGGCTATGACCCCACCAGGGATCTGGGTGGCTATGCCTACGTGTTCCTCAGAGGCGTTCCTGGCACGGATGCGCTCAAGGCGGCCCAATCCGGCAAGGAGATCCCGGGGATGCTGGTGGATCAACCACCTCTTGGCCGTGTGCTGGCACTGGATCGCTTGCTGCGGGAAGGGCAACCATGAGCACTGCATTCGGCCAATGCCTTGCCAATAGCTTGATGCGGCTGCTTCCTCCCCAAGAGGGCGAAAGCATCGAACTCAAAGCAGCGGTGGGTGCCCTCGGCGATGCGCTTGCAAAGGGAGAACTTGGTCTGAATCTCGAGGCCGAAGCTCCAGACGGACTGGACGGCACGCGATGGCCAGGGCCTTTGGTGAAAGCACTGAAGGACTGCGGCTGGCTCGTGACCGCCGCGGAGCAAGCTCTTCATCCCGAAGCCCCAATCATTCAAGACGGATGTTGGCTGCGCTGGCGACGCTGGTATCAACTGCTCAGCGAGGCCCTTGACCAGCTGGTAACACTCGGTTCCACCCCTGTCGCCACCCTCCCCAGCAAGCAACAACGCAGCGCAGCGCGGCATCGCGCCGAAGTCGCAGGCCTCGACCATCAGCAGTGCAATGCCGTGTTGGCACTTTTGGAGCGACGACTTGTGGTGCTGATGGGAGGGCCGGGCACCGGCAAAACCTCAACGGTGGTGCAGATGCTCGCAGCCGCTCTGGATCAAAACCCCAACTTGCGCATTGGATTGGCGGCACCCACCGGCAAGGCGGCCGCTCGGTTGCAGCAGGCTGTGGCATCGGGTAGCCACACCCTCAAGCCGGCAACGTCTGAGTCACTCAGAAGCCTGACAAGCAGCACCTTACATCGGCTGCTGGAGTCCCAAGGGGAATCCCGTTTCCGCCGCAATCGCGCCCTGCCTCTTGAGCTTGATCTTCTGGTGGTGGATGAGGTTTCGATGGTGGATCTTCCTCTGATGACCGCACTCCTGGATGCCCTTCCAGACCGAGCCCAACTGTTACTGGTTGGTGATCCCCATCAACTTCCACCCGTGGGCCCTGGGGCTGTGCTCCAGGAACTCACCCATCCCGAGCGTCTCCAGCAGCTGGGTGAGGCGGCCGTCGAACTGCGTACCACGTATCGCAATAACGGAGCCATTGCAGCGCTCGCAAGCCACCTACGCCAGACCGACGCAGCACTGGAAGCAGCACAACTCAGCCGCTTGCAAGACGATGACAACGTTGTTTGGCTCAAAGCGCAACGACAGCGCCCCCCAACGCAGCTTCTCGAGCGATTGCGGACTCATCAGCAACAGCTCAGGACTCTGGCTGAAGGGTTGCGTTGGCAAGACGAGCAACCCAACCCCGACGATGCAGATGCATTGCTGCACCAATTGGAGGCCTGGATCGCCCTCAGTCCTGTGCGACAGGGGCCCTGGGGTGTTGAGACGCTCAACCGGGTCTTGCTTGGAGACCTGGGCAACAGGTCTGTGCAGCACTGGCCAGAGGGAACCCCGGTACTGAACCGCCTCAACCGCCCAGACCAGGGCCTCTCCAACGGTGACATCGGCGTGGTGATCAGACGACACCGGCAACCCTGGGTGCTCTTGCCCGGGCCTCGCCTTCTGCACCCTGCCCAATTGTCAGGGGCTGAACCGGCCTTTGCTCTGACCGTGCACAAATCCCAGGGCAGTCAGTACACCGAGGTAGCGCTGTTGCTTCCTCCGTTGCGCCACCAGGAACCGCGTCTTGTCTACACAGGCCTGACCCGAGCACGTTCGAAGGTTCTGTTGATCACCCCTTCAGAGCCCTGATGCCACTGGCCGGCGTTCAGAAGTCTCGCCATGCTGATGAGGATCGCAACGCTCCTTTGAGCCAGGCAGACGCAAGGGTCATCCGACCTTGGGGATGGTACGAGGATCTTCTGGAGGGCCCTGGATACAAACTCAAGCGCCTCTGGCTGGATCCCGGCCAGCGCCTGAGCCTGCAGCGCCATCGCCATCGCAGCGAAAACTGGACGGTTGCCGAAGGGGAGGGTTCACTCCTCTGCGGCGACACCTGGACCAAAGCGGCACCAGGCATCACTCTGCACATTCCTTGTGGAGCCGTTCATCGGGCCCAGGCTGGAGACACGGGATTACTGGTGATCGAGGTGCAGCACGGTGCTTTGCTGGAGGAAAGCGATATCGAACGATTGGAAGATGATTTCGGCAGAGTGTTACGTTGATTGATCAACCTTGAAGAAAGGGCAAGCAATCGGATCGGCTACGGCCGTGTTGGACTTTGCCGGCCTGACTTGAAGGAATCAATCAGGCCAAAGCCTTTTCAACATGACCCAGAGTGCTACGCACGATGATTTCTCGTGCTCGGTGGATCTCAGCGCCACAGATTTGAACAGCCAGGATTTATCCACCACCCCTGAAGTCACTTCAGCTCCAGAGGCTGCACAGCCGGAGGAAGTGTTCACCACGGTGATTGAAGCCACTGAGAAGCCCTCCGGCTTTGCTGGTTTTGGTTTCAGTGAAGCCCTGCTGAAAACCCTCAACGAGAAGGGGTACAAGGAGCCCTCTCCCATTCAGGCGGCGACCTTCCCCGAGCTGATGCTTGGTCGCGACCTGGTGGGCCAGGCCCAGACTGGTACGGGCAAGACAGCGGCTTTCGCATTGCCTCTCCTGGAGCGACTACAGAAGGACGCCTCACGCCCCCAGGCCTTGGTACTGGCCCCAACCCGCGAATTGGCCATGCAGGTGGCGGATTCCTTCAAGGCCTATTCCGCTGGTCATCCCCATCTGAATGTGCTGGCCATTTATGGCGGCTCCGATTTCCGATCCCAGATCAACGCCCTCAAACGTGGCGTGGATGTGGTGGTGGGCACCCCCGGACGCGTGATGGATCACATGCGTCAGGGCACGCTGGACACCAGCGGCCTGCGCAGCCTGGTGCTGGATGAGGCTGACGAAATGCTGCGCATGGGATTCATCGACGACGTCGAATGGATCCTTGACCAGCTTCCTGAAGAACGTCAGGTGGTGCTGTTCTCGGCCACCATGCCTTCCGAGATTCGCCGGCTGTCGAAGCGCTACCTACGCGAACCGGCTGAAATCACGATCAAAACCAAAGAGAAAGAAGCACGCCGAATCCGCCAGCGGTGCATCACCCTCCAAAACAACCACAAGCTCGAGGCACTGAACCGGGTGCTCGAAGCGGTGACCGGTGAAGGGGTCATTATCTTCGCTCGCACCAAAGCGATCACGCTCAACATCTCGGAATCCCTCGAAGCTGCCGGCCATGACGTGGCAGTGCTCAATGGAGACGTTCCGCAGAATCAGAGGGAGCGCACCGTTGAACGCCTGCGCAAAGGAACCGTGAACATCCTCGTGGCCACAGACGTTGCCGCTCGAGGTCTTGACGTGGACCGCATTGGTCTGGTGATCAATTACGACATGCCCTTCGACAGCGAAGCGTATGTGCACCGCATTGGTCGCACAGGCCGAGCAGGCCGCAGCGGTGAAGCGATTTTGTTTGTCACGCCTCGCGAGCGTCGTTTCGTCAACAATCTCGAGCGGGCTGTTGGCCAACCGATTGAGCCGATGGCGATCCCCAGTAATGCGGAGATCAATCAATCGCGCCTCGACAAGCTCCGCCAGCGCCTCACCGAAGCCGCGACTGGCGAGGCAGGACAGTCGGATGAATCCGTGCTGCTGCAGGAACTGCTGCAAAGGGTTGGCCGGGAGCACGACCTGGATCCATCAAGGCTGGCGCTTGCCGCCCTCACGCTCGCAGTCGGCGAAGGCCCGCTCCTGGTTCAAGGTGACGAAACCTGGCTGCAGAACAGCGGTCGCCAACGCCTGGACCGCCGAGACGGGCGTGATGGACGCTTCGGTGATCGCGGCGGTGATCGCCGCCGACCTGAGCGAGCGACCCGTCCCCCGGAAGACAACATGGAACGCTTCCGCGTGGAAGTGGGTCACCGCGATCGAGTGAAACCAGGCAACCTGGTGGGTGCAATCGCCAATGAATCCGGCCTCCAAGGGCGAATGATCGGTCGCATTCAGATCTTTGAATCCCACAGCTTTGTGGACCTGCCCAAGGGCATGCCCCAAGATGTTTTCAACTCCTTGAAACGCCTGAAGGTGATGAACAGGGAGCTCCAGATCCGCCCTGCGTCCTGACCCAGCTCATGCCATCTCGCCTTGCTGCTTCGCCACTCGCGGTCATGGTGTCTTTAGGGCTGTCGGTGGTCTCCACCGTGCAGCCTTTGCCCACTCATGCAGGCAGTGAAGACGGTCTGATCACCCAGATCTGCATGGCCAGCTTCAAGGCCGCCATGGCCAGCGCCGGCAAGGTCCCGCCTGCTGGAATGGGTGCTTACAGCTGCAGGTGTTTTCTTGATGAACTCACTGGGGGGGCTTCGATCGAAAAGGCCCAGACCAGCTGCAAGACGAGGGCTGCCGCGCGCTACAAGCTCTAAACCATCCGCAATCGACGGCCTGAGGGTGGGAAAGTGCCCCTGTAAAGGCAATCACACCCACCAAGGCCGAATTACTCCACTTGGCGCTGTACCTTGGTGAAGCATCAGCTTCAGCGTTCGGCTCTGATCGGCTCGCTCCCCCCGGCTTCAGCTCACCAGCTTCAGCATCAAGGACTTCCTTTTCGGACCACGACTTCACTGATCAAACACGTCCAACGGT
>JAYKIX010000036.1:0-8103 GCA_035286005.1 Synechococcus sp. | reverse complement strand
TTCGCTGAGCCGATGAGGGTCACGGGTACTGGACGAGAGGCGACGCAAGCTTTCAACCAGTTGCTCTCCCAGCGCATGCAATCAGCTGAACAAGCGGCCCGTGAAGCGGTGGGCCGTCCCTTGCTCTCCCCCTAAAGTCCGCCCAAATGTCGTGCTCGGTTTATGCGTTCCCGCCTTTCGCTGACAGCGCTCGCCCTGGCTGCCGGTCTTGTGGCTGCGCCAAGTGCCTCCATCGCCCAGATCGCCGACCAAGGATCTGGCGGGGTCACCAAGGTGCTGGCTTCTGAGGCTGCAGGCTTTAATGCGGCTGCGGTGCAGGCCCTCATTAAGCGGGGAGATGCCGCGGCCGCTGCTGGAAATCTGGCAGAGGCGCGTAAGGACTATGACAATGCGCGCGTCGCGGCTAAGCAGCTGTTGAATTTCTATCGCCAGCTCAGCACTGCATTCACCGGCGTGGATTCTCGGATCCCCCGCGAAATGGGCACCAAAGGCATTGCTGCAGCAGGCCTTCTTGCTGAGGTCAATCTGCGCTTGGCGGCTTTGTTCCGCCGCCAGAATCAGCCTGAAGTGGCCGTTCCCGTTTTGGTGGAAGTGATTCAGTTGATGACCCCGCGTCATTCTCAGGGTCAGAAGGCTTACCAAATCCTGCTGGAACTCGGCTTCGTGGAGACTCCCTTCGCCGCTGCCAAACCAGCGGGCAACTAAAGCTCGATTCTCTCCTCGCTCTGCCAGCATCACGTTCTGCAGTTCCCTTGACCATGGTTCAACCCGATGCTGTGGCCGCGGCGATTCGTCACGCCCTGCCTGATGCCCATGTGGAGATTGAAGACCTCACAGGTGGTGGAGATCACCTCCAAGTGAGTGTGACCTCAATCGGTTTCGAGGGGTTGTCAAGGATCAAGCAGCATCAGCTGGTCTACGGCGCTTTACGCGAACAGTTGGCCAGTGAGGCGATTCATGCCTTGGCCCTCAACACCTCCATCCCCACCTAAAGCGGTGATTGGTTCAGTGGCTCCCCACCAACCAACTTTTTAAGTTCTGCAATCCAGCACCTTCTGTTAAGTCGTTCCCATGGATAACCAGACCAAGGCCCGCATTGAAGCTCTGATTCAATCCAGTCCGATTTTCGTGTTCATGAAGGGCACGAAGTTAATGCCTCAGTGCGGCTTCTCCAACAACGTGGTGCAAATCCTCAATGCCATGGGGATGGCCTTTGAAACCTTTGATGTGCTTTCCGATATGGAGATCCGCCAGGGCATCAAAGAGTTTTCGGAATGGCCCACGATCCCTCAGGTGTACGTGAAGGGGGAATTCATTGGTGGTTCGGATATTTTGATCGAGATGTATAACTCCGGCGAACTCAAGGAAAAGCTTGAGATTGCTCTGGCCAGTTGATTCATTCACTATGACAAGCGACGTTCAGGAGAAAGGTGTTGTCTCCTGGACATCGTTTCATAGCTGCGGAATGAGTCGTCCGAGTTAGTTCAGCTCAGGCTGGCGATACAGGCTTCCGACATCCCCGTTCGGGCCAATAAAACTCGAGGGATCGAGAATCCAGCGGTCGATCAGCCTCTCCAGCTTTTCCAGTTCCCGTGAGTCGAGAGACTCGCTACGGCGGAGCGCGTGCAGATAGCCATCGGCGTAAAGCCTTAGCTCCGAAGGGCTGTGATAGCGATGGGTCAGCTCCTGGCAGGCATCACAGAGCGACTGGAAGTGCCTGATCGCCTGTGGATGTTGCAGGGATGTCATGACCTGTGAGGACGGCAGCCTCTGCTACCAGCGTGCCATTGAATTGGGTTTAGCGTAAGGCTGCACTGTCAAGTGATGTGACCTCTTCGTCCCGCGACCTGATGCCTCCTGCAGACGTCCAGACCCCTTCGACGGTGCCAGTGGCAACTGGAGCATTACCCAAAGAGCCATCGCGGGTGCTGATCGTTGAGCCCCATCCCACCTTGCGCACAGTGCTTGTGCAACGTCTTCGCCAGGATGGCCACCTCACCGCTGCAGTTGCAACAGCTGCTGAGGCCCTTGAGGTTTGTCTCGAGCAGTCACCCGATCTTCTGGTGAGTGCTGAATTGTTAGAGCGGAGTTCTGCCTTGCGGTTGGCCCAGCACTTGCGCTGCCCTGTGATTGTGCTCACCGCCCGAGCCGGAGCCGAACCGGTGGTGGGGCTGTTGGACGAAGGTGCGGATGATGTTTTACGCAAGCCGTTCGGCCTTGAAGAGCTGGCCGCCCGTTGCCGCACGCTTCTCAAGCGAGGGCGCTCCGGCCTCCAGGAACGGGTCACGGTTGGGCCCTTGGAGGTGCATGTGCTGCTGCGGCAGGTCACCCTGCGGGAGAAGCCTGTGGAACTGAGTCCCCGCGAGTTTGCGCTCCTCTGTGCGCTGCTCATGCCTCCCGGTGTGGTTCGCAGTCGTCAAGATCTCCTGCGAATGGCATGGCCTCCCTTCAGCGGAGGACCACGATCTGTGGACACTCAGGTGCTCACTCTGAGGCGCAAGCTCGAACAGGCCGGGCTAGGAGATGGTGGTGGTATCACCACCGTCCGACAGCAGGGATATCGCTTCAGCCTGGACCACTTGCCGGCATAGCCAACCATCCTTGGCTGAGTGCCGCAGCTGTCAAGGCCTCTCCCAGCAGCATCAGTGTCGCAAGACCCGCAAGTAGTTGATAAGTCCAGGGTGGAGTCAACCTGCCGATCCTGGTGGTATCGATCCCACTGTGCTCTTGCACCAGCGAGAGGAATTCTGGGAACCGATCTAGCCGCTGGGGAAGGAGCTGGTGTTGATGATGGCTGGTTTTGAAGTAGTACACCGTGCCTCCTTGGCTTGTGGCCACCGGGATGAGGCCGCGAATCTCCTCCCAGTTCAGAGCCCATCCACGGCGCAGAACCCAGTTGCACCAGCTTGGGTAGCCCACGCTGAGTCCGCTGCTGGACACGTTGACTTGCTCACTGAGCAGAGCCAATACCAGGATGAAGCCCAGTGGTGCGGCGATTAGCAGCCAAGGCTGGAGGCTCGACGGGGCAAGCGCAGGCAGGGGAACTACCAGGCAGAGATACACCGCAAGGAGGGTGAATCGGATCAAGGGCGAAAGTTCAAACCGCTGAGATGAGCGCATGGGCAAGAGAGCTGCGGCGGTCAGCGGTCTTCTGGAGAACCAGGGAGGGGCTCCAACACCTCACTGGGTCGGTATTGCCCACCAAAGACTTCAGCTTCACGGCCCTTCCAGAACTCACCCAGTCGCATCAGGTCGGCATGGGCTTCCTGAATGGAACTCAGGTAGTCCTGAGGGCTCATGTCGTCGCGTCGTTCCTTGAGCTTGGCGAGGCGAAGCATCTGAAGCATCCACGGTTTGCTCAACTCACCACGACGTTCGAGGTAGCGGGCCAGTTCCGCGGAACCAGGCTGTTCTGGCCGATTCATATCAATCCTTCACATTGGAGTGAGCCTAGGGGCCGTGTTGAAGATCCGCGTCCACCGCATCAGGCCGGCAGAGCCCAGGGGTTGAGGCCGAGGTCGGCTCCAACCCTGTGGCTGCAGGCGTAGCCGCTGAATGCCACGGCATTGAGCCCTTGACCTGGGAAGCAGGAGTCCCCTACGCAATAGAAGTTGGGGAGTCCAGTGCGGTTGAAGGGCATCGGCAGCAACCCTGGGAGTCGGTTGGCGGGAATTGGTCCGTAACTGCCGGCCATGCGGCCAAGGAAACGCCGATGGGTGCGGGGTGTTCCCACCTCCTGCACATCAATGGCCGCTTCGAGACCGGGAAGGATGGCTCCGAGTCGTTCAATCAGGCGATCGGCATCGGCTTGTTTCTTGGCGGTATAGGCCTTTGGGCTCAGTCCCTTCCAGTGGCGCATATCGCTCATCGTGAAGGTGTGAACAATGTGACGCCCTGCCGGTGCAAGGGAGGGATCGAGCAAGGTTGGGATGGACACAAAGATCACCCCCTGCTCGGCCTCCATGGCGCGCCAATCCTCCAGCAGAAGGTGGTGGCAGTGCAGACCTTCAGGAATGGCTTCTGCCTTGACACCCAAATGCAGTGAAAGGAAGGAGCTGGAGGGTTGGTAGCGACGCCGCCATGTGTTCTCGGCTACCGGCGTGTATTGCGCATCCACCAGCGTGTTGTCTGGGGATCCCTCACCAGCGAATGTGTCCCAGCGGGTGGCATTGCTGACTACGCGCCGGGCTTTCAGTTCCTCGCCATCCGCCAGGCGCACACCAACGGCTTTGCCCTTGTCCACCAGCACTTTGGTGACCCTGGACCGGTATCGGATTTCTCCTCCACGGGCTTTGAGCCCAGCGACCAGTTTTTCGGCGATCACTCCAACCCCACCCTTGGGGTAATTGATTCCACCTGCGTGGCGGTCGGAGAACACCATCCCGGCATTGATCATCGGTGTGCGATCGGCAGGCATCACCGACCAGCAGAAGCACTCCATATCGATCAGGCGCAAGAGGTCCTGATCACGAATGTGTTTTCGGGCGACATCACCCACGTTGAAGGGAAGCCAGCGAGCAAGGCCGAGACAGGCCAGCGGAGCGCGAAAAAAGACTTTGGCCAGATAGGCAGGATCCTCGAGCGACAGCAGTGGCATCGCGTCGAGGCAGCGGAAGACCTGCCAACAGGTGTCGTAGAAGGTTCGAATCCCCTCGGCTTCGTGGGGGAAGCGGGCGCTCATTCGAGCTATAAAGCTGTCGTAATCCCGGTCAACGGCCATGGTGAGCCCACCTGGCAGGTGGTACTCCAGCTGCACCGGATCGGGCACCGTTTCACAGCTCTGGCCCACATCAGCAAGGGCACGGGTGAGCAGGTTGGTGTGCCCTTTGTCTCCGAATCCAAAGATCATCGAGGCCCCCACATCAAAGGTGTAGCCCTTGCGCTGGAAGCTGCCTCCGGACCCTCCGGGAATCAGATAGCGCTCAAGCACGAGAGTTTTCGCACCTTTGGCCGCCAATTGGGAGGCGGTGACCAGCCCTCCGATGCCGGAGCCGATCACGATCACATCCCAGTCGGCCTTGCTCACGGTTGGCGCCTTGCTCAGCGCTAAACCCTAGATGCCGGCAAGGGAAACAGCGGCCTTAGCCAGCCCTGAACGGTGGTGTGGCGGTCCGAATCAGTTCGGAGCGCACCGGGCTGTGCATGCGTTGTCGGCAACGCTCCTCGATGCGCCGTGATCGTTGCTCAATCAGTCGATGTCGGTTGGAACGATGGTTGGGTTGAGAAGGCGTGCCGCAGCAGCCATCAAGGTGTCAACCATCTGTTCTTTTGTTAGCAGCGGTTTTGCGGCGCAGTTCGTTCGGTTCATGCCGCTGCCATTGCTGTTACGCCCATTTGGGAGGCGAGATCAGCCAGGGCGCGATCCCGGTAGGCCTCGTAGCGGCGGCGTTTATCGCGAATTCGTTCGGGTAGTTCGGGCAGCAAGCCGAAGTTGGGGGGCATGGGTTGGAACTTCCCCGACGGTGCCTCACTGATGAAGTGGGTCAGCGCTCCGATCATGCAGGTGGGAGGTAAGTCGATGGGTTGCTCTCCTTTGGCCAGGCGTGCCGCATTGGTGCCCGCTAGCCATCCCCCGGCCACTGCGGCGGCATAGCCCTCGGTGCCGGTGATCTGCCCAGCAGCCAGTAACCGTTCGCGCTTTCGAAATTGCAAGGTGGGTTGGAGCAATTCCGGAGCTTCCAGGAAGGTGTTGCGGTGCATCACGCCGAAGCGCACAAAATCGGCAGCGTCCAGGCCCGGGATCATGCGCAGAACCCGTTTTTGGTCGCCCCATTTGAGATTGGTCTGGAAACCCACCAGATTCCAGAGCCGGCCGTCTTTGTCTTCCTGGCGCAGTTGCACCACGGCATAAGCCCTGTTCGCCCGCCGGACATCACGATCGTTGAAATCGCCCCAGCGAGGATCCCAAAGGCCAATGGGCTTGAGAGGGCCGTATCGCATGGTGTCTTCACCGCGCCTGGCTAACTCTTCAATCGGCAGGCAGCCTTCAAAAAAGTTGGCGCTCTCCTTTTCGAAATCCTTAAGTTGTGCCTGTTCTGCTGCGAGTAGAGCATCTCGGAAGGCGAGGTACTGCTCCTTGTCCATGGGGCAGTTGATGTAGTCGGCGTCGCCCTTGTCGTAACGGCTGGCCCTGAAGGCTTTGGCCATATCAATGGACTCGCCATCCACGATTGGGCTGGCCGCATCAAAGAAATGGCAGTCGTCGCGTCCGGTGAACTCTTTCAGGTCTTCTGCTAATGACTCGCTGGTGAGCGGTCCGGTGGCCAGCACGGTGATTTGGTCGTCTGACGGAAGGGCGAGTTGCTCTCGGCGTTCGATCGTCACTAGCGGGTGCGCGTCAAGCGCGGCGGTTAAAGCGGCGCTGTAGCGACCGCGATCCACTGCCAAGGCACCACCGGCAGGTACGGCATGTTCGTCGGCTGTTCGGATCACAAGTGAGCCGAGTCGCCTCAACTCCTCTTGGAGCAAACCAGCTGCCCTGTCGCTGCTCAGGGCACCAAAGCTGTTGCTACAAACAAGCTCTGCACATTCGCTGCTGTGGTGCGCTGGTGAACGTTTCACCGGCCGCATCTCGATCAATCGAACAGGAATGCCGGCTTCCGCCACTTGCCAGGCTGCTTCAGTGCCGGCAAGGCCAGCACCGATGACAACAACGTTGGCTGCTGTGGTCAAGGTTGAGGCGCGCGCTGACTCTCAACCTTAGGGATTCGCGATTCAGGCGCGGCTGCGCTTGATCATCAGTTGAAGCTGGCCGACGGCTGCACGACCAATGTTGAACGCGGCCCAGCCCAGCGCCAGAAGAATCGGGGAAGCCACGAGGACGAGCCGGAGGTCCATGGGTGTGTCGGAAAAGCCCAATGATCCTAAGGACCATGGAGCCCCCTGCGCCCGATGCGCCTCAGCTCGTTTGGTTTTGCAGCATTTGCTGCTGCTCCAGCTCAGCATGCTGTTGTGCGAGCTGGCTGTAGTGGATCGCGTGATTCACCTGGCTGTTGTGGATTTCTGCGGTCAGTTCCCGTTTCACCTGGGCTGGGATCCCTGCCACAAGGGTGCGAGGAGGAACGTCTTTGGTGACGACGGCCCCTGCGGCCACCAAGGCGCCTTCTCCCACGTTGACGCCGTTGAGCACCACGGCTCCAATGCCAATCAGGCATCCGTCTTGAAGGGTGGCGCCATGGACGACAGCGCGGTGGCCGACGGTCACATGACGTCCAATGACAACGGGTTCACCTGGATCTCCGTGCAGCACGGCCCCATCTTGAACATTGCTGTTTTCACCAATGCGGATGCTGGCGAGATCGGCCCGTGCAACGGCTGTTGGCCAGAGACTGCTGCCCTCCGCCATGCGCACATCACCGATAACCACTGCGCTGTTCGCGACCCAGGCCTGCTTAGAAATCTGAGGAGCGGGCCAGGGTGGCGGTGATGGCGTGGACATCTGGATAAGGGGGAAAAGAGCTTTGAATCGTGTCCTGAGCTTCCCAGAGATCGGATTGCTTGGAGGAGGGTGGCGCTGGGTGATACCTTCTTTTTGTGCTTGAAAAGCACTCCTGAATCCGGGCGACTCGCCACGATTCTGGAAGGGTCGCTAGCTCAGCGGTAGAGCATCCGGCTTTTAACCGGCTGGTCCTGAGTTCGAATCTCAGGCGACCCATTCTCAAGGCTGTCTGCCAACCTTGGAGCAAGATGCTCTGGATGGTGCGTTCCTCCTTCTTTTTGAAGGGAGATCACGGCTCAGGTTGAAGGCTCTGCCGCAATCGCGTAGTCCAGCAGCTTGGCCGTGTCTTCATCCACGAGTACCATTGATTTGATGCTCTGCCGCATCTGGTTTAGGAGCATCCCTGGTGTCTTCTGCCATCTGCAGCATCCAATCTTTGCCGAGGGCAAGCTTGAATTCTGCGCCTTTCGCATGCTTGGGGCTTGCTTCTGCGCAAGTGATAGGAGCGTTCAAGACGTGGTGGAGGTGGGATCAGGTCTGGGCTTATTCCTTCTTCTTGGTTCAGCGGAAGCTTTGACCTCTAGGAAATAGGATTTCTGGATCTTGATCAAGGACAACACCATGCGCAAAGTGTTACTGCGCTGCCTTGTGGCCTGCGGCGTCTC
>JAYKIX010000035.1:0-19480 GCA_035286005.1 Synechococcus sp. | reverse complement strand
TGCTCTACCGCTGAGCTACAAGGGCATGTGGAGGATGGGCCGGGTTGGATTTGAACCAACGTAGGCAGAGCCAGCGGATTTACAGTCCGCCCCCATTAACCACTCGGGCACCGACCCGAACCACACCGCAAGAACTTACCAGCTTGCCTGCCCCCTCCCGCTCGTGGATAGCGCGAGGCTTGCCCTCGATACGATCAGTGCGCGATCAGTTGCTCCCAAGGCCCATGCGCCTGCTTTTGCTGAATGGCCCGAATCTGAACCTGCTCGGGCAGCGGGAGACCGGTTTGTACGGCAACTCCAGCTTGCAGCACATTGAAGCGGCCCTTCAGGTGCAGGCGCGCGAGCTGGGGGTTGAACTCGATTCTTATCAGAGCAATTTCGAGGGTGCCCTTGTGGATCGGATCCACCAGGCCATGGGCCATGTGGATGGAATCTTGATCAATGCTGGTGCCTATACCCACACGTCTCTTGCCCTCCGAGATGCTCTTCTTGGCGTGGCGATCCCCTATCTGGAGCTGCATCTCAGCAACACCCATTCCCGGGAATCCTTCCGCCATCATTCCTTTCTCGCGGATCGCGCTGTCGGTGTGATTTCTGGCTTCGGAGCCGACAGCTACCGCTTGGCTCTCGATGGTTTGGTGCATCACCTCCGCGCGCGCGCTGGAGACGTGGCTTGATGCATCCCCCGCAGCTCACCGTTGCTCCGGCGTTAGACAAATCCGTGGCCAGCATCCGTTGGTTGGCCGCTCCCACGAACGCCACCTGGTTGGAGCAGGCCATCGCAAGGCCGATTGAGCTCCTGATTGACCACGCCCATTGCGAGAGGAAGGCGGCAGGTGCCGCGGTGCAATTGATGTTTCGTTATCTGTGTGAGCCCGGCTTGGGAGAGGCGCTCAGCCCTTTGGCTCGCGAGGAACTGGAGCATTTTGAGCAGGTTCTCGCCTTGCTGAAGCGCCGCGGTCGTTACCTTGAACCGCTGCCCTCACCTGGTTACGGCGCTCAACTGGCCAAGTTGGTGAGACGGCCGGAGCCGCAGCGCATGCTCGACTCCTTTCTGGTGGCGGGCCTGATTGAAGCGCGCAGTCATGAACGGATGGCCCTGCTTTCTGAGCACAGTTCTGATCCTGAACTGAAGAACTTGTACGGCGAGTTACTGGCCAGTGAAGCCCGCCACTTCGGGCTGTATTGGGTGCTCTGTGAGCAACGTTGGGATCGTGAGGTCATCGTGCCTCGTCTTGAAGAGCTGGCCGATGCAGAGGCTCGGATTCTCACCGGGGAGCTTGAACGCCCTGAAGATGTGCGGATGCACTCCGTGGGCGTGACATGGCGCTGATGGATTGCGTGATCCCAATCGTGCCGTTTGGGATCAGCCGCGTCGTCGCTGTCGAACTTCCTGCCTAGATCTGAGGTCTGTCAGAACCAAAAGGTCTTCACACCATGGGTTTGCGAACGAGAGCCGCCTTAGTGCTGCTCGCTCTTTCGACGTTGGCTTTGGTGTCTTGCGAGAAGCCGGCTGCTGAAACCGGCGGCGGAACAACCAGTGCCTTCGAGACC
This sequence comes from Synechococcus sp., assembly GCA_035286005.1. Taxonomy (GTDB): domain Bacteria; phylum Cyanobacteriota; class Cyanobacteriia; order PCC-6307; family Cyanobiaceae; genus Synechococcus_C. The sequence goes on along the minus strand of JAYKIX010000035.1, from coordinate 17,926 downwards.
GGCACCTTGCGTGCGGTGGTGATCGGCGGTGCCCTGCCGATGGTTCAAGCCAAAGGCAATGTCTATGACGGCCTCTCGTTCGTGGTCCTTGAAGCGATTCGAGATCAGATGAAGCACGCGGCCTAGGCCAAGGCCGACAGCTTTCGCATTCAGCCGATTGCGGTGGCGTCAGCAAGGGAAGGGCTGGAGAAAATTCGTTCCGGAGAGGCCGACATCGCCTGTGGTGTTGGCTTCAGCTGGGAGCGCCAACGCACACTCGATTTCACGATCCCGTTCGCGAATGGTGGGGTGAGGTTGCTCGCTCCGAAGGGCAATGACGGCACTCCAGCAAGTCTCAACGGCCAGACGATTGGGGTTGTGGAGAACACTGTGGCTGCCGAGGTGCTGGAGGCTTCTTTGGATGGGGCTGCTTTCAAGACTTTTGCGGCCCCTGAGCAGGCCCTGGCCGCGCTCAAGCGTGGCGATGTGGCCGTGCTTGGTGGAGACAGCCTCTGGTTGAAGGCCAATCAAAGGGCCAATGCTCCGGAGGCGGACTTGGTGCCCAATGTCCCTTACGCCCGATCTGGCGTTGGCTGTGTTGTGGGTGATGCCACGCCCCATCTCCTCAACGTGAGCAACCTGGCGATCGGAAGGTTGCTGGCGGCTTACATCGGCAACGACCCTGCGGTTCGCAGTGAAATCAATCGCTGGATCGGCACGGACAGTGGCATTGACCTCAGCGATGAGCAGATCAGCACGTTCTTCCGCATGGTGCTCACAACAACGGCGCAGTTCACCCAGCAGTGAGCTTGCGGCCTTCGCTCACTTCGTATCTGTTCTTTCTCACGCGTTCACCATGACTAAGACCACCCTGCTCACGCTTGCCGCCGCCCTGGCCGCCAGCGCCGTGTTGTGTGAATCGAGCCGGGCGGCTGTGCACAGTCGCCCTGATGGATCCAATGTTCTCGAACAGCGCATTGAGAGCCTGGGCCCCGCTGCCTGGGCGGCCTTGGAAAAGGCATCGCCAACGTCCCCTGAGCTCTTGGCGCGTGCCTGGGGCAATGGGGGCGGTCGCGCCTGGGGGAACGGAGGTCGTGCCTGGGGCAACGGTGGCGGTGGTGCCTGGGGGAACGGCGGCCGTGCCTTTGCCAACGGTGGAGGTGGCGGATTCGCCAATGGCTACCGGGGAGGATTTGCGAACTGGTGAACTGCTCTGATTACGGTCCAATCGGTTTGGTGGTGATCCAGGCCACATCGCTGTGCAATCTTGATTGCAGCTATTGCTATCTGCCGGATCGCCACAGGCGCCGCAGGTTTGATTTGCAACAACTGCCACTGTTGCTGGATCGGATCTATGAGAGCCCCTATTGGGGCCCCCACCTCTCGATTCTTTGGCATGCCGGGGAGCCCCTAACCCTCCCCACTGCTTTTTATGACGAGGCCAGCCAGCGTTTAGAGGAGGCCACCTCGGCGCTTCAGCAGCAGGGCGTGGTGATTGAACAGCACCTGCAAACCAACGCGACGCTGATCAATGATCAGTGGGCCGATTGCTTCAAGCGCAATCGCATTGTGGTGGGGGTCAGCGTTGATGGCCCTGCGTCATTGCATGACGCCCATCGACGCTTTCGTAACGGTCGAGGTTCCCATGCGCACACCATGCGTGGGATCCGAACCCTTCAGGCTCATGGCATTCCCTTCCATGCCATCGCCGTTCTCACCCAGAAAGCACTGGACCAACCTGAGGAGATGTATGCATTCCTTCGGGATGAAGGAATCCATCAAATTGGTTTCAATGTGGAGGAACAGGAGGGCGTCAACGCCCGCTCCTCGATGCAAGGCCTTCAGCGTGAATCGCAATACAGGCAGTTTTTGCGTCGTTTCTGGCGCTGCAACCAGAGGGATGGATACCCGCTGCAGCTGAGGGAATTCAGCCAGGTGATGGAGATGATCGATTGCGGTCAGCGTCTTCGCCAAAACGAGATGAATCGCCCTTATTCGATCCTGAGCGTGGATGCGGCTGGCAATTTCTCCACGTTTGATCCAGAGCTTCTCTCGGTTGAAACGGAGCGCTATGGGATGTTCAATCTCGGCCATCTGAGCGATCTGTCTCTCGAAGCTGCAACCCGCACCGAAGTGTTTCGCCGCCTTCATCGCGACATGGCAGCGGGTGTGGAGCAATGCCGAGCCCATTGCGATTATTTCGGGTTCTGTGGTGGTGGCACCGGTAGCAATAAGTACTGGGAGCATGGAACTCTCAACGCCAGTGAGACCTGCGCTTGTCGGTTCTCGACCCAGATCCCAGTGGATGTGCTTCTGGATCAGCTGGAGGGGGAATCGCGGGAAGCGAGCTGATCTCCTTCCGCCTTCCTCCTCTGCGCAGGGTTCTGACGTGCAAGCGTTGAATCAGGCGCGCTTCGAGGGGATAGAACCTCTCGAAGCGCCTCTTCGCCCTCGGACCGTGGCGATCGCTACAAAATCGCAAGCAAAGACCAAAAGAAGTCCAAAGAGATTGACCAGTCTTCTGTGGTCGGTTTTATGATTGACCTAGTCGTTACTCGTTTGGCGATGGTGGATCCAGTTGTTGCGGTCGCTGATTCCCTGCAGGAACTGAGGAATGGCACTACAGACGATCAGTGGGATCTTCTCAAGGCCAATCCTCTCGTGAAGGATCTGCTGCGCAAGTGTTCCGATCTTGAGGCTGCCTTGCTGGTGGGCGGGGATGATTCCTCAGAACGCCGCAGCGCCAAGCGCATGGCGTTGAAGTCGGTTGTGGCTTCCCATCTTTTGCTCGCCGCCTGAGTGCATGAGGCGGCGCTGCCATCGGCACCCATCTGCCTCCCTTCAGGATCAAGGAAGCCGTGGAAACCGATCGGCAATGGACTCTCCCGTGAACTGCGCGACCCAGCCATCTGGGTTATTGAAAAAGCGGATCGCGCAGAAATCGGGAGCACTTCCCATGTCAAACCAGTGCTTCGTGCCTGCTGGGACGGCAATCCAATCGCCGGCTTCGCACAGCACCTGGAGCACTTCATCCGCGATGTGAAGGCAGAACAAGCCGCGCCCTTCGACAAAGAAGCGCACCTCATCCTCTGCATGGGTGTGCTCGTTGAGAAATTTTTGGCGCAGGACCCGACGGTCTGGGTGGTCGGGGCGGATGCGAATGGCATCCACCGAGGGGTAGGCACCACCGGCTTGCACCTGGGCGACTTCGACGGCGTAGGCCTGGAGAATGCTGTCTTGTTCGGCACCGTCTTGGAGTGATTGGCATGCTGGCCAGCGCTCGAAGCGGATCCCGCGGCGCCCCAGCTCTCGCTGAATGGTTTGGGGATCCTGGCTTTCCAGCAAAGGCGAGGCCTCTGGGTAGGTAGCGGTTTGGATTCGAAGCTGGCTCATCCCGAACAGGGAAGGGTGCAGCCATTCTCTCGTTGGATGGGTTTGACCTAGAACAAGCCCAGATGACTCAAGGGTCTCCGTATCGCCCTTTCCATGGCTGCAAAGACGTCTGCCCCCCTTGTGCTGATGGGGGTTGGCCCCGGTGATCCCGAGCTGCTCACGCTCAAAGCCCACCGTCACCTCTGTGCGGCTGATGTGGTGGCGTATCCCGTGGCGCGCCCTGATGCCAAGGGAATGGCCTCAGCGATCGTGGCTCCCTTTTTGGATCCCTCCCAGCGATCTCTGCCGCTGGTCTTTCCGATGGTGACAGAGGCTGAGCACTTGCTCAAGGCTTGGAGGCAAGCGGCCGCAGTCCTGGCGGAGCAGGTGCATCGGGGCCATCGGGTGGTGTTTCTGTGTGAGGGTGATGTTTCCCTGTTCGCCACAGGCAGCTATGTGCTGCTGGCGCTCCAGCGGCATCACCCAGAGATCAACGTGGAGGTGATTCCTGGCATCTCCTCCGTTGCTGCTGCTGCTGCTGCCGGACATTGGCCCTTGGCCTTTCAGAAGGAGGGGCTGTTAATCCGTCCGTGCCCAGACACGCCTGAGGGGCTGGACATGCTGTTGCAGCAAGCGGAGTCAGCGGAAATGGTGTTGGCGTTGCTCAAGCTGGGGGTGCGCTGGCATTGGATTCAGCCGCTGTTGAAAGCGAGGGGATTGTTGGATCGAGCGTTATTCGCTGAACGGGTGGGATGGCCGGATCAACGGGTGCTCCCGGCGGCCAAGGTGCAGGCTGGTGAACGACCCTATTTCTCCTTGCTGCTGGTGCGTCACAGCGCCGATGCCGTTCTGCCCTAGGAGGCCCCTTCGATGTTTCTGACGATCCCATCCCTCACAACCATGCAGTGGCTGGGGTTGGTGCATCCGGTGCTGATCATTTTGTTTGTGTATCCGGTCGTGGGCGCAACCATCCGGTTGGGGATTCTGGCCAGGGAGCGGCGGCTTGAACTCAACCCCATCGCTCCCACCGTGCCTGTTGAACATGCCGATCACGGCCGCTGGGCGACAGGCGCTGTGGTGCTCGCAGTGTTGATTGCCATGGCGCACGATGTCGCCACAGCGGAGATGGCGCCCTCCGGTTCTCGGCTTCTTGCCTTCATTGCGGCTGAGGCCGGAGTGGTGGCCGCTTTTCTCGCTCTCTTGCGCAGTCGTCGCACGATGCAGCGGTTGGCCTGGGCCTTGAGCTCTTGGTTCGGTCTCCTGCTGCTCGGGTCTCAGCCCGAAGTGACCCGAGGGGCTTATGGGCCCTGGCAGGGGGCTTTCTGGCAGTCCCACTACTGGGGTGGAATTGCACTGTGTGGCTTGTTGATGCTGACGATGGGTTTGCAGGCGGAGATAGGCCGGCGCCTAGCGATTCGCCGATTGCATGTGGTACTCAATCTGATTGTGGCGTTGCTGCTGGCGACCCAAGCGATCACCGGCACCCGCAACCTTTTGATGGCAGTGGGCTGATGTTCAACTCAGCTCCTGAAGTTTTGCGTCCAGCAGCTGTAGTGCCTCGTGGAGGTTCGGAGCACGCATCAAGGCATGACGCAGTTGCGGTGCTCCCGTAAAGCCGGTGCACGTCCAGCTCATGTGTTTTCTGGCGATGAGCAGGCCGTGGTCTCCGCGGTCGGACACAAGGGCCACCAACTGATCACGCGCCAGGGCAAGCCGTTCTCGCGGGCCTGGTGTGGGGGGGATGGGTTGGCCTGAAAAGGCGGCGTCGATTTGTCCCACCAACCAGGGGGCCCCCATGGTTCCCCGACCCACCATCACCCCATCGGCCCCTGTGATGTTCATGCACCGGAGTGCGTCGTCCGGGCTGTTCACATCACCATTGGCAATCACTGGAATCCTCAAGGCCTGCTTGACCGCAGCGATCGCTTGCCAATCGGCGTTGCCGCTGAATTTTTGGTCGCGTGTGCGGCCATGCAGGGTGAGCAGGCGGGCGCCAGCTGCTTCCAACTGACGGCACCACTGCACTGCTGAGGCATTGCTGCCGTCGCTTTGGCACCAGCCCAATCGGGTTTTGACCGTGACGGGGATGGCGACGGCGGCTGTGACGGCTTCCACGATTCCCACCGCAAGATCCGGCTCGCGAATCAGGCCGCTGCCGCCACCCTTTTTGGCAATTTTTTTCACCGGGCAGCCCATGTTGATGTCAATCAGATAGGCCCCTGCGGCCTCCGCTCGGCGGGCTGCTTCGGCCATCGCCTGCGGCCGGTGATCAAACAGCTGCACCCCAATGGGACCGGATTCCTCAGCCAGCTCCTCCACCTTGCGGCGTCCGTGGCCCAATTCAAGGCTGGTGGCATTCACCATTTCGGTGAACAGGAGAGCGTCGGGAGCCCAGCGCCTCACCAGGTTGCGAAAGATGCGGTCGCTGACCCCCGCAAGCGGGGATTGCAGAACTCGGCAGCGAAGCTGGCGTGTTGTGCCCCGACCCTCAAGCACGAGGGGGCCGGTGAACCGATCATCCGCTGCTGCTGCCATCGGTGCCTCCTCCGGCACTCATTCTCTCTGTTGGCTTTTCGCTCAGTGGTCGCCGCGGTCAGGCAGCCGAACGCTGGGTTGGCTGCTGCCCTTGCCTTCTGGAGATCTGGACTTCAATGGCGTTGCGCAGCCAGTTGGATACCGCCCAGTCGTCGGCGATGGCGAGGCGTTCCACCTCCTGCATCAAGTCGACAGGGAGGGAGAGCTCCACGGTTTGAATGCTGTGGGGGCTGGCGGGTTTGTTTTTCCCGGCGGGGGCATCGAGCAGCAGCCATTGCACTTTCAAAACCTCCAGCTTTGTCGCTGGTCGAGCCCCGGGCCGTGGCACCTGGCGCAGCGATAAACGCACCCGCTGCCCGTCGCGGAGTTGATGGCGGCAACGCCGCGGTAGCGGTATGTCGCGTCGGTCACAGAAGAGGGGCTGGCTACGCAGCGATGCACCGCTGTAGCTGAAGGTCACCAAAGCATTGCGCCCCCAAGGGAGGGCCGCCATGGACGCCGCATCCTTGCCAAGGATCTTGCGCTGGTCTTTGCGCACTTTGCGTTGCAGCTCGTCTGGCAGGGCAAACACCAGGCGTTGAAGACAGCTGTCGCTGCTGATCCTGGTGCCTGGGGCGAGGGTGGTGTCGACGACATACATACTTGAACCGTATCTGGCGCGATGGCCCCCGATGCCCGTTGTCAAGGCATGAAACGATGGATGAGATTTCTTGGTCTTGCCTTTGACGGTCTGGCCTCTTAGCCGTTTGCTGCTGCAGCAGATCTTGGAGGATCGCACCAGCGATCGTTTTGTGGCCGAGCGCATTTGGGAACGCCTTGGCTACCAGCCTTGCGATCCTCAGGATGGTTCCTCTCTTTGGCTTGCTGGCCCAGAGACGCCTGAACACTGGCGGGATGGGTTCAGTCAGGCTCCAGAGGTGATCGCCACCCGTTCCGCTTCCGTGGCCTTGACCCGCTCGGTGCCCAAGCCGTTCAAGCAGTTGCTGAAGGAGCAGCTGGGATTCAAGGGCTACACGATTGGAGAGTTGTACCCCCGCCGCACCCGCAGGGCTACGGCGGTGAATTGGCTCCTCGCTTGGCTGGCCGAGCGTTGTGAGCCACTGCCCAGTGAGGGCCCTCTCCCGGAGCGTCTGGAACCACCGGCCAATCCGGTGGGAGGCCACCCAGGTGACCTGCCGGTCAGCTGAAGGTCACCTGGGCCATGGGGTTGATGGGTTTGGCTTCAGATCTGAATCAAGACCTTGGTCCCTTTGGGAGTGTTGTCGAACAACCAGCGGGCTTGGTCCGTGGGCATGCGCACGCAACCATGGCTGCGGGGAACCCCAAAGGCCTGGCCAGCGTCTTCTTGCCAGGGGGCGCCGTGTAGACAGATCGCTTCATTGGCGGTGATGCACATCGCATACGGGACCCCTGGGGCCACATAGCCACGGCCCCGCATCGTGACAGAGCGGTATTTGGTCAACACGCTGCCGAGTCCAGTGGGGGTGGGTGTGGCGGCTTTGCCTGTACTCACGGGGATAACGCGCACCACCTGGTCGTCGTGGTCATAGACCGTGAGTTTCTGGTCCGAGAGATCCACGACGAGTGAGGCGATCAGTTCGATCATGGGAACAGCCGCAAGGTTGACGGCGGGAACTACCCGACCCTTAGTCGTCTTGCCTGCGTCGCGTGAGTCGCAAACCAAAAGGTTTTGTCTTTCGCGCCTCTGTAGGGTCAAGAGATCTGTTTTTCGTGGTACCTCATGGCGCGTCCGGTCGTTGCCATTATCGGTCGCCCAAACGTTGGCAAGTCAACGCTGGTGAATCGTCTCTGCCGTAGCAGAGAGGCCATCGTTCATGACGAGCCCGGTGTCACCCGCGACCGCACGTACCAAGACGGGTACTGGGGGGATCGCGAATTCAAGGTGGTCGATACCGGTGGCCTGGTGTTCGATGATGACAGTGAGTTTCTGCCGGAGATTCGCGAGCAGGCCAATTTGGCCATGGCGGAGGCCTGTGTGGCTCTGGTGATCGTGGATGGTCAGCAGGGTGTCACGGCAGCTGATCAGGCGATCGCTGAGTGGTTGCGCAGTCAGAATTGTCCGACGCTGCTGGCGGTGAATAAATGCGAGTCGCCGGATCAAGGTCTGGCGATGGCTGCTGAGTTTTGGGGCTTGGGCTTGGGTGAGCCCTATCCGATTTCAGCCATTCATGGCGCCGGCACAGGAGATCTTTTGGATCAGGTGCTCACGTATCTGCCCCCGAAGGAGGAGGAGGGTGAGGATGACGAGCCGATTCAGATGGCCATTGTCGGTCGCCCCAATGTGGGGAAATCCAGCCTTCTGAATGCCATTTGTGGAGAACAACGGGCGATCGTGAGTCCGATTCGTGGCACCACCCGCGACACCATCGATACCAACATCGAGCGCCAGGGGATGCCCTGGAAGCTTGTGGATACGGCGGGGATTCGTCGCCGCCGCAGTGTTAATTACGGCCCTGAATTTTTTGGCATCAACCGCAGTTTTAAAGCGATTGAGCGCAGCGATGTGTGCGTGTTGGTGATCGATGCCCTGGATGGAGTGACAGAGCAGGACCAGCGTCTGGCTGGACGTATTGAGGATGAGGGTCGCGCCTGCGTCGTCGTGGTCAATAAGTGGGATGCCGTCGAAAAAGACAGTCACACCATGCCCGCGATGGAAAAAGAGCTCCGCGCAAAGCTCTATTTCCTTGATTGGGCGCCCATGCTGTTCACCTCAGCCCTCACGGGGCAGCGGGTTGACAGCATCTTTGCGCTTGCGGCCCTGGCGGTGCAGCAGCACCGACGCCGGGTGAGTACCTCTGTGGTGAATGAGGTGCTGAAAGAAGCTCTCAGCTGGAGAAGCCCTCCCACCACCCGCGGTGGTCGTCAGGGTCGCCTCTACTACGGCACCCAGGTGGCAAGCCGCCCACCCAGCTTCACCTTGTTTGTGAATGATCCCAAGCTGTTCGGAGATACCTATCGCCGCTACGTGGAGCGTCAGATTCGTGAGGGCCTGGGTTTCGAGGGCACTCCCCTGAAACTGTTCTGGCGTGGCAAGCAGCAGCGTGACGCCGAGCGTGATCTTGCCCGTCAGCAAAGTCGCTCCAGCTGATCCATGGATTGGCTGCGCCAGATCCCCATCGGCCAGTTTGTCGATGGGAAGAACGGTTGGTTGCGATGGCTCGATCCTCGTCTGAAGTTGGGTTGGGTGCTGATGTTTCTGCTGACCCCGGTGTTGGCAGGCCCGGTTTGGCGGGTGTCGCTGCTGATCGTGTTGCTCATCCTCACGGCTTGCAGTGGCTTGCCTGTGAGGACGTGGTGGCGCTCCCTTGCCTTGCTCAGTCTTTTGGCGCTTGGCGCTGGATTGCTGGCCACGCTTCTCCCCACTGGAGAAGCGGGTGCACTCCTGCCCTTGCGACCAGCGCAGGAGCTGCAGGCACCGCTCCCTGAGGGGCCTTCATGGGTGCTGCTGCATCTCGGGCCTTGGAAAACGGCGGGATTCAGCCTGGGGCCTGTTGTGGTCAACCGGCGGTCGGCTGAGCTCGGCCTCAACAGCGCCACGTTGATCCTGACGCTCGTGCACAGCGTGAATCTGATGTTGCTCAGCACCCCCAGTGAAGATCTGGTGTGGGCTCTGGGCTGGTTTTTTTCTCCTTTTGCGGCTCTCGGCGTGCCGGTTGATCGGCTCAGCTTCCAGTTATTGCTGGCTCTGCGATTCCTTCCATTGGTGCAGGAGGAACTGCAGAACCTTCTGCGCTCCCTCGCGAGCCGCGCTGTGAATCTCAAGCGTTTGGGCCTGAAAGCGTCATTTGGACTCGTTCTGGCTGTGGGGGAACGGTTGCTCGCCAACATCTTGCTAAGGGCTGAACAAGGGGCGGAAGCCCTGATCGCCCGTGGTGGGCACTGGCTACCCGCTGAGCATTTCCGCCCCAAAACTGTTGCGATGCCTGGCGCCAAGCCTCTGAATTGGCTTGGAAGTGCACTCTTACTACTGATGCTCGGTCTGCGCGGGAGGTACGGTTCCTTCTGAAGTTCACCGTTGGGTGCGGTTCGTGACAGCTGAGCGTTATCTCAATCACCCGACTTTCGGCATGCTGTATCGGGTGGCACCCGCGGGTGAGGGCCGGGATGTGTACGCGACGCTGTATGCCCAGCGCATGTATTTCCTGGTCACATTGCAGCCCCGAGGCGCTCAATTCGAGGTGATTCCTTTTCAGGATGCTCGACACCACGCGGAGATCAATCTGGCTCGCAGCCGCAGGGATCGCCCTGAAGAGCACCAAGGCTGGAAGCAATTGTTCGATCAAACCTTTATTTAGGGCGCTCTTTGAGGTCGGAATGCTCACTGATCTGGAGAGAAGGGCCGAGCGTTGGAGAGCTCTAAAGGCAAAGATGCCCGCAGGGGTGAGGCTGCTGGCGGTGAGCAAAGGGCATCCTGCGGCTCCAATCCGGCAGCTGGCGCAGCTCGGCCAGGTTGATTTTGGAGAAAGCCGTGTTCAGGAGGCTTTGCCGAAGCAGGAGGAGCTGGCGGACCTCCCTCAGATCCGTTGGCATTTCATTGGTCGTTTGCAGGCCAACAAGGTGCGTTCGGTGGTGCGGGCTTTTGCTGTGATTCATTCGATCGACTCGCTGGCACTCGCGAAGCGGGTCGATCGAATCACTCAGGAGGAACGAGTTGCTCCGGAGTGTTTTCTTCAGGTGAAGTTGCGGCCCGATCCCACAAAAGGTGGCTGGGAGCTCCAGGATCTGGCCGAAGCCTGGACGGCACTTCAGTCGCTGCAGCATCTGCGGATCAAGGGGTTGATGACCATGGCGCCTTTGGGATGCTCCACTGCAGAGCGGCGTGCCTTGTTTGGCGACTGCCGGAACTTGGCCAACCAGCTGGGTTTAACGGACTGTTCCATGGGAATGAGTGGTGATTGGGAGGATGCGGCCGCTGCAGGCGCGACCTGGGTGCGGGTCGGCTCCGCCTTGTTTGGCCCGCGATCGATCGCTTCTGGGCCGGCTTCTCCCGATTCCGCCGTGTCGATTGAATGAGATCTGGGATTGAAACAATTGAAATGGTTCAGAGCGCTTGCCCAGCCCCGCACGAAGCGCTATTCAGGGTCAAGGTTTTTGCAGTTTCCCGGTGTCGCTGATTTCCCGCCTTCGTGCTGTTGTTGCCGGCGATGAGTATCTCGACGGTGATTACGATGATCTGGATTACGACACTGGCGAAGAACTAGAAGCCGATCATGGGGCCAGTCATGCCATGGGTGGTGCGTTGGCTTCCCTGGATAGCGGAAATCCCTTCGCCGATTCCGAACCTTTTTCAACCACCAGTTCCAATGTGATTGGGATGCCTGGCATCAGCACGACAGCCGCCGAGGTCACCTTGATGGAGCCCCGCAGCTTTGACGAGATGCCCCGCGCTATTCAGGCCCTGCGCGAGCGCAAAACCGTGATTCTGAATCTCACGATGATGGAGCCGGATCAGGCCCAGCGCGCCGTTGATTTTGTTGCCGGTGGCACCTTCGCCATTGATGGCCATCAAGAGCGTGTTGGCGAGAGCATCTTCTTGTTTGCCCCCAGCTGCGTGACCGTCACCAATGTCAGCCACGACGAGGCCTCCTCGCCAACCGTGGTGACCAAGGATGTGGAGCAAAGCTCCGCTGATGCCGCTGTTGCTCCTGCTCCTGCCTGGGGTGGTGCTGCCGCTGCGGCAGTCTGAGGTCAGTGATCGCCTGATCTGCCGTGACGCTTTCTCTTGGCGTGATTGGCCTGGGCCGGATGGCCCAGGCTTTGTTGTGGCCTCTTCTCGAGCAGGGTGACCCCGCGGCTGCCGAGGTGATTGCTGTTGTGGGTCAGCAAGCCAGTGTGGAGCGTCTGTCGGCTCAGCTGCCCCCCAATCTCACAGTGGTGGCGGCCACGGACCCGCGGGCAGAGCAGGCCTGGAGCGCTCCAGTGCAGGTGTTGGCGATCAAGCCCCATCAGCTGGATCAAGTGGCGGCCGAGGCTCCCCCGGTGGCTGGAGGTGGTTCTGCGTTGTTGATTTCTGTCTTGGCAGGGGTCACCTTGGGACGCCTGGAGAGGTTGTTCCCAGGGAGAGCCTGCGTTCGCGCTGTGCCGAATACTCCTTCTTTGGTGAGGGCGGGTCTCACTGGGCTGGCGTGGGGCCAGGGCGTGAGTGCTGAGCATCAACGGCAGGTGCACGCCTTCTTTTCACCAGTGAGTGAGGTGCTCGAGCTGCCAGAAGAGCGTTTGGATGCTTTCTTGGCACTCACGTCATCGGGGCCTGCTTACGTGGCGATGATGGCTGAAGCCTTGGCGGATGGTGCTGTTGCTGTTGGCATGCCCAGAGAGCAGGCGTTGCATCTAGCCCACCGAACGCTGGCTGGCACAGCAGCGCTGCTGCACGAGCAGCAGTTGCATCCAGCCCAACTCAAAGACATGGTGGCTTCCCCAGGGGGCACCACCATGGCGGCAATCCGACGGTTGGAGGCGTCGGGCCTTCGGTCCGCCCTGATTGAAGCCGTGGTGGCTGCGGCTGAGCATGGCCGCAGACTTCGCTGATCAGTCGATCCCTGATTACGAGCGTTGCTTGGGATAGCCCCTGAGCAGACCGCTTTCGATCATCAGACCCACGCCAGCATTGATCAGGATCAAGCTGAGGGTGCCGTACCACCACCAGGGCCCACCGGTGCCGCCAGCCATTTGGAGAGTGCGGCGGCTGACTGCTTCCCCAAACAAGCAGAGACCTGCTGGAAGCAGCAAGATGCCGAGTTGGGCTCGCAGATACCAGCGGAGGGGGCTGGACGCCATGGACTCTTACTCCGTTGCGCCTGAAATTTAGGTGCCGGTGCCGGTTGTGCTTGTCACCCAGTTCACCAGGGTGCGGACCCCATAGCCTGTGGCCCCTGCTGGATCGAGGCCCCGACCTTTGTCGCTCCAGACGGTGCCGGCAATGTCGAGGTGGGCCCAGGGAATGTTGTCGGCCACAAACTCCTTGAGGAAGAGTGCGGCAGTGATGGAGCCACCGGGACGAGGCCCGGTGTTTTTGAGGTCCGCGAGGAGCGACTTCAGCCCCTCCTTGTAGCTCCCTTGCATGGGCATGCGCCAAAGGCCTTCTCCTGCCTGGTCTGCTGCGTTGCGGAGCGCTTCGGCCAACGCGTCATCGGGGCTCCAGAGGCCGGCGATTTCTTCGCCCAAGGCGATGACGCAGGCTCCGGTGAGCGTGGCCAGGTCAACAATGGCATCGGGTTCCAGTTTGCTGGCGTACACCAGGGCATCCGCCAGGGTCAGGCGTCCTTCGGCATCGGTGTTGTTGATCTCGATGGTGGTGCCGTTCGAGGCCGTGACGATGTCACCGGGATGAACGGCCGAACCATTCACCATGTTTTCGCAGGAGGCGATCACGGCATGAACTTCCAGCCCCTGGGGCTTCAGTTCTGCCAGGGCTCGCATGGCTCCCAGCACCGCTCCACTGCCTCCCATGTCGTACTTCATCATGTCGATCTGAGCGGCCCCAACCTTGAGGTTGTAGCCGCCGGAATCGAAGGTGAGGCCTTTGCCCACAAGGACGATGCGTCGCTGGATGGGCCCCTCAGCGCGGTAGGTGAGGTGAATGAACTTGGGGGGGAGGTCTGAGCCCTGGCTGACGGCCAGATAGGCCCCCATGCCCTGTGCTTCGCAATCGCTGCGCTCGAGCACGGTGAGCTTGAGGCCAAAGTTGCTGGCCATGGCAGCAGCGGTGTCGGCCATCGCCGCCGGGGTCAGGCTGTTGGGAGGTGCGGCCACCAGTTCACGCGCCAATTCAACGCCTGCACACACCGGACCCACCGCTGCCAGGGCTGTTTCAGTATTGGCAGGCAGGGGCCCAAGCAGATCCACTTGGGTGGGGATGGTGCGGTCTTCCGCTTCACGGCGGAACCGTTGATCTTTGTAGCTGGCTAGACGCACAGCCTCCGCCACGGCGATGGTGCCAGCTGTGCCGTGGTTGCCCCAGGGGAGAAGGAGGCCCATGTGGGCACCCAGCCCCAGGCTGGCTTTGGCTGCTTGGGCCGCGGCAGCACGGAGTGCGTTCACGGTCACACCATCGGAGGAGCCAAGGCCCACCAGCACAAGGTTGGTCAGGCCTGGTTGAAGCACCTGCAGACAGCAGACGTCTCCAGGCTTGGCTTGAAAACGCTTCTGCTCCAGCCAGGGAGTGATGGCAAGTCCCAGACGCAGTTCGAGGGTTGTCACGAGGCCACTGGGATCTCCTTCGCAGAGGCCTACGGCCAGAACGTTGCCCGCCCAGGTTTGGAGTGTGGCTTGCGAAGGAGAGAACTGCATCTCAGCGGGGCTGTGTGATGGCGATGCTAAGGATTCGTTTGGTCAAAGTTGGACCCACTTAGTCGGCATGAAAAGGCGTGGCCCAGTGGGCACGCGTTTCTTTGTTGAAAGGCGGCAGCCAGGTTTGGATCAAGTGCTGTTCCAGTCGACGGCGTTCCCGGGTGCCAGAGGGCACATCAGTCCAGAAACGGATGCTGGGGGTGCTCGCGAGCCCTGCAGTGCTGAGTGCTTCTCCGTAGGCCGCCAGGTACGCCTTGCAGTCGTGCTCTCCTTTCCAGCGTCGGTCCGCTGCCAGGGTTTCGCCTACGTACAAGAGGATTGGGTCACTTAAGTGTGCGGGCCTGTCCATCACCAGGTAGATCGCTGCGCCATGGTGCGGGCTTTGGGGCCAGCGCCAAAAGCTGAGGGGTAGAGGCTTGAGAGCGAGCGGATTCAGCGGGGGAGAAGCTGTCGGCCCATTGATTCTGAACAGTGCGGTTTGAGAGGCGTGCTTCTGGGCACCGTGAAGCAGGGGCGCCTGATGGCCGTGAATGCGGCTCTGCCATGTCTGCAACTGCTCTGCAGTGATGGTCAAGAGCTCGGGGAGTTGCGCGCGGTGGTGCTCCGTCGGCGGAGTCTCGTCAGCGTGATGGCGAGCGAAAAGATCCCCTTGTCGGGCTGCGGGTCCCATGGCTCAGCGTCGTGGCGGCAGGCTTGGACCAGGACGGCGTTCGCCGAAGCGCACCTTGCCCAGCAGTTGTTCGATGGCTTCGGGTGGCAGGCAGAGCCTTTCCTGCAGATCGGCCAAATTCTCAAACGGACGGCGAAAGCGTTCCTGCACCAAGCGGGTTAGGCGAGGCGCAGGCCAAAGCAGCCTTTGTTCCAGCTCCTGGGCAGAGGCCGCGTTCAGATCCAGCGGCGAGGGTTCGGCCAGGGGTGGCGCATCGCCATACCAGTGGAACACCAGGTGGGGACGCCACTGTTCGGCTTGAAGCGGCGAGAGATCCAGGAGTTGGAACAGATCATCGGCTTGGCTGAACTGAACGCCACCCCGCTGCAGGCGCCTCAGCAAATCCGCCATCTCTTTGGTGCAGCCTGGCAGTTGCAGCCACTGCTCTGCTGTGGCTCGGTTGACGTCGATCACCCAGCCGACGACAGCCGAGTCTTTCGCTTTGGGTAAGGGGAATTGTGGACACTTTGGCGGATCGGGGGGCAACTCGCCGACGGCCTGGAGAACTTTCCGGGCCAGCGGATCCAGCCAATGCCCGCGGGCCATCGCACTCCCATCACGATGGGTTGACCATAACGAGTGCGTGCTCTCTCCGTCAGGGCAGCAACGTGTGAATAATCCGGTGGCAGCCTCCGCGCTGTTGGATGTAGGCCATGACCTGATCCTGGAAGTCCGGGCTGCGTTCCACACGCTGGCGTCGTTCTTGGGTGACGCCCTGTCTTTTCAACCACTGTTCTGCGATGACGCGAACCTTCGGCGCCGGCAGGGTGTTGGTTTCTAAAAGGCAACGAGAGTGGGCCTGAATCACTGTCACCAAGGCCGCGTCGGCGGCGTTGGCAGTGAGCGTTTGCTCGGCTTGCGCGCTCGCACTGCCCACAAGAACGCAAGCTGCAAGCAGAACGGTGGGCCTGGGGGGCATCACCCGCGAGCTCGTCTTCCCCCACTGTCTCAGGAGGTCCAGGTTGGCGGACGGGTCGGAAGGTCTACAAGACCCGTTTGAAATGCTTTCACCACGGCTTGGGTTCGATCACTCACCGCCAGCTTGCGCAGAAGGCTGCTCACATGACTTTTCACCGTGTCGGTGGTCACCGTCAGGGCATCAGCGATTTCCTGGTTGGTCATGCCTTTGCAGAGGCCATGGAGAACGTCTTCCTCCCGAAGGCTTAAATCAGCCAGGACAGCGGATGCTTCATGGCCACCCTGGCGCAGCTGGCCGTGGCTCAGCACACCGCTGGTCACACGATCCATGTATTTCCCGTCGCTCTCCATGGCATTGAGAGCTGCCAGAACGGTGCCACTGCCTGTCAGCTCCGCTGAGCAGATCCCGTCACAGCCCTGCTCAATCGCCTTGACGATCGTGCGCACAAGAGGCCGTTGCAACAGAAGCAGGATCTTGAGGTCAGCCCGTTGGGACCGGGCCTGACTCAACAAGCTGATGCCAGTTCCCTGCTCGAGGGTGTCGGTGCAGATCAAGAGATCTGGGTTGTCGTTCTGGAGATGCTTGAGAACCTCGGTTTCCGTGGTGGCTGCGCCGACCAGGGATGTGAGCCCCTCCATCCAGCTCACCAGAGCAGCAAGCAGCACGCGGTCGCCAACGCCCAGGAGGGTGCGGCTGCGGCGCAACAGACCGTGGCCGATGCGCCGTTGCTCCTGCAAGACGGGGATCTGAGTGGTGAAGTCCACAGGCCTTGTGGGTGGGAAGCGGCCTTGACCATGCTGGCTGGCATGGAAGGGCGTGGATCCGCACTGTTAAGGATCGATTGCATTGGTCAGACTTGTCAGGATCTGAATGCGCAGCTGATGGCGTTCTTTGAATCCGAAATCGTCCAGGAGGAGGCCAAGCGCCTGTTCACGGACTATCAGCAGCTGATGCAACTCGGTTCCGACTACGGCAAGTTCGACCGGGAGGGCAAGAAGAAGTTCATCGACACGATGGAAGAGCTGATGGGCCGCTATCGCGTGTTCATGAAGCGCTTTGAGCTCTCGGAAGACTTCCAGGCCAAGCTCACCGTGGAGCAGTTGCGCACCCAGCTGGGGCAGTTCGGCATCACTCCGGAACAGATGTTTGAGCAGATGAATCAGACCTTGGAACGCATGAAGAGCCAGCTGGATCAGTCGCCCTCCTGAGCAGGTGTTGGCTAGCGGCCCCCGTACGATCCGCACTGGATTTGTCGCCCCCACCGCCATGTCGTCTGTGTCGCACTCCCTGCCGAGCTGGCTGGCCCGCGGCATGGCCGACCTTTTTCCGGCAGGGGATCCCGCGGATTCGGATCAGGCTTTAGCCGCGCGTTTGGCGGCCGCTGAGAAGGAAGGCCGGCCTCTGCGGATCAAGCTGGGCATTGACCCCACCGGCAGTGACATTCACCTCGGCCACAGCATCCTGTTCCGCAAGCTGCGGGCTTTTCAGGACGCCGGCCATACGGCGGTGCTGATCATCGGCGACTTCACCGCCCGCATTGGCGACCCCACCGGCAAGAGTGCCACCCGGGTGCAGCTCAGCAAGGAGCAGGTGGAAGCCAACGCCACCACCTACCTGCGCCAGTTGGGTCAGGGCCAACCCAAAGAGCAGGCGCTGCTGGATTTTGAAACCCCCGGCCGCCTGGAGGTGCGCCGCAACAGTGAATGGCTGGAGGGGCTGGATCTGCCCCAGGTGATCGGCTTGCTGGGAACGGCCACGGTGGGCCAGATGCTGGCGAAAGACGATTTCTCCAAGCGCTACGGCAGCGGCACGCCGATTGCGCTGCATGAATTCCTCTATCCGTTGCTGCAGGGCTATGACTCGGTGGCGGTGGACGCTGATGTGGAGCTGGGCGGCACCGATCAGAAGTTCAACGTGGCCATGGGCCGCGACCTGCAGCGCCATTTCGGCCAGCGCACTCAGTTCGGGATGTTGCTGCCGATTCTGGTGGGGCTTGATGGCGTTCAGAAGATGAGCAAGAGCCTTGGCAACGTGGTGGGCCTGGAAGAAGATCCGCTCTCGATGTATTCCAAGCTTGAGAAGGTTGGCGATGCGGCGATCGA
>JAYKIX010000034.1:0-9028 GCA_035286005.1 Synechococcus sp. | reverse complement strand
CAATGAGAGAGGTGCCGATGACTCTTCTTCTCGTGTTCAATCTGCTCCTGGTGGCAGTGATCCTCACCGACTACGTGGTGCGTCAGGTGATGGAGCGTTTCGGTGAGTGGCGCCGGCTGCGCAAGATGCTGTCCGGCCATCCCGAGATGAAGGGTGTGCACCCTGAACAGGAGGGACTGATGGTGTTCGACATCGACGAAGACCTCGGCTCTTTCATCCTCGACAACGAGGATCCCGGAGAGAACCGCCCATTTCGGGTGGTGGTGTCTGGTTTCGACGACGAGGATTGAAACCAGTCCTTCAGGGCCCGTTGTTCGTCTCCAGAACCTCGACCATGCCGCTGAGGAACGGAATCACACGGCCACCGATCAGAACCCGATCACCGTTGATGCAGCAGTGCAGTGTTCCTCCCCGTGCTGAAAGCTGCCGGGCTTCCAGTTGTGCTTGGCCCAGCTGTTCTGCCCAGTAGGGGGTCAGGGTGCAGTGGGCCGAGCCGGTGACTGGATCTTCCGCGATGCCGATCTTGGGGGCGAAGAAACGGCTCACGACGTCAGCCTGATCGCCCGGTGCCGTCACGATCACTCCGCGCCCCTCCAGTTGCGACAGCCTCTCCAGGTTGGGTTGAAGAGCTCTGATCTCCGATTCGCTTGCGAACACCGCCATCCAGTCAACGCTGCGATGGCAGCTCAAGGGTGTGGCGCCCAGGGCGTTTACCAGAGCCGCAGGGGTGTCGCATGGCTTGGCCGGCTTCGCTGGGAAGTCGAGGATCAGATGTGGGTCATGGCGATGCACCGTCAGCACTCCGCTACGGCTGTCGAATTGCACAACGCTGCGACCGGGATCCCGGGTGAACATCACCTGGGCTGCCGCCAGGGTGGCGTGGCCACACAGGTCCACCTCACAACGGGGCGTGAACCAACGCAAGGCGTTCCGGTCGGCGCCTTCCAGCACAAAGGCTGTTTCTGATTGGTTGATTTCGGCCGCGATGGCCTGCAGCAAGCCATCGGAGAGCCAGTGTTTCAGCAGGCAAACGGCGGCTGGATTGCCGCTGAAGGGGCCATCGGCGAAGGCCGCCAGCTGCGCGATCGGAAGCTGCATGGTTCCATGCCTGGCGGATCCCACACTGCCGGATGAACGGGTGGATGCAGTTGAATCGAACTCTGTCCAGGGAGTGGGGGATGGAGGTGACTCCGATGCAACGTTTTCTGGATCACCTCAGCCGTGATCCCCTGCTGCAGGTGAAGGTGCAGGCGGCTGTCACCGCCGACGAGGTGGCCTTGCTGGCGCAGGAGTTGGGGTATGCGGTGTCTGGGAGTGATCTGCTGATGCTCTCCGGTCGTTCTGTGCGCGGTGTGCGCGTCACGCGCATCGACCATCCCGGTGAATATCCAGGTCGTTACTACTGAACCCAAAAAAGGAGGCCGCCCCTCCCGGATGGAAGAGACGGCCTAACTCGCTCGTTTGTGCATCGGACCAAACGGATTGCAGTGTTGCTGCAGAGGTGATTCCTCCGGCAATGGGACTGAATCGATGTGGTCGAAGCCACTGGCTATGGCGCCTGGGGCCAGGTTCTTAGGGGGGAGGGTGATGGAAACTCCTTAGGGCACCTTGGGCGGTGCAGATGGAGCGCCGATCGACGCGGCGAAACCGAATTCAGTGCCTGCCGAAGGGCTGTCCCTCGCGAATGCGTCAAAACTGTTGGAGCAGGGGCCAGAAAGTCAGCGTGCTTCTCAGCAAGGCTCGGGTGGAGTGTCGGCCGTCATGGCGCCTCCGATCTCGTTGTCATCAGTGTTGATCAGCTGGACTCCCGTGGCAATCGGTGCAATGGCGCATTGCTCGGAACCGCTCAGCTGGACGAACATGAAAGAGGCGTGCCCAAAGCAATCGTCGCCACACTGGAGAGGTTCGCCCACGCTTGTCGGAAGCCATGGGATTGAGAACTCTGCTGCGTCGTCTGGCCACGCTCGTGCTTGGTCTGGTTGACACCTACTGGGCCATGCGGGAACCAGGGCAATACGGCGACCGCCCGCCCCAGTGTGAGGTGCATTGTGAAGGCCAGGCCTGCGTCCGTGATGACCGCACGCTTTAAGAGTTTCTATCTCGATTGGTCTGATACTGGAGACCCTTTCTGCAGCTGCGCTGCTCCGCTCGCCATGGCCTTGGATCAGTTGAAGGCGTTTCTGGTGCGCATGCAAGACGACGAAGCCCTCAAGCAGACCGTGTTGGCGGCTTCCACGGCCGATGATGTGGCCAAGATCGCCGCGGGCCTGGGGTATGAATTCTCCGGTGACGAGCTGCTGCGGCTCTCCGGCAAAAAAGTGGGCCGGGTGACGGTGTCCAAGCAGGACACCCCCGGCGAATACAACTAGGCCGCTGGGGCTGGACGGTCAGTCAACGCCCATGCTCAGAAACATGTCGTCGGTGAACGCCATCTCCGCGTCGTCCTGATGACAGCTGCAGCCATAGAGAAGTTGGAGGATCCGTCCCACCTCCAGATCCCGATCCGCCACCTCCTGCCAGATGCGCCTGCTCAGTTCAGCATCGGCCAGTTCAAACTGCGCATGCACCAGGTCTCGGGTGATCGCGAAATAGCTCTGGCGATCATTGCGGGCACGGCATTCTTCCGCCGCACTCACCGACATCAGCAGCGGTCTGGTGATCAGACCTGGGGTGGAAAGGCTTGGCATGGGGCTTCGGCGAAGGACGATCCCTCAGAACGGGGATAGGGCGCCGACGGCTGCAGCATTGAGCCGGTTTTGGGGATCCAAAGGCCTCCGGTGTGGTGCATCAGCCGCCGGTGAACGCAGCCCCCAGCTGGCGGGGAGCGCGTTTTAGAGCCTCTGCGGCGGAGTGTCAGCCGTCATGGGCGCCTCCTGATGACGTTGCCCATACTCTCAACGCTGGGTTTGGTTCTGCCTACCCGTGTAGATGCTCATTGCCATCCTGCGGGGCTGGGCAGACAGTGACTTGAATCTGCCTTGTGGTTGAGTCAATGCAGCGTCATGGTGCTGCCGTCGCGCGATGTGCGTGTCAACTCCACCTCCGGCGGGAAAGCGAGGAAGGCCAGGCAGGTGAGGATTTCATCGAGTCCTTCATCGTCGAGCGACTGCCGGGTGCTGTCGCCGGAGATCGACAGCCAGGCCAGCAGGGTGGAGCCATCGCTATGAACCACCTCGGTGCTGGCGCCGTTCCCGTCGTTGCGCACGGTGGTGCCATGGCGGTCTTCCAGGATGGCCACCACCCTCTCCAGTAGTTGCTGGCGGTTGAGGGTGTCGGCGGCATGAAGCTCCACGAACAGGTCAGCGCCGTCGGTTTCAAAGCGCACGCCGTAGCTGTGTCTTTCCATCAGATCGGGCATCCTAGGCGCTGCAGATCTAGACACGCCAGAGCCAGGGTGCAAGCAATCAGTGACCGACCACGCCGCAGGCCACGCGGGCACCGCCACCACCCAGGGCGGGGGTGTCGCTGTAGGTGTCGCCTCCGGTATGGATCACCAGTGCCTTGCCACGTAGATCCGCAGTGCTCAGGCGAGGTGCCACCACGCTGGTGGGGGTGGTGCCGTCGTCGTTCACCACGAGCCGACTGAGATCCCCGCGATGGCCATTGCCAAACGGCCCCAGGTGCTCACCCCTGTCATCGGGATCCCAATGCCCGCCAGCGGCCAGTCCTGCCACAGCATCGCCGGCGTCGTTGACGCCGCTTTCGCAGCTGCCGTTGGCATGCAGGTGGAAGCCATGCTCGCCGGGGGCAAGTCCGCTCAGGCTGGGGATGATCTCCAGGCCTTGATCGCTGTCGCGCGCGCTGACGCTGCCGATGGCCTCTCCAACGCCGTCGGGGCTGATGCGATGCATTGTCACCTCCAGTGGTGCGGCCTGGACCAGGCCTGGCCAGGTCAGGGCCGTCAGCACCAGCAGCAGGGCAAACAGGCGGCGCATGCAGTGTTCAGAGTTCGCGGATCCATTCTGCGTCGGTTCTTCAGCTCTGGAAGGGCCTGAATGGTCGCTGGTTGGGGAGGTTGCCTGAAGCCAATCGGTGCAGGCTGATCGACGATCTGTGGCAGGGGAATGGAGTGAAGAGTTTCTTTCTGTTTGATCCCTTTCTTCGCCGTTTGGCTGCGTTTTGATTTGCCCATAGGGATCGATTTCTGTTGTGGAGGCCACAGTGATGCGTTCCCGTCAGGCCTATCAGAGGCGAAAGGGGGGATTCATGCTCACCACCACAACACGCCTGAAGTTGCAAGCCATCCTCGCGCGCCTGTCGCGTGGTGAAACCGTCAGCCTTCAGGAGAGAGTTCTGCTGCAAAAATTTGCTGATCGCGATCGCACGGTGAGCAGCTGGATGCATCGTGCCCAGCGCCAACGGCAGCGAGGCTGTGCGGCTGCCGGGTTGGAGGGACTGCTTGATGACCTTGATCTCGGAAGCCTCGACCCCAGCGAGTACCACAGTCCTCGAGATGATCTCGGCGATTGGTTTGGTGGGGCGTCCTCCTGGTTGCGCCGTGACTGAATCCAAATCCAGATCCTTGCCCCAGCGTGGAGGCCGTCTGGTGGTGATTGATGGAAGGGCCTACCGGCGCATCGATGTTGTGGGAGCATCACCTCGATGCTGGCGTTTGGAGGCCCTGGATCTTCCGCAGGCGATCGATTGGTTGATTGTTGAACAGCAGGAGCATTGCGCCTGAAGTGATTGATCATGAAGAGAGAAAGGGTCTGATAGGTATTTTCAGCTGAGTACTTTGTTCTTCTCAATCTCGCTGTGTTGGGCCTCTAAAGGGTCATAGGTTCACTGGATCAATGACTGGGGGATGAAGGAGACCATGCAGGGGATGACATTCATGAATGCCTCCGATCAGCAGGATCAGCTCGATGCCATCGAGTCCTACTTCGAGTGCATCACCAGCTGCGATCTCAACGATGGTGTGTGCGTTGAGCACTGCGTGCTTGTGCATCTGAAGCAGGGAGACGACGGCGGTGGATGAGTCCGCTCCGATCCGCGTCAATGGGGTGTTGGTGCACCGCTTCGACGCCCATGGCGGGCCGATTTACAGGCCCTGCAGCGGCCCCAACTGCGTCTATTGCGCCGATCTGACCACGGCCCGGGCCTACCTCAGTTTCTGGGGGCGTTCGCCGGAGCATCGCTGTCCGAGCGAGACTCCAGGTCCTTCGCTGCCGCGGCCTTGAGCGCTTCTGTCGCTTCCCATCGCATCATTCGCGACGACGGCGTTGAGGATGGGATCACTCGTTTGCGTTTCGCCAGTTACGACGAGGCCTACGACGAGCTGGAGCGTTTTTATGCCGATCTGTGCTGCTCCGATGAGCGGATCGAATATCTGATTCAGCCCATCGAGAGCACCTGATCGGATTGTGCTTTGGTCTGGTCAGCCACCATCCATCTGGCAGCCAATCAATGCACCGGCGGCACCTCCCATGGGAACGCCGATCCAGCGGCCATCCCCGCGTGACAGCACCGCCCCCAGGCCAGCACCGATCAGACCGCCAATCACGCTGCCTTCGACGCAGCTGTTGGTATCAGGATTGTTGACACGGGTGGTGGGGTGATCGGCATGGGGCTGCCTCCAGTCATGACGGTGCCAATCAGCCCGCTGCCAATCGGCACGGCGCCAGTTGTTGGTGCGCCAGTTGTGCGCTCGCCAGTTGTTCACCCGCCAATCAGCCCGGCTGTGGGGATGGGAGGCTTGAGGTTGCGCCGTGGTGTAGGTGCGAACCACGGTGACGGTGCGTTCGCTGCTGCGGTTGACCGGATAGCTGGGCAGTCCTGCTTGGTGTGCCGTGGGATGGGCGAAGGCTGAGGTGGCGGAGGTGGCCAGCAACAACGCCAACGCAATCGGAGTTCTGGTCATGGCTTGTTTGCCGTTGCTCCTACACCTTGCTGGTTGCATCGGTCCTGGAGGTGACTGACAGTCTGCGCAAATACGGCCAGATATGACCGATCAACGGCGACGGCCAAGGATGGCAATCCAGATCGCAAATAGGGTGCCTACAGGGATCACGATCACAAGCATCTGTAGAAGGATGAAGCGGCGGACTTCAGGATCCATCCCCGGGTTCAGCAGGCTTGATCAAAAGCACGGCGCATCTCATTGAGCTGCAGCGAACTGATGGCCGTTCGGATACGTTTGCAGGATTCACAGAAACAGAGGTTTTCCAGAGAATCGTTGCGATGGAGTTGGTAGCTCAGGATGAGAGCCTCATCTTCCAGGGTGTGGTCCATCACAGGGGGATGGGTGAGATGCACTCACCTCACCCTGTCGTCCCTGGGCTGTCAAGGTTCGGAATGTCAGCAAATCCCGAATTCAATTGGTGTTTGTTGATTCATTCCTTTGCTGTGTGATTACTCGCTGAGATGCTCTGTTTCAACTGTTCCATGGCGAAGTCGAGTGCAGCACGGCTTCGCATCAACAAGTGCTGTTGATCGCTGTTGAAGGATGTGAAGGCTGGGCTGTTCAGTTCTCCAAGAATCAGTTCGAGGTCGTTGCAGATGTAGTGCACCTTGCAGGCCAGATCATGGTTGGCTTCCCGTTCACGCAGGCGGGTGGCTTCTGCCGCGTAGGCGGTGAGCCTTGCTAGCGAAACGCCATTTGGAATCGGGGCCATGGCTCCAGTCGCTGGATTGTCGGTTGGTGTCAGACCGGCCACTGCGGGAGCGTCTTGAACGGAGTTATTCAACCGGGATGGGGCTTCCGTGTCGTTATCAACCGGTTAGCGCTGGATTGGCCTTGGTTGAAAGAGCCCCCTCAACCCATCGGACTCAGGCCCCGCACCAGCATTGATTCGTAGATCGCCACCCCAAGCAGTGAGGTCAGCATCCCGATCACCAGCAATTTGCCGCTCATGGTTAGGGCTCTCAATGGCTAGATCATGGCTCCGGAGAGTCGGTGTTTGCAGCGCTTGCTGGCAGTTCAGGTGGCGAGCAGAACCGCAGGGCGATCACTGCAGCCTGGGCCTTGCGGTCGGCCTTGAGGGGCTGCCTCTTGAGGCCATCGCCATCGATGTCGAAGTTGCGTTGCCCGCAGTCGATGCGCATTGTGCGCAACCTGTACCAGCCATCAGGTTTGGCTTTTCCCTGTTGCAACAGAGCGTTTGCACAGGACGAGGAACTCCCGATGCTGCAGTTCACAACGCCGAGGAGAGCTCCGAACAGATTGCCGGCAATCTGTCCCCCGCGTTCGATCTCAAAGCGATACACCTCAGCGGTCACCGATCGCGCCCCCTGACTCGACACCCGCGAGAACGTCTCAGGTGTGTCCATGGTCCACCCCCCGCGGGTCAACCCTGGCTTGATTTCATCGCCAACGCCGGCGATGAAGGCCTGATAGCGAGCTTTGGGGTTGTTGTGCGGTGATTCGAAATGGAAGTCCCCGATGCTGAAGAACAGGTTCGCCGCGTCGGTGAAGTCCTTCACCGAGATCACCTCCTGCTCCAGAAGCCAGGCCAGATAACGTCCGGCACGCCAGTCGGCTGCATCCTCCTCGCGCTGGCTGTAGGGGCCGCGGTTGCTGTGGTGGTTGACGTGATGGCCCCATTCATGGGCAAGCACCGTGAGGGCCAGCAGATGGTCGTCCACCTTGGAAAACCTCTGAGAACGCTGCATTCCCTTCGTGCTGAGGATGATCTCGTTGGACTCCGGGCAATAGGCGTTCACGCTGCGGCTACGGCCACAGGCGGAGAAGCGCCCTCGGGCATCCATCAGGGTGACGGGTGGCAGATCCGCCACCCTGTCCTTGGCCACCTGTCGCCAGTACAGGCCCAGCAACGTGTGATGGCCATCGACGTAACTCTCGGAGCTCTTTCCTTTGGTGCTGTCGAGACGAAAGGACCTCAGCGAACCCAGTAGATCCTCAACAGTTGACTCGTAGGCACGGGCCCCTGTCGGCACGAGCAGCAGGCTGCTCAATCCCAGGGATGGCAGCACGCGCAGGCAGGAGACCATCCACATCGGCAGCAAGGGTCCATCTGTTCCTAAGTCCATCACCGTTGCTATCACAGGAGCAGCTCCCCTGGTGCTGCCATGACCGTCATCACCTCTGCGTTGTCGTCCTTGATCGCTGACCCATTGGCTCTCCGGGACACGGCGGTGATCACCGGTGTGTCGACTCTCACTTTGCTCGGTGTGTTGTACGGCGTGCGGGAGCTGGGCCGGGAAATCCGTCAGTTCCGCAAGGTGAAGGTCTGAAACCGCCGGAGTAGGGCGCTAATATCTCCCGGTCTCAGCACGGGAATCATGTTTCGCGCACTGTTCTCCTTCGTGGTTGCTGCTGTGATGTGGGTGCAAGTGCCGCAATGGCAGGCCGACTGGTCGAAGTGCGCTGTTGATGTTCCCGATGCGGATTGCCACTGGTATGTGGTGGCTCCCGACAACACCTTTGGCGAAGGATTTGATTGGGCGACAGCCCCCTGGTTTGACGCCAATGGCCTGAGCGATATCGCCCAGTTGGACGACACCATGACCACCATTCATGCGCAGGCTCTGGCCGATCAGCCGAGCTGACTCTTGCGCGTCTCTCGCAGTTGCCTGACTTTGGTGCGCACGAGAGGAATCACCAGAAAATCCATCACGGCGAAGGTGGCCAGACAGGGAACGAAGCCTTTGGCGATCACGCCGCAGATCCATCGCGACGTGTCGATCTCGCAGATCACCAGTCTTGCCAGCCAGTAGATCGCGATCTTGATCGCGAACATGCAGCAGGCTTTGATCAGATCAGAACGGTTCACGGCTGCAGCACCAACAAGGCCAGCCGGTCACTCACATTGAGTGACACCACCCTGGGGTGAGACCTCCAGAACCGGCGATCAGTGGGGGGTGAACACCGTTCGTGGATCTCGGCACAGCTCACGCTAACGGCGTTGTGATGTTGCGCACGGCGGTGATGAAACGAGCCATCCGCTCGCGGCATTGGAATCCGTTGGCCCCTTTGACGCCACTATTCACATCCACGCCCCACGGCTTCACCTGGCCGATGGCTTCGGCCACGTTCCGGGAATTCAGCCCCCCGGCCAGCAGCAGGGGA
>JAYKIX010000033.1:0-3578 GCA_035286005.1 Synechococcus sp. | reverse complement strand
ATCTTGCGCAGCCGGCGCCACTCACCGAAACGCTCCATCACCTGACGCACCACGTAGTCGGTGAGGATCACTGCCACCAGGAGCAGATTGAACACGAGAAGAAGAGTCATCGGCACCTCTCTCATTGGGATCACCCTAGGGCGGCCGAACGGATCCGCCAGGGGTGGATGTTCACCCCATGGAGATGGCCAGAGGATCAATGAAACACGGCGATGAGCGGGAAGGCAGTAACAACAACGGTGAGCACGATGAACGACCAAATCAGCATCAACCCGATGCTGTGCTGATCCAGCTCATACAGGGTGGGAGTGCGCGCCGCCATAACCGATCGCTCCAAACTTTCCCAATCCCTAGCCAGACTGACGCGAGGGGAGCCTGAGCAGTTTCACTCCCTCTCCCATGCCGTGCCTTCGCTGTTGCCTCGTCCGTCCTCCCTCCTCTTGATGGCCCTGTTCAGCTGCCTGCTGATGCTGTTGGGCAACCCGGCACGGGTCCTGGCCCAAGGGAGTCACGAAGGCCCCGCCATCACGGTGCACCGCACCGCCGACTGCGGCTGCTGCACGGCATGGGAAGACCATCTGAAGGCCTCGGGATTTGCGGTGACGGACGTGGTGAGCGACAACCTGGCGGAGTTGAAGACCAGCCACGGCATCACGGAAGAGCTGGAGTCGTGCCACACCGCCCTGGTGGAGGGCTACGTGATCGAAGGCCATGTGCCGGCCAGTGCCGTGCAACGACTGCTGAAGGAGCGGCCTGCGATCAACGGTCTCAGCGCTCCTGGCATGCCGATGGGCTCACCGGGCATGGACGAAGACGGCATCACGCCGGAGCCCTACGTGGTTGTTGCGATCCACGGGAACGGAACAACGAGCGTGTTCGAGCGCCATGGGTTCTGAGACCGCATACGCCTTGACCCGTGCTCAGTAGCCAGCCCAGTGCAGCACCAATTCGAGCGACGCCAGACCCACAAAAAAAGTGGCACTCAGTAACGACAATTGCCTCAGTGTTGACCCCATCCAACGACTCCCAACCGAGACAAGCACATCTAAAAAAACCTGAAGGCGACATCAGCCCGGATCTGCCAAACGCCACCAGAGTTGAGCGAAATCCACAGGTCTTCACAAACACACTTCACACCAATCTTGAGATGGATAGGCATTCCGACTTAGCGGTAAACGTAAAGAATCCAACAGTATCTCCTCCAAAATCACGCAGACATCGCTTCAATTAATCGGTAGCAAGCACTACAAACGTTCACCCCGTCAAGCCACGGGGCGCAGTTCGACTCAGGCCATGGAACGGGGACCTGAGCTTTCGCTGGAACGACCGATGAGCACACTTCTGTACCGGGGAAAAACCTACGAACCCCATCACGAGCCCGCCCCCAAGGCCTGCCGTGAGCTGCAGTACCACCGGCAGCACTACAACACCTGCCGCGAGGAGGCCAAGCGCGCGGCGCACCCGCTGATGAACTATCGCGGAATCAACTACATCAAAGATGTTCCGCAGACCGCTGACACCAGCGCCGAAAGCCGGATGCGCAACGATCGCCAGGCCTATCTGGCCATGGCCCGTGATCTGGCGGACGCGCAATTTGCGCGCGCCGATGCCGAACTCTCTAGACGCCTTTGGCAGGAGGTTGGTGATCGCAACATGGACGTCGAGCGCCTCACCCACCTGCTTTACGGCTGTTGGTTCCAGGACGATGTCGATGCCATGCGCGATGCCGATGCGGAGTACCTCGCCACTCACCCTTAGGCTTCAGTCGCCATCCATCGCTCCAAACGGAAACCGCCCTCAAGCCATGTTGAAGGGCGGTTTTTTTTGGCGTTCAGGTCGACTCAGCCACGCCAAGTGGGACGTCCGTCGGAGAACAATGTGCCGCGCTGCGTCCAGAGCATCGAGGGCTCGATCTCCAGACCATGCTTCGCACAAAAGCGAGACGCTTCGGTGGTGCTCTGCATGCGATGGAGACCGTTGGCAAAGGCAGGATCGCGCTTGATCCGGTCCTTCAGGAGCGTGACGGGTGTTCGAACAGTCATGGTTGAACTCCAGGAACAACGTGCATTGAGGCTTGATCAGGCGTGCTGATGCTTGACGCTGAGCCAACACATCGGCAAAGCCTCACCCGAAGGGAACAGGAGGTCGGCCTTGGGAAATGGCTCAGGATCCTGAAGCTCTTCGCCCGCATGAAGACGCCCTTCAAGAGCAATCTCAAAGGGATTGATCAGCTGATCCATGGCAAGCACTTCAACCAGTGATCCATCACCTTTGGTTTTCAGAAACATGGGACCCCCCTTGCTACAGGCCTTACATCAACCCTAGAAACAGTCCCTGAGCGGGTCAGTCAGTACAAACTCCCGATCCAGATCCGCGACCCCCTGCCTGCAACAAACAACCCGCCCCCAACGTGATGCCGGAGAGCGGGGTTGTTGTGAAGATTCCAAGAAGTTGGATTCAGTCGTGCCGGTGGGAAGGTGTCAATCGTTCCTTGTCAGCAGACCCGACATCACGGTGGTGGCAGTGACGATGGCAGCGACAGCGAGAAAACCCATGGAAAGGGGAGAAGCTTCGAGCAGGATCACGCCGATCAGCCGGTGTTGATGTAGCAACTGCAACCAAGCCGGAGAATCAGCGGGCCAAGCGAATGCGAATGGAGGCAGGACGCAGAGCGCAGGCCAGGGCCCTGAACGGCTGATGGCGCCCCTCCAGGATCAGAGTTCCCATGGGTTCAGCGTGGGCGAGATCGAGCTTCATGGTCAGCGGTGCGGACAGGCCTTCGGCCTGCAATGACGATCAGCTTCCCGTCCCTGCTCCCCCACTGACGATCCCCATACGGGGACAGTTCCACCGTCTCTCCAGCGCCGGAACCCGCCAGAGTGCAGAGACCCAGGCCCTCCACGATGACCACAGCAAACCGCGCACACGTGCTGGCCGCCTCCGCCGGCTGGGTGGCCGCCCTTCTCAACGTGGTGCCCGGCCTTGGCACCGGCTATCTCTACCAACGCCGCTGGAAGGCCTACTGGATCACCTCCGCGATTGCCACGGCGTGGTTTGTGGCCGGGGCGCTGCTGGGGCAGAACGCCGATGCTGCCGCCGAGGCGCAGAACCAGTTGGTGGGCTTGATCGGCCTCTCGGTGTTGGCTGGGGTGAGCGCCACCGAAGCGGGTTTGGCGGTGAAGCGGGTGCGTGAGAACGGATGAGCGGGGCCAAGACGCAGCAGCAGCCCGTTCTTGCGCTCCATGGTGATTGGCGTAAGGCGGTGGCGGTGAATAGCGCTGCCTTGCCTTGGGCGGCCTCGCCAGCACCCGGGGTGGAGCGGCGCCTGTTGGAGCGCCTCGGCGGTGAGGTGGCCCGAGCCACCTCGGTGGTGCGCTATGCCCCGGGCAGTCAGTTCGCCCAGCACAGTCACGGCGGCGGCGAGGAACTCCTCGTGCTCGAGGGCACGCTGGCGGATGAGCAAGGCACCTACCCAGCGGGCACCTATCTGCGCAATCCACCAGGCTCCGCCCACGCCCCCGGCAGCCGCGAGGGCTGCACGCTGCTGGTGAAGCTCCAGCAGATGCATCCCGACGATC
>JAYKIX010000032.1:0-2507 GCA_035286005.1 Synechococcus sp. | reverse complement strand
GTGGAGGTGGAGGCCTGGATCGAAATCCTGCACAAGAGCTTGCAGGTCCTTGATCACGCGGCGGTCGCGCACTGATTCCTCGACATTCAGGGCTCCTGGAGTGGTGGAGCCCTTGGTGAGTCGAAGCACACGGGGCAGCGAAGGCCCGCCCTGGCTGCAACCGCAGACGAATCCGGCCAGCAGGCTGAGCAGGCTGGCCTGGATGCAGTGGCGACGGGCGGTGGCCATGGGGGCCAGCGGAGGTGGGTGTTTGCAGTGTTGTCAGTTCCACCCCGTTTGACTGGCGATGGTCAGAAACCTTGCCCTTTCAGAACCATGGCTGACGCAGGCCTTGATCGGTCAGCATGGCTGCGGCGTTGTGCTCCATTGCCTTGGCTGAGGTCTACTCCCTGATCGCACCTTGGTTGGATGTCTTGCGGACGCCTCTGGGCATGGTGCTGTTTGTTCCCCTCTATGGGCTATGGGTCACGCTGCTGTTGCCAGGGGTTTGGGCGTCGATGCTGGCCGGGGTGCTTTACGGCCCTTGGTGGGGCAGCGCTGTGGTGTTCGTTGGTGCCTGTCTCGGTGCCGAATTGGTCTTTCTGCTCGGGCGTTATTGGTTGCGGGCCTGGGCCCAGCAGCGCTTGGCGCGTTTCCCCAGGCTGCTGGCTTTGGAGCGGGGGGTGAGCCGTGAGGGCTGGAAGCTGGTGCTGCTGACCCGGTTGTCACCTGCGTTCCCGTTTTCGTTACTCAACCTGGCCTATGGGCTCAGTGACGTGAGCCTGCGCGATTACAGCCTTGGGTTGATCGGAATCCTCCCTGGCACGGTCCTGTTTTGTGCTCTTGGAGCCTTGGCGGGGGATGTGGCCCGTTTCGGGGAGGTGTTAAGTGGTGAGTCCACAACAGCCGGATGGAGTCTTCGGCTGGTGGGTGTGTTGGCCACCGTGGCGGTGGTGTGGCTGGTCAGCCGCGCTGCTCGCCAAATCTTGGAGGCTGACTCTCTTGATCGTCAGCCCTGATCGGGATTCGGCAGGTGGGCGTCGCGGATGGCGGCGATCAGCACAAACCAGGCCAGCCGCGCTTTGGACAACGGCCCTGGTTTGGCGGCGAGGGCAGCGTATTTGGCCCGACCGCAGTCGGTTTTGATCCAGCGATGGATTGATGCCTGATTCATGACGCAGGGATGCCACTGGCGTTGGGGTTGTAGCCCAGGATCTGGGTGGGAATCACCCTGATGTTGACCTCCACCTCCTTGATGCCGTAGTCGTTTTTGGCTTGTTCGGTCATGGTCTTTTGCACCTCTTTCGGGCCGAGTTCCACAACCAATGTCTCCGGAACATTCAGCACGATGTCGATCCTGGCTTGGTTGTCGACGACACGAACGTTGCTGTACAGGAGTTTGATGCGTTGCCACACCGAGGCATTGCCGTTGGGACGACGACCTTGTCGGTTCAGGCCAACTTTGAAGCCAGCGAATTGACGATTGATCTGCTGCTGCACGCTGCAGTCGTGCAGCGCTGAAGATAGAGGGATTCAGAGCAGGCCCAGCAGGCCAAGCCACACCAACAGACTGCGCCAAGCCCTGCGGAGGCTCCCATAGCCCTGCACCATGAACCCGAGCAAGCTGGCCACGGTGATGCCGATCAGGTTGGCCAGAAACAGAAGCAAGGAGCCTTCTGAAACCTGATTGGTGAGCCCAGCAACCGTGCCGCGTCCGAGGACGGCCACCATCTCTGGACCAAGGCCCACACCAATGGCGCAAACACACAATGGAGGAACGTGAGCCACCGCGATGGCCACGCCGGCAATCGAGTTGGAGAGGCGGTCTCGGGTGAGGGTGAAGGCGCCTGCCACAGCAGCAGCCCCGGCAATCACCAGATCAATCAGATTCGGTGCGGGCCGCCATCTCTTGGTTCACTGCGCTGGCGCCGAACAAATTCGCCAGCAGCCAGGGTGTCGCCACCACCGTGCCCACGCCGATCATCACGGTGATGGCTGAGCGTTTGATCAGCCGGTCGTCGCCAATGCTGAGGCCGAAAGCCAAGCTGAGGATCGGATCCATCAGCGGAGCCACAATCATGGCTCCGATCACGACAGCAGTGCTGTTGGAGATCAGGCGAGGGTCGCGATCACGGCCGAGCAGATCAGCAGGACGAAGAAGCCCAGGGAGGGTTTCGACGAGGCGAGGCGAACGGCATACAGCGCACTGCGGTGCCCCCTGTTCTCCAGGTTCAGTTGCCATTCCCCAGAGAGGTTGTCATTGGCACCTCTGAGCAGGATGCTCATGCACTCCGGCTGCGTCTAGGCGGATTGTGGGGACTGAAGGAGATTGTGCAGCGACTGTTCATCGAGCACGGTGATCCCCAGGCTCTCGGCCTTGCTGAGTTTGCTGCCGGCTTCGTCTCCGGCCACCACGTAGCTCGTTTTCTTACTCACGGATCCGCTCACCTTGCCACCGGCCGCTTCGATCAGCGCTTTGGCCTGGGAGCGACTCAGGGTTGGCAAGGTGCCGGTGAGCACGAAGGTGC
>JAYKIX010000031.1:0-12111 GCA_035286005.1 Synechococcus sp. | reverse complement strand
ATGATCACGCGCCCTTCCGCTTCGGCCATATGGCGATCGAGGTTGGGGAACACCGAACGCTCGGGCGGGCAAAAACCAGGAACTTCGGCGTTGGTGGAATCGCTGAACAGGCACAACACACCCTGATCACCATGGTGGGCCAGTCGGGCGAGGTCAAAATGCTCGCCGTCGACGGGGGTGTGATCGAATTTGAAATCGCCAGTGAAGATCACCGTTCCCACGGGCGTGGTGATGGCCAGCGAAAAGCTGTCGGCCATCGAATGGGTGTTGCGGATGAACTCCACGGAGAAGTGCTGGCCCACCTTGACCACATCGCGTGGCCCAACGGTCTGCAGGGTGGTGCGGTCGGTCACGCCGGCCTCATCCATCTTTCCGGTGAGCATCGAGAGGGCCAGACGAGGCCCGTAGATCACAGGAATATTGAAGTGCTTCAGATGGTGAGCGATGCCACCGATGTGGTCCTCATGACCATGGGTGACGATCATGCCGCGAATGCGCTTCTGGTTTTCGCGCAGAAAGCTGGTGTCGGGAAGCACCACGTTGACGCCATGCATCCCATCACTGGGGAAGGCCAGACCTGCATCCACCAGCATCAGGTCATCACCGAATTCGAACACGCAGGTGTTCTTGCCGATCTCGTGCAGACCTCCAAGGGGGATCACCCGAAGGCACGGCTCGTTGGAGGTGGCTTGACTCTGGCGTGAACGGTTAACGGTGGCGATCGGTGTCATGGAAACAGTGGAAAGAGAAAGAAGAGGTCAAGTGCGGGCTCGGGCATCGGTGTCGCTGGAACCGGGGTGCCGGAGATCAATCAGCCGTGGCGTCAGGTCTGACGCAGGGCATCCAGGGCTTGGGCTAGAGACTCACGCATGGCGGCATCCAAAGAAACCAAGGGAAGACGGGGTGCACCGACGGGCCAGCCACTCAATTCGAGTGCTGCTTTGACCGGAATCGGATTGGTGGTGGCAAACAGGGCCTTGCAGAGAGGCAGCAACAGCTCGTGCTGAGCCAGCGCCTCTGCGTGACACCCACTCAGGAAGGCATCAATCATCGAACGCATGCGCTTGCCCACCACATGACTGGCCACACTGACCACACCAACGGCTCCCACGGACAGCATTGGCAGGGTCAGGGCATCGTCGCCGCTGTAGATGGCCAGACGAGGACCGCAGGCCAGACGCAAGTGGCTGACCTCTTCAGTGGTGCCGCTCGCCGCCTTGAAGCTCACGACATTGGCGCAGTCGATGAGCCGGGCCATGGTCGATGGCGCCAAGCTGCATCCGGTCCTTCCAGGGATGTTGTAGAGCATCAGAGGAAGCTCGGGAGCCGCCTCAGACACAGCCCGGAAGTGGGCTTCCATGCCTTCCTGAGGCGGCTTGTTGTAGTAGGGCACGACAACCAGAGCCCCATCGGCCCCTGCGGAAGCCGCATGGGCTGTGGCTTCCACCGCCTCAGCCGTGCAATTGCTACCTGTGCCAGCAAGCACCTTGACGCTGGGACCAACCGCCTGACGCACCGCCGCCAACAACTGAGCCTGTTCCTCCCAGCTGAGGGTGGGCGACTCACCTGTGGTTCCACAGACCACAAGTCCATCGGAGCCCTCCTCAACAAGATGGCGAGCAAGGCGTCCTGCCAGAGCCAGATCCACATTTCCGTCCTGGTCGAAGGGGGTGACCATGGCCGTCAGCAGACGACCGAACGGGGTGGGAGAGAGTTCAGCGGCAACAGACATGGCGATCAGGCGTCAATCAGCAGCTCTGCGATCTGAATCGCATTCAAGGCCGCACCCTTGCGGATCTGATCACCGCAGAGCCAGAACTCAAGAGCATTGGGCTCACTGATGTCCTGTCGAATGCGACCCACCGCGACAGGATCACGGCCGGTCACATCGGTGGGCATCGGGAAACGGTTGTCTTCAGGACGATCGATCAACTCAACACCGGGAGCTTCTGCCAGCAAGGCGCGAGCCTCTTCCACGGAAAACGGCTGTTCGAACTCCACATTCACGGCCTCGGAGTGGGCTCGCAACACCGGCACCCTCACACAGGTGGCACTGAAACGCAGATCCGGTAATTCCATGATCTTGCGGGTTTCATTCACCATCTTCATTTCCTCTTCGCAATAGCTGTTGGCCTGAAGAGGAGAGTTGTGAAGGAAGAGGTTGAAGGCGAGGGAATGGGGCAAGACGCTGCTCTGAGGCGTGCCGCCATCAAGCACCACACGGCTGAGATCCCGCAGCTCATCCATGGCACGGGCCCCAGCACCGCTTGCAGACTGATAGGTGCTGACCACAACCCGGCGCATGGCCCGCTTCGCAGCTAAGGGAGCGAGCGCAAGAGTCAGAAGAATCGTGGTGCAATTGGGATTGGCAATCACCCCCTGATGGGTGAAGGCTGCATCAGGATTGACCTCGGGCACCACTAAAGGCACCCCAGCCTCCATACGAAACGCACTGGAGTTGTCGACCATCACGGCTCCAGCCGAGGTGATGGCATCTCGCCACTGCTTCGAAACAGAGCCTCCAGCAGAGGCAAGAACCAAATCAACGCCGGCAAAGGCCTCTGCACTGACTTCCTGAACGGTGAGCACCTGACCATTCCAGTGCTGCTGGGTGCCGGCCGATCGAGCAGATGCCAACAAACGCAGTTCGTGGACGGGGAACTGACGCTCTTCCAGCAGTTGAAGAAGCTCCTGGCCTACTGCACCACTGGCACCAAGAACAGCAACGGTGAGGGGGCGGGCAGGAAGGGTACGAGTCCCGGCTGGAGAAGAGATGGACAAACGGTTGTCGCTGGATCTGAGAAGGATTTCAGACGTCTTCTGACTTCAGAGGGTGTCCGCACGGGAGAGAAGCGGAGACCCCAGAGAACGCTGCCAACACAATACGCGGCGAGCGCAGAGCTGGCTCTTGCATACAGTGTTGGGCTGCCCGTACCAGTTCTGATGAGCGCCGCTTCGTTGAAGGTCAAGACCACCGCCCGTCCAGGCAGCCGCCTGGCGGTTGAAGTGGCTGTGCCCGCGGAACGCTGCAAGGAGAGCTACGAAGCAGCCGTCTCGCGCCTGAGCCGCACCATCAATCTGCCGGGCTTCCGCAAAGGCAAAGTCCCCAGAGCCGTCCTGCTTCAGCAGATCGGTCCTTTACGGATCCGTGCCACCGCCCTCGAAACGATGGTGGATGGCGTCTGGCGGGAAGCGATCGAGCAAGAAAACATCGAGGCCCTCGGGCAGCCTGATCTCACCGAGGGTTTCGAAAAACTCCTCGAAGCGTTCGATCCCAGCAAGGACCTGACCGTCACCCTCGAGACCGATGTGGCTCCGGTGCCGAAACTCAAAAGCACCAAAGGCCTGAAGGCCGAAGCGGAAAGCGTCAGCTACGACCCTGCCAAGGTCGATGAGCTCATCGAGCAATCGCGCCGTCAGATGGCCACTCTGGTGCCCGTTGAGAACCGTGCTGCATCCCAAGGCGATGTGGCTGTTGTTGGCTTTGCCGGCACCTACAGCGATGACGGCAGTGCCATCGAAGGCGGCAGCGCCGAATCCATGGATGTGGAACTGGAAGACGGGCGCATGATCCCCGGCTTCGTGGAAGGCATCGTGGGCATGGCCATCGGCGATGAAAAAACCGTCGAATGCCAGTTCCCCGAGGACTATCCCAAGGAGGACGCACGCGGTCGCAAAGCCAGCTTCGTGATCAATCTCAAGGATCTGAAAACCCGCGAGCTGCCCGAGCTGGATGACGCCTTCGCCAAGCAGGCCAGCGACAAAGACACCATGGCCGACCTCCGGGCCGATCTTGAGCAGCGCCTGAAGGAGGATGCCGAACGTCGTCAGCAAAGCAACCGCCATGACGCGCTGATCGCAGCGCTGGTGGAACAGCTTGAAGTGGAACTTCCCGAAAGCCTTGTTCAGCAGGAAGTGCGCAACCTGGTGGAGCAAACCGCAGGTCAGTTCGCGCAGCAGGGCATGGATGTGAAGTCGCTGTTCACTCCTGATCTGGTGCGCAATCTGATGGAGTCATCTCGCCCTGAAGCGGAAGAGCGACTCCGCCGCAGCCTGGCCCTCTCAGCCCTGGCAGACAGCGAAGGCCTGAAAGTTGAGGAGTCGGAGATCGACGCCAAGGTGAAGGAGGTGAAGAAACAGCTCGCCGGTGAACGCGACATCGATCCTCAACGTTTGCGTGAGGCCGTGATCGACGACCTGCTGCGCGACAAGCTGTTGGGCTGGCTGGAAGACAACAGCACCGTGACCGAAAAGTCAGCCAAAAGCGCTGATTCCAAGGCCGAGACGAAGCCCGCTGCAAAGAAGGCCTCCGCCAAGAAGAGCGGCAAAACCAAGGCAAGCAAAACCGAGGAGGCCGCCGAGGGCTGAGCACGCCCCATAGATTGCTCGCAATTCCTCCCGTTCTGACCGCCGCGTGATCGACGCCCGCAGCCACCATCCGATCCAGAACCGCTGGGCTGGCATCCATCCTGAAGCCGTGATGCCGACCGCGGCACCGGGGGTACTGCCCACAGTGGTGGAGCAGTCAGGACGGGGAGAGCGGGCCTTCGATATCTATTCACGCCTGCTGCGCGAGCGAATCATCTTCCTGGGCACCGGTATCGATGATCAGGTCGCGGATGCCCTGGTGGCCCAGCTTCTCTTCCTGGAAGCCGAAGACCCCGAAAAAGACATTCAGATCTACATCAACTCACCGGGAGGGTCTGTCACCGCCGGATTGGCGATTTACGACACGATGCAGCAGGTGGCCCCTGATGTGGTGACCATTTGCTATGGCCTTGCGGCCTCCATGGGTGCCTTCCTGCTGTCCGGCGGCACGAAAGGCAAGCGTCTGGCCCTGCCCAACGCACGAATCATGATTCACCAGCCTCTTGGAGGCGCCCAGGGGCAAGCGGTAGATATCGAGATCCAGGCACAGGAAATTCTCTTCCTCAAGGAGACTCTGAACGGTCTCATGGCCGAACACACAGGCCAGCCCCTGGAAAAAATCGCTGAAGACACTGATCGCGACTATTTCCTTTCCCCCGCAGAGGCGGTTCAATACGGTCTGATCGATCGGGTGGTGGATAGCCCAGCAGACGGAGGAATCGTTACGGAAAGCTGACATCAGCCTGTTCCCCAACGATCCTGTGAGTCGGGCCATCCCTACGCGCGAGGTCCGTTTCTGCCCGTTTGAAGTGTTCAGCGCCCGATGGCCAAATTCGATGCCCATCTGAAGTGCTCCTTCTGCGGCAAGTCCCAGGAGCAGGTGCGCAAGCTGATCGCCGGCCCCGGCGTTTATATCTGCGACGAGTGCATTGATCTCTGCAACGAAATCCTTGATGAGGAACTGATCGACGCCCAGGGCAATCCCCGTCACGGTGCCGAACCGAGCCGCAAGACGGCTCAGAACACGCGCAAAAGCAGCAAACCGGCTCCAACCCTGGCCACAATCCCCAAACCTCAGGAAATCAAGACCTTCCTCGATCATCAGGTGGTGGGTCAGGACGCCGCCAAAAAAGTGTTGTCAGTGGCCGTCTACAACCACTACAAACGACTGGCTTGGCAAGGTGACGGCAAAGGGGAGACCGAACAAACCGCCACCCGTCTTCACAAGAGCAACATCCTCCTGATCGGACCAACAGGCTGCGGCAAAACATTGCTGGCCCAGACCCTGGCCGAGATGCTCGACGTGCCCTTCGCCGTGGCCGACGCCACCACACTCACCGAAGCAGGGTATGTGGGTGAAGACGTGGAGAACATTCTTCTGCGTCTGCTGCAGAAAGCCGACATGGATGTGGAGCAAGCCCAGCGGGGCATCATCTACATCGACGAGATCGACAAGATCGCTCGCAAAAGTGAGAACCCCTCCATTACCCGGGATGTGTCAGGCGAGGGCGTGCAGCAAGCCTTGCTGAAGCTGCTGGAAGGCACGGTTGCCAACGTGCCCCCCCAGGGAGGCCGGAAGCACCCTTATCAAGACTGCATTCAGATTGACACCAGCCAGATCCTGTTCATCTGCGGCGGAGCGTTTGTCGGCCTCGACGAGGTTGTCCAAAAGCGCATGGGCCGCAACGCAATCGGCTTCGTCCCAAGCACCGATGGTCGAGGCCGCAACAAAGCGAGCCGCGACCTCCAGGCCGCCCAGGTATTGCGCCATCTCGAACCCGACGATCTGGTGCGCTACGGCCTGATTCCCGAATTCATCGGCCGCATGCCTGTGAGTGCTGTGCTGGAACCCCTGGATGAACAGGCACTCAAATCAATCCTCACTGAACCGAGGGATGCCCTGGTGAAGCAGTTCCGCACCCTGTTGAGCATGGACAATGTGCAACTCGACTTCGAGAGCGAAGCGGTGGAAGCGATCGCTTCAGAAGCACATCGGCGCAAAACCGGTGCTCGTGCCCTTCGCGGGATCGTGGAAGAGCTCATGCTCGATCTGATGTATGACCTCCCGTCACGCAAAAACGTGAAGACGTTCACCGTGACCCGGGCCATGGTGGAGGAACACACCGGTGGGAAGGTGCTTCCTCTGCCGGGAAGCGACCGCCAGCAGGAATCGGCCTGAAGTCATGGCCGCTGCCGATCACCTTGAGGTGCCCCGGCAGCATGGCTTGTTTTTGCACCACGGCATCGATCTGGGCGATGGCAGCGTGGCCCACTACCTGGAAGGACGGGAGATTCTGCGCAGCCCACTGACCGATTTCAGTCAGGGACAACCCGTGAGGGTGGTTGCACATGCTGAATGCTCACCCCCCGGGGTGACCCTTCGCAGAGCCATGAGTCGCATTGGCGAACAGAACTACAACCTGCTGTTCAATAACTGCGAGCACTTCGCCACCTGGTGCAAAACCGGCCGCCACCAGAGCTCCCAGGTGAACTCGGTGATCGACAAAGCCCGCAGCTGGAGCCAGCGGATGCCCTCCGCACTGATGGCCGGGCTGGAGCTACTCATGCAACGGGGACTTCTCGATGCCAACAGCCGCGCTCTGGCCCGCAAGGGCGTGACCCAACTGGAACAGCTGCGCCTCAAACTGCTCAGCAAGCTGGAACACCTGCTGCAACAGGCTGGTGATGGTTGCAGCCAGCGTTTGTTGCTGAGTGGCCAAAGCCTTGCCGATGAGCTGGCCGCTGTGGAAGAGCTCAAACAGAAGATTGATGCGCTGCTCAATCAGCCGCCAGCCCTGCCCGAAGCCCAGCAATCTGAGTAGTCTCGCGGGATCACCCGGGTCGCATGAGCCAGGCCTACCAGCCGCTTCATCACAAATACAGGCCTCAACGGTTCGACCAACTCGTGGGGCAGGACGCGATTGCGGCAACGCTGGGTCATGCGCTGCGAAGCAACCGGATCGCACCCGCTTATTTATTCAGCGGACCTCGAGGCACTGGAAAAACCTCCAGCGCCCGCATCTTGGCCCGATCGCTCAACTGCCTCAGTAGCGACGGACCCACCCCTGAGCCCTGCGGCAGCTGCGAACTCTGCACCACCATTGCAGCTGGGACGGCGCTCGATGTCATCGAGATCGATGCCGCCTCCAACACCGGCGTCGACAACATCCGCGACCTGATCGAACGCTCCCGCTTTGCGCCGGTGCAGGCGCGATGGAAGGTGTATGTGGTGGACGAGTGCCACATGCTCTCCACCGCCGCCTTCAACGCCCTGCTCAAAACACTGGAGGAGCCACCGCCGCGCGTGGTGTTCGTGCTGGCCACCACTGACCCCCAGCGGGTGCTGCCCACCATCCTCAGCCGTTGTCAGCGGTTCGATTTCCGGCGCATTCCGCTGGATGCCCTCGAGGCCCACCTCACCTGGATTGCTGGAGAGGAATCCATTCCAATCCAACCCGAAGCGGTCCATGTGGTGGCCCAACGGGCTCAGGGGGGCCTGCGCGATGCTGAAAGTCTGCTCGATCAGCTCAGCCTGCTGCCGGCTCCGATCGAAGCAGATGCTGTTTGGGACTTGCTTGGCGCGGTTCCTGAACAAGACCTGATTGCCCTTGCGGAAGCGCTAGCCAGCGGCGACCCCCTTCAGCTGGTGGAATCCAGCCGCAGCCTTCTCGATCGGGGCCGCGATCCTGGCGCCGTACTGCAAGGCCTGGCCGGAATCCTGCGGGACCTGGTGCTGATGGCTGCTGCTCCAGACCGACCCGAACTCACCAGCGTCTCGCCCCAGTTCCGGAGCCAGCTCCCAGACTTAGCCCAGCGCATTGGTCGCCAGCGACTGCTCCAATGGCAAGCGCGACTACGGGGGAGCGAACAACAGCTGCGCCTGAGTGTGCAACCGAGGCTCTGGCTTGAGGTGCTGCTGATGGGACTGCTGGCGGAAGCCGAACCCACCGCTGCTGCTGCGCCCGCCCTGCAACAAGCCCCACGGCAGCCGGCAGCAGCGAGCCCTTCTGTCGCTACTGCCGCGACGACTACACCAGCACCGGCACCGGCCAGCGAAGCCCAAGCCCCACCGGTTTCTCAGCCCGGAACTTCAGAAGCACCAGCACCAACAACACCATCGGTGTCGCTGCCACCGACTGGAGCTCCACCTCAGGCGGCTGTCCCAACACCTTCAGCCGAAGCAGGACCTCCATCCTCTGCAACCCCAGACACGGCAGCCGCCACCAGCACCAACCTGCCGGAGCTATGGCAGCAGATTCTTGGCAGCCTCGAACTGCCCTCCACCCGCATGCTGCTCTCCCAGCAGGCCCAGCTGGTGCGCATGGACGCCCACCGCGCCGTGGTGCAGGTGGCCGGGAACTGGATGGGCATGGTGCAGAGCAGGGCCACCCTGCTGGAGCAGGCGATTGCCAGGGCCTGCGGGGGCAACCGTCAACTGGTGCTGGAAAGCCATGCCGGTGCCATCACCCCAGCCACTCCGGCGCCAGGCACCGCACCGCCTGCAACCCCTCCCAGTCCTCCCAGCCCAACGATTGCGGCAGCAGCAGCGCCGGCTCCCGTTGCACCCCCCACCACTGCAACCGCGCCAGCCACTGCGCCCAGCACAGCGACGGTCTCCCCCCCAGCTCCAACGGCTCCTGCATCAGCGCCATCAGCAGCTCCGGCACCCCAACTGCCGCAAACCTCTGCCCCAGCAGCTCCAGCTGCCGCCCCCGAAACCAACGCATCAGCGGCACAACCCCGACCGATGAGCTCCCCCATGGACGACAAGGTGAAGCGCTTCGCGGAGTTCTTCAACGGCCAGGTGGTGGATATGGATCTGGAGGCCTGAATTGAAAGCGTGAGCCAGCTCACATCCCAGCGAGCGCTCCCACACTGAAATCAACCGCCGGCAGCAGCAGGGTGAGCGCAGCACCACCGCTCATGCATGACTCGGCGCAAACAAAAACAAGCCGCCAGGCACATCACCTGGGACGACGATCCCCACTTTCAGCGATGGATCCGCTACCTCTTCGATCGTGATGATCCAACGGGTGAATGGCGGTTTTCAGAAGCCACGATGCCTCTCACCGAGACACAAACCGTGCACTACATCCATCGACTCTGCGCCACTGCAGAAACAGAGCTCGCCCCCTATTCCGAGCTCCAGATCGCCCATGGGCTTCATTTCGTCTTCGATTGCAATTTCGTCTACGGCTATGCGCTGCGTGATGGCGACGTTGATCTCGACCTGAAACTGAAGGCCATCGCTGCGATGGCCACCCTGTTTCGCACTTGCCTCAATGAACGCTGCACCCGTGGCAGCAAACTCGACCAGGTGTGCTTTCACTTCTGGGATGAAACCCCATTGAGCTGGTGTGAGCGCAATCCCCACAAAGAAGCGATTTACGCCGCAGTGGCCGATGTGATGCGCCAATGCCTGAACCTCAGCA
This sequence comes from Synechococcus sp., assembly GCA_035286005.1. Taxonomy (GTDB): domain Bacteria; phylum Cyanobacteriota; class Cyanobacteriia; order PCC-6307; family Cyanobiaceae; genus Synechococcus_C. The sequence continues at coordinate 2,311 of JAYKIX010000031.1, read as the reverse complement.
ATGGGAGCTGCGTTGAGAGCGCACTGCACGGGCTAGGGCACCTGCGCAGCTCTTACCCGGAAGCCGCGGGCATCGTGCGCCACTTCCTCAACACCACCCAACGCACGGATCCCGACCTGTTGCGCTACGCCGAAGCGGCTGAACGGGGGATGTTGCAGTAAACGGTCTTAGGCCGACAGTTCGCCGCGATGGCTGGTCTTGGCCCAGACCAGCCGCTTGGGAAACAGCGCCATTTTCAAGGTCACCCAGGGGATGACCACAAACCAATGGCCGAGATAGGCAATGGCCAGAAGCAGGTTGATCACCCCAGGCCGTGGCAGCTCAGGCCCTTCGCTCACCCGGCGGCATCCACGCCAGTAGGCCAGGCCCGACACGCTGAAGGCCACGATCGAAAGCGGCCAATACACAGGAGCACTGCGCAACAGCAGGCTGGTGATCAAGTCGGCGAAGGAGAGCAGCGGAAGCACGTATTGCAGGAGGAAGAAGCAGACGAGATCAAGCTTCTGGCGGCCGGCAAGGGAGCCGGAGGTGAGCTTGGGCCAGTAATCAAAAAAGCGCTGCAGACCACCTTCAGCCCAGCGCTGCCGCTGCTTCCAGAGGGCGGGCAACGATTCCACCGCTTCCTCCTGCACGGGCGGATCCCAGAGCAAGCCCACCGGGGCGCCATCGGTGAGCAAGCGAAAACTCAGATCCAGGTCATCCGTGACCGTGTCTTCATTGAACCCACCGCAGGCCTGGAGCTGGCTGCGCTGCAGCAGCTGACCATTGCCCCGCAGCTCCATCACCCCGCCACCCCAGAGGCGACCCTGCTGAAGCAGAGCATCAAGGGCCATCTCCATGGCCTGCACCCGTGTCAGCCAGCTTTCCTGGGCATTGGTCACCGCTTTGCGCAGCTGCACTGCCGCCCAGCGCCCGCGAATGGCAAACGGCAACAGGCGTTCAAGAACGTCGTTCTGCAGCTGGGCATCCGCATCCAGCACCAGCATCCAGTCACCTTTGAGCTGCTGAAGCACGGTGTTGAGAGCGCCCGACTTGCCACCGCCGGCGCCCCGCTTGCGATGAATCACCTGCAGCTGGGGGTGTTGCTGCTTGAGCTCGTCCAGCAAAGGCCCGGTTCGATCCTCACTGCCGTCATCCACCACCCAGAGAGACAGCCGCTCACGCGGATAGCGCAGGGCGGTCAGGCGCTCCACCAGCCGGGTGACAACCGCCTCTTCATCCCGGGCCGCCACCACCACATCAACAGCCGGCAGCTCAATCGCAGCCTCCGCTGGCAAAGGCTCCAATCCAGACGCACAGGACTGATCGCGGCTGCGCAAAACCGTGCGCAAGCCATACCCACCCAGCACCACAGCCAAAGTGACCGCAGGGGCAAGACTGCGCAAAGGATCTAGCCAATGGGGAGCTGCTCCGGCAGCACCACAAGCCACTAGGAACAGCGCTGACTTGCCGCGTCGGTGATCTCCCGTCACTGCGGCTTGAGCCATTGACCGTCCTGGAATCACGCGACTCTAAGGGGCCTTGCCGGCGGGAGGCACCGGAGCAAGCGTGGCTCCGGGGTAGTAATGACTGAGGATCCGCTTCAAGGGCCAGCCGCGACGGGCCAGATCAATGGCACCAGCCTGCGAAAGACCGGCACCATGGCCAAACCCTCCACCCTGAAACTGCCAGAGTCCAGGGCCAGCCGGCTGGATCACAAACAACGTGCTGGGCAGACGCCGCAGGCGGCGGCGAATGGCATCCATCCGCAGGGTGATCGGTGAGCCCGGCCCATCACCGCTGATGCGCAAACCCAATGCCCTTCCGCTCGGGCCCCGCTCGGTCACCTTCAGACCCCTAATCGCCCCCAGACCCGGTTCCGCCAAGGCCGCCTGGAGCTGGGCTGCTGAATAGGTCCGCTGCCAACGGAACAGCGGATGGCCGGCGCCATAGGCCCCGGCACCCCCCTGAAGCAGACGCGTCACAGCAGCCGCATCCAGGGGCAGTGCCCTCGTCTCCCGCCAGGACGGATCGCCATCAGGCTGGGCCTTCAGATAGGCCGCTGGTGCCATCGCCCAGGCTTCGGGAGCCGAAGCCATCACCCCGCCATTGGAGGCGTGATAGACGGCACTGATGGGCTTGCCCTGCCACTGCAGCACCAGACCGGACGTGGCCCCAATGGCCTGACGCACTGCCGATCCGGCCTGGCGGGGATCGCTGTACACCTGACACTGGGTGTCACTGCAGAGGTGGTAGCCATCGACCCCAAAACGATGGCTGTTCGCCAATGCCCAGGTGCGGGCCAGCACCGCCTGAGCCTGCAGAGCAGCAG
>JAYKIX010000030.1:0-4550 GCA_035286005.1 Synechococcus sp. | reverse complement strand
GTGCCGGAGGTGCCATCCACAGCTATTGACCGGATCCGTTGGCGCAGTTCGCCAGGGATCGCCTGGATCAGGGTTGTGATGCCTGTAATCCAGTCGTCTGGATAGACCAGGCTTTGGCGATATCCAGCGCTTTGGGTATGGAGCAGCTCTCCTCCTCCATTGATCACGGCGATTCGAACGCCGCTGGTACCCAGATCAATGCCGAGCGCCAGCGGTGCCACGAACGATCAGCCCTGTTTCAGCGCTGCGGCTTTGGCGCTGACGTCTTCCCAAGGGAGGTTCAGATCCGGGCGTCCAAAGTGGCCGTAGGCAGCGGTGTCTTGATAGAAGCGACCGCCACGTTGCTGGGGAAGGTTGCGCAGAGCGAAGGTTTCGATGATCGCCCCCGGGCGCAGATCGAAGTGTTTCTGCACAAGCGTGGTGAGTTCTGCATTCGACACGGTTCCAGTGCCGAAGGCTTCCACCAGGATTGAAACGGGCTTGGCTACCCCGATGGCGTAGCTGAGCTGCACCTCGGCGCGCTCTGCCAGGCCTGCAGCCACAAGCGATTTGGCCACAAAACGGGCGGCATAGGCCGCGGAGCGATCCACTTTGGTGGGGTCCTTGCCAGAGAAAGCGCCGCCGCCATGGCGGGCATAGCCCCCATAGGTGTCAACGATGATCTTGCGGCCGGTGAGCCCGGCGTCACCCTGAGGTCCACCCACCACGAACTTGCCGGTGGGATTGACCAGGTATTTGGTGGTGTCGCGGTTGGGCTTCAAGGCCAGATCTGCAGTGGCAGGTTCCACCACATGGGTCCAGAGGTCGGCGCTGATCCGTTCACGGATCCCTTTCTCATCGGTGATCCCAGCCACTTCGGCGGTGTGCTGGGTGGAGATCAGGATGGTGTCGATCGCCACCGGCTTGTCGTTGTCATAAACGACGCTCACCTGGGTTTTGCCATCGGGCAACAAGTACCCGAGGTTTCCGTTGTGGCGCACTTCCGCCAATCGCCTCGAGAGACGATGCGCCAGGCTGATGGGAAGAGGCATCAGCTCTGGCGTTTCGTTGCAGGCGTAGCCGAACATGATTCCCTGATCACCGGCCCCCACGAGGTCCAAGGGGTCTCCGGCATGGTCATCGGCCTCATCCACCCCCTGGGCAATGTCGGGCGATTGCTGGTCGAGGGCCACCAAGACGGCACAGCTGTTGGCATCGAAGCCACCGGCCCGGGCACCGCTGTAGCCGATCTCTTTGATCACGCTGCGCACCAGGCTGATGAAATCCACCTGGGCATTGGAAGTGACTTCGCCGGTGATCATGCACAGGCCTGTGTTCACCACCGTTTCGCAGGCCACCCGGCTGGCGGGGTCCTGGGCCAACAGGGCATCCAGAACTGCATCACTGACCTGGTCACAGATTTTGTCGGGATGCCCTTCTGTGACGGATTCCGAGGTGAAAACGTATTGGCTCATGACTGGTTAAACCTGCCGGAGACTTTAATGGCTGGTTGATGGGCGGTCTTATGGGCTCGGAGCCACGTTGAGCTCTCCCCAGTGGTGGATGAGGTGATGCTGCTCGTTGAGGCCAGGAGTCGTTGCCCAGCCGGCGGTATAGCCCAGGCTGAGTCCGATGCCCGCTTGGCGTGCCATCAGCAGATCGGAATCAGCATCACCAATCAGCACACACCTGCTGGGTTGGAGGTTGAGTTGGCGGCAGAGCTGTTCCACCGCTGCCGGGCTGGGTTTGCTGGGCCGATCATCGGCGCTCCAAATGGCCGCCATGTGCGCTTCCAGGTGATGGGCACGCAGAAACGCTGAGATTCCGGCTTTGGTGTCGTTGCTGATCACTGCACAGGTCACCCTTGCGGCCCTGAGTTGATCGAGCATGGTCGCTGCTCCGGCGAGGAGCGGGCTGGGGTGTTCGTTGCCACCAGCTTGGATTGCACGACGCGCTTCAGCGGCCTGGATGAAGCTTTCTTCGGCCAGGCGAAGGGCTTTGGGCCAGGCCAGCCCCATCAGGCTGAACACGGTGGCAGTCGACACCAAGTTGTGCTGACGCGAGGCCACTGCCAATAACCCATCGGGGCTGACGCCCCCTTCGATCAGGCCATAAGCCTGATGGAGTTGGGCCCTAAGCAGGGTGACCTGCTCAATGCTGTGGCCCTCTCGGTGCTGTTGCTCAGCGCGGAAGCATTGACAGGCTGCTTCGATCCTGCTGTGTCCCTGTTCGATGAGGCGGGGCTCGCTATGGGAAAGGGTGCCGTCCTTGTCGAACAGCACCCCTTCAAAGTGACCCAGAGGCTGGCCTCGAAGCAGCAACTGAGCCATTCACACTGATCGAGAGATCAGCCCATCATGCCGTAGGCGTCTTCACCCTCTTCAGCCTGCTCCAGCAGCATTTGCTTGTAGCGGGCTGCCATTTCCTCGGCCTTATCGAACACCTTTTGAGGGTCGGTGAGCATGTCGCCGGGCTCGGGCTCAAGGGCCTTGGTGGAGAGGGAGATGCGACCGCGCTCAGCGTCGAGGTCGATGATCATCACCTTCATCTGATCATTCACGTTCAACACCGTATGGGGTGTCTCGATGTGCTCGTGGCTGATCTCGGAGATGTGCAGCAGACCGCTCACACCACCGATGTCGATGAACGCGCCATAGGGCTTGATGCCACGGACGGTACCGATCACCACTTCGCCCACCTCGAGGCGATTCATCTTGCGCTCCACCAGGGCACGGCGATGGCTGAGCACGAGGCGGTTGCGCTCTTCGTCCACCTCAAGGAACTTAAGGGGCAGGAAGTCGGCGACCAGCTCTTCTTTGGGTTTGCGCGTGCTGATGTGGCTGCCTGGGATGAAACCGCGCAGTCCTTCGACACGGACCAGTGCACCACCACGGTTGGTGGCGAACACTTCGGAATAAATCGTGGCGTCTTCCTTTTGGAGCTGACGCACCCGTTCCCAGGCCCGTTGATATTCGATGCGGCGAATGGAGAGGGCCAGCTGACCGTCTTCGTTCTCCTCACTCATGATGAAGAACTCGCGCACCTCGCCGGGCTGCAGCACATCGCTGAGACCTTCAACCCGGTTGATCGAGACCTCCTGCATGGGCATGAAGGCCGCTGTCTTGGCGCCGATGTCGATCATGGCGCCCTTTGACTCAAGAGCGAAGACGGTGCCGTTGACGATGTCGCCGGGCTTGAAGTTGTAGTCGTACTTGCTCAGCAGTGATGCAAATTCGTCGAGCGAGAAACCGGCGCCTTCGAGATCGCGTGGGTTGGCCCGGCTGCTTGGATCGTCAGCGCTGGGAACATCCTCCGGAATGCTCAGGTCCTCTTCAGCAAAAGCCTCCGCCATGGTGGCGTCGAGGGCAACGTCATCGCTGGCGACAGGGGGATCCTGAACCTGATCGGTGGAGGTGACAGACATGGGGGGGTGGCGGTCTGCCCGCAGGCAGTACGAAAAGGGAATGCCAAGGCCCGCCGACCTCAGGCAATCAATCGCTCACTTTACAGATCAGCCTTCGGCTCAAACCACCACCAATTGTTCTTGGCTCGTGTTCAGCCCTTCCAAGGTGGAGACGAAGTCGCTGATGCCTTGGAACTGGCGATACACCGACGCAAACCGCACGTAAGCCACTTCGCTCAGGCTCTTGAGTTGGCTGAGCACCAGCTCGCCAATTTCCCGACTCGTCACCTCTCGGCTGTTGCGTTGTTGCAGGATCAGCTCAAGTTCGTCAACCACTGCTTCTAAGCGGGTGGCAGAAACACCGGTTTTTTCACAAGCGCGACCAAGACCGTGCAGCAACTTGGTGCGGCTGAAGGTTTCACGGTTTCCATTCCGCTTCACCACTGTGATCGGCATGGTTTCCACCCGTTCGTAGGTGGTGAAACGAAACTCGCAATTCAGGCATTCACGCCGTCGCCGCACACTTTTACCGCTGTCAGCAGCGCGGGATTCCAGAACCCGACTATCAGTGTTTTGGCAGGAAGGGCATTGCACGCCCGAACGGCTCCAAAATTTAAAGATGTTCCAAGTTTAGACGCGTTGTCGAGCCTTGAAAAGTGCCGAGTTCATTCGCGGTTTTGTGTTTGTTCTCGTTGAGTGAAATGAATGGATTGGAACAATAAAAAACCCCGCCTGTTGGCGGGGTCGGTGAAAGGAACCTGAGTCACTTGCCAATCTTCGGGGGATCGCGGAAGGCGATGGCGAAGAAGAGAGTGGCAATCGCCAGGGTGAGGATGAGGATGTAAGCGAAGCTTTCCATCGAGAGTCTCCGTGGGGGCGATCAGCTGAGGGTGGTGCCTGCCGGGGGCACGTAGCCCTCAGGCAGTCGACGGGTGGAACGGTCTCCCAGTTTCTGGAACAGACCGAACTCAACCTGCTCACCGAGATCGGGATCGATACCGGCGAACACGTCACGGTAGAGGGTGCGTGCACCGTGCCAGATGTGCCCGAAGAAGAAGAGGAGGGCAAAGGTGGCATGGCCGAAGGTGAACCAGCCGCGGGGTGAGCTGCGGAAGGTGCCGTCGGAGTGGTAGGTCTCGCGATCGAATTCGAACGCTTCACCCAGTTG
>JAYKIX010000029.1:0-13284 GCA_035286005.1 Synechococcus sp. | reverse complement strand
GATTCGATGATCAGCAGGGTTTCATCGTTGGTGTGACCACAAGCAATATTGAATCACTGTTATTGTTTGCTTTCTATTTTTTCATCGATTCAGTCGAAGCTTAAACTTTTAGAGATGAAAGAGATTTGTTGATTAACTGATAGTCTTCAGTGTGGCAACAAGCGCCATTGGCAATGGCGCTTCTCTAAAGGATCAGTGCTAGCAGTATTCTCTGTTTAGAGTGTGGTATAGCTAAAGGTACCTCCATCGACGAATATTGAAACACTATATCCGTTTACTGTATAAGTGCCGTGATGAAATGAGCCGTTACTTTGCCCAGGGGCGAACAAATTGATTTGAACATTATTGCCTCTAATCTCTCTAGAGATCACTCTTTTTGTTCCGTTTGGCTCGATTAGTATCTCTTTGGTCCATCCACCTGCATGAGGCAGGTATGTGATGCTGCATATTGCAGGTGGCACGCCTTGAAATTGGCACCTTGAAGGTGCAGCTTTTGCAGGTAGACCGGCAATGGCGATTGTGGTTGACACTGCTGCAATCGCAAATTTTGTGGAAAGTCTCATGGCTCTAAAATGATTGACTTTGGTTTTTGTTCTACCTAAGATAAGTCCAAGGAGGATTCCCCCTGGACGGCGTGTCTTGCAGAATAATCTTGTCTCTTCCGAAGTAAGTAAGAATGTATGCCCCATTGTATTCATCGTCTATAAATCTGGATCCAGGCGTGAAAGAGCGTCCCCGGTATGTCATTACTTTTGTGGACTCTCTTCTCCCGGTAAGGATGATTTCAATAATTTTCGAGATTCCTTCGCTCTTAAGGATTACGCAATATCCATCACCTCTGCTGTCGTAATGCCAATTGCAGCTTTGCGATATTGCCTTTCTGGATGGTTCCAGGTAAATCAGGCTTAATGCAAGTGGAGCTGTAAGTAAGACGCGCTGAAAGGCTTTGATCATTTTCCCTATGGGAATTGGTGGTTTTTACATTAGCGCTACAGCTATTCCTGTAGTCACCAAGCACTCCCAGCATCTCCCCACACCTTTTTCTGCCGCCCCGCCGAGATAGTCGTCCCTGAGCTCATTGGCTTCCTGCTGGTGCTTCCTCAATGCCTTAGTGCAGCTTGAACGCATATGAGTTCCCATAGCCATACTCCAAGCCACTTATCCCCGCTGACTCCCACTTCCGCATAACTCTCGCTGCCGTTCCAGCTTGCGCCGCATCCGTTCTGTGATGCCGAGATCAGCCCCACGCCACATGCGATTCATTTCACGGGTGAAGTGGGCGGCGAGGTCAGGGGATTCGATGATCAGCAGGGTTTCGTCGTTGGTATGTGCCGCAGAGGGCGACCAATTGAATGAGCCTGTGATCACGGTTTTGTTGTCGATCACAGCGAACTTGTGATGCAGTTTGTCGCCACGGGCCAGGCGCGGCGTGCCGACCCCCTCGAGCGGGTGTGTATAGGGGCGATTGTTCGGCTCGATCTGGCAGTTGTGATCAGGTAGTGAAACCCCGAGCAGGTCGAGCACCTCCGAAAAAGAGCGGCTGGCAAAGCCAGGGTCGGCCAGAAGTCGTATCTCCACCCCCTGCTTCGATTTTGTTTCAAGGGTATCTGCCAGCTGTTGGGAGGAAAAAACAAACAAAGCCATGTCAATGCTGCGTCGTGCACGCCCAAGCTCGCTGGCAATCAGATCCAATCCGTTGCTGGGATTGGATTTGGCATGCGGTGCGAATAGAACAGTCACTGTGGCTGCACCAATCTGCACCTGTTGAACGGCGGGCTCACCTTTTCCGCGACCAAATTGACTGTTTTGAAGACCTCTGGGGCCATCACCCCACATCCGCGCAAACTCATTGGCAAACATCTGCGCCAGATCCCGGCTTTCCATCTGCAGTAAATGATTGACATTGCCGCGGGTGCGGGTCGCTCCCCCATCCCCATGAATCCCGGAGCTGGTGAAGTTGGCACTGCCGGTCACCACGAGCCGTTGATCAATCACCATGAATTTGTGGTGCATTAATCCACTGCCCTGGCTCCCGTCTTCCGTGTCATCAATCAGGGGCACTCCGCCTTGCTCCAGCAAGGCAATCGCATCCCCTTCAGTGCGCTCTTTCGGGGTGAGGAGGCCATCACCATTTTGATCGGCTAATCGCTGCAGGCGTTCAAGCCTGCGGCGCTGATGCTTCGCGAGCCCAGCTGGGTGCTGGCTGCTCCACGGCGTGCGGTAGCTGTTCTCCAGCACCACTTTCACCTGCACCCCTCTGTGCTGTGCCCGCACCAATGCCTGTGCCACAGCAGGCAGCGAGAGCTCCTGCACGGCAACGAGGCACTCCTGTTGGGCGGCATCAATGGCCGCGATCAGTCGCGCTTCAAGGTTGTCTCCATTGCGCCACTGGCCATCGATCGGATTGCGATAACGAGCTCCATCGCGGTGGTTGAAATCCACTGCGACCCCTGACGGCAAGGATGGTTCAGGGCTCGCTTGCCCAAGCAACTGGCCCGCCTGGCTGCAGGAGCAGCACAGCAACGCCATGACAGCCAGAACAACAGTGCTGAGTGTGCCTTGGTGGCGGGTCATGGGGCTGGTTGAGGCGTTCTCAGAAGCGTTCCCCCCAAGGCCTCGATGTCAGTGGGGCATCTCGGCGGTGCTCAGCATCGCCACAAACCAGAGGGTACTGAGCACCAGGGCAACACCAACGCCCGCTCCAATCCCCACTTTGGCGATGGTGAGGGGCACGAGAATAGGAAAGGCCACCGCTCCGGCAAGCGGAGTGATGGCCACGATCGAACGCAAGCTGGAACGTTCGCTGCTCATGGATTCAGAACCATTCCAGTTGAGCTTCGCTCGCAGGATTGGTGTTGTCTTCCGGAGTCACGCGCTCGAAGTTAAGTGTGATGTTGCGCTTCTGCTCCCCATCAGCGGCAGTGGCTTCGATGGGGTACAGCTGCTTGCCGTCGCGGAAGGGCACTTGAATGCGGAAGGTGCCGTCGCTCGACAGCGGCACGTCTTCACCGCCAATGGTGAGACGGGCTGAAGGATCGGTGGCGCCGTAGACGATCAGCTCGGCATCGGCAATCAGCCAGAAGGAACGTTGACGGGGGGCAACGCCACCAAGGCCCGACTCATTGCGTCCACTGGCCCAGAGACCTGCGCCGGAATCACTCAGACCGCGTTGGTCGAGTCCCATTCCTTCCTGCTCGTGGAGCACCTCAGAGCCAACACGGCGGCTGCGGAAGTGGGTGGTCGCAGTCTGATAGAGGCGCTCGTGCAAGCCGCTGTCGGCGCTTTCAACGACAACGTCTGGGGTGACAGGCGCTGCTGCTGCGGGCGTGGCATCGAGGCTGAAGGGAACGAACTGATCCATGATCTGCTCGCTGGGGTGCAGCGACGGCACACGGGCCACAGATGAAAAGGCCAGTGAGATCCAAGAAGCGCCAGCTCGATAGCCAAGCTCAACGCGATAGTCCCGGTCGCAAAGGGGCACCGGGAGATACCACTCGGTACTGTGGCTATCGACGGGCACTTCTTGAAGCGTGTGGGGATGGGAGGTTCCATCCTGGATGCCCGTCACATCCGCAAGGCGCAGGCTGAGGTGAGCCGCCCCATCGTTTTGGGCGCGCTTACGGTCGGTATCGCTGATCTCCCAGAACACATAGGCCCACTGGGGATCGCGGGGCAGGAACACCACGCGTGTGGAACTATCGGAGCGAGCGGGGGCTGACAACTCCGACTCAATTGCTTTGCGATCGGCCTTTTTGTGTTCCTGGCGTTTGGCGATCTCAGAGACCAGATCGTCCTTGCTCTTTCTGCTGTAGAGGGTCACGCCGAGGTCGCTGGCCAATTGGCGCAGTTGACGCAGCGTGAGGCGGGCCAGGGAGGACAGTGCTTGCGTCACAGAGGGGAACACCCAAATTTCTTTGGGATCAGTCTGCGGTAAACAAACCCCATTCGATCACCTCCATTCGCTGGGGTCAGAAGATCCTGACCACAACATGGGGTCTGGGAGCAATAAAAAAGAGGCCCTGAGGCCCCTTGGGAATGGATTGGTTTCGCTGAATCAGCGGCCGACGCTGCGATAGGGCACCTTCGACATGTAATCCATGCCGGCGGCGGTGGAAGCCGCAGACGATGAACGCAGAGCAGGCAGGGTCCGCACCCAGGACATGTAGTCCTCGGGGTAGCCACCACGACGTTGCGCTGCACGGGCTGGCAGAGCCTTGGCGGTGCCGGTGTAGACGATTTGAGGGAATCCGAGGATGCCGCGGTAGTACTCGTCGTAGCGGGGAGAGGTGATGTTGAACGGGGTTTCGCCTGCATCACGGGAGCCCACCACACGGTTGCGGTGGTAGGGCACGGTGTCGTACCCAAAGGCTTCCATGTACTCCTCACTGTTAAGGATGTCGTCGACCATGCCGCGGACACCACGGGTCATCAGCACGGCAGACCAAGCGATCTCTTCGGATTTGCCGTGGGTGGTGCGACCCAGCAGCTTTTCAACGAGGTGGCGGGCCACCTTGTAGTTGCTGTTGAGGTTGTAGAAGCTGCGGTTGAAGGTGTCCGACAGGCAGAGCGAGCGGATGAAATCACGCACAGTGATCTGGCCAGTGCGCAGCTGCGACTCGAGGGTACGGTCGCGATCCACTTTGAAGGCGTGGAAGAAGATCTGGCGATAAGCAGCCTCGATCACGAAGTTCTGGTCTTCGCGATCCATGGCTTTATCCATGGACGCGGCTTTGGGATCCTCGTCAGAACCCACCCGATAGGCCTCCACACGGGAGTTTTGCGTGGTGGGCGCGTACTTCAGAAGGGGAAGGGCCACGCGAGCTTCAGCATCCGTCGTTGGCGATCGTAGAAGTAGGCATCGGGCCGGTTCCCTCGGTGGGCCTCAGCACTCACAGTCCGTAATAGTCCGGAATGGAGAACGGGAGGCTCGGCCTCACCAGCCCAGAGGGGAAAGGCTGCGGATGTTGGGCACTTGACGCGTGCCGCCATTGGCAGGGGCCTGGCCCGCATCTCCAAGACGGGTTTCGATGCAGAACGAGGCATTGTTCGACAGCCCTTCCACCGTGCTGGAGCGCACGCGCACATCAGGGCCAGCAAAACCGAAGCGTTCCCACACCGTCATCGTTTCGTATTCCGTCCTCAGCACCAGCCCGTCCTGCGCGTCCATGGCGAAGGTGGACGTGGCTGGGGCTTTCTCGGCGTAACCCAGGTCTCTCAGCAGTACGCCAGTGCGCCCGTCGGCACTGTCGGGGATCAGGCCAATCACGCTCTCGCCGTCATGGGCGTCGCCATCCTGATCCCAGGCCATGGAGGCACTCCAGCGCACGAAACTGCCGCCGATGAGCTGGTTGGGATCATGGCCCTGCTGCTCGGCCATGGCGCGTAAGCGTTCGTCCGTTGCCTCGAGATCTTCCACCACGATCAGCGATCCGCCCGCCTCCGCCCGGCGATGCAGAAGGTGATGCACGCTCCTCTGGGACCGCCAGCGACCGCAGCTGCGCTGGAAGAAGCTCAAGGCATCGGGGATCGCGAGATGCATGCGCAGTGCCCTGAGGACGCGGGGTGACAAGGGGGATGATCGCAGGCCGCTGCCTAGGGCGACGGCTGATGGCGGGCACGCGCGGCTGCCATCGCCTGATCAATCAGTTGTTGGAGGGTCAATTCCAAAGGGGTGATGCCGAGGGTCTCGGCCAGATCTTCCAGTTGGCGGGCAGCCCCCTGGAAGTGGTGCACCAGCAGCTCAGCGAATTGGGGGTCTTCTCGGAGCGTGGGCTGGGTTTCGCACCACAGTCGTTGCTGAGAGATGGATGGAATTGCTCCTGTTCGTGCCGGTGCAGCCATCTGCTGAAAGCTGGCCAGGCAATGGGCGAGCAGGCGCAGGTGATGGCGTTCAAGGGCGGGCAGCAGGGTGGCGTCGATGTCTTGCACCATGGCCCCGGTCAAGGGGCTGCCCGTGGTGGATTGAAAGTCAGTCATGCCCGGGTTTGATGCGGAATCCACAGGAATGACCCTCCTTCAAGCGCCAGTGCACCCGATCCACCTGGCAGTCGGGGAAGGTTTGGCGCATCAGTTCCAGCTCCTGATCGCACACCACCGGATACTTTTCGGCGATTCGCTGCACGGAGCAATGAAATTCGCTGAGGCACCAGCCTTGGCCTTCTGGGTCTGCTTGCAGTTCTGTGACATAACCCTCCTGACGCCGTAATTCCGCGAGCAGTTCCACGCGCTGCTGCAGCGGTGCGGCACCCAGTTCATGGCGGTAGCGATCGGCTTTGGCCGTGGCCTGCTGGGTGAGCAGGCTGGTCATGGCTTCGGGAGACAGGTGCGCGGCCATGGATTGCAACAGGCCTAGTGCGAAGTTCTCGCTGCCGTCGGGGAAGTGGTGATGGCCCTCATCCGTGAGTCGCCATCGGTTGGAGGGGCGACCTGGTCCGTCCGGGATCGGGCTGGATTCCACGAGCCCCTCCTCTTCAAGACTGCGCAGGTGGCGGCGCATGGCCTGCACGGAAATCCCCAGTTGGCTGGCGAGCTGAGCAGCACTTGTCTCACCCTGCCGAAGCAGCAGGGTGAGCGTGGTCTCACGGGTTGGGGCCTGCGTGTGTGCGCCCATTGGGTCGCGAGTCGTTCCATAACGATGCCACGCAATTCGGGCGGTTGTTGGCTCCCGCCCGTCGTTGCCAATCGGATCGGAGGCGGCTGGTCACCGCTGCAAGGGGACGTGCTTCGTCTCTTCCTGCGCCCACGCAGGGCTGAGAGAAGCCACAATGGCGCTTCCTGAACGTGGATAGCGGTTGCCCGGCGCTCGCCGTGACCGTGCCTTAAGCTCCAAATACGAAACGACAGGGTTTCGTATTTCTGAAGCCTGCGTGTTCACGGCCAGGTTCCGCTGATCGCACCCCCCATCGCTGCCCATGACTGACACGCTCGCTGGCAACGCTGAGCCCACGGCTGAAAGCCTTGAGGTGATCCGTAAATTTGCGGAAACCTATGCCCAGCGAACGGGTACCTATTTTTGCAGCGATTCCGGCGTCACAGCCGTTGTGCTCAAGGGGCTCGCCCGCCACAAGGATGAGCTGGGGGGAGCCTTGTGCCCCTGCCGTCACTACGAAGACAAAGAGGCTGAGGTGTCGCAGGCGTTCTGGAACTGCCCCTGCGTGCCCATGCGCGAGCGCAAGGAATGCCATTGCATGCTGTTCCTGACGGAGGACAACGCCTTCCGCTGTGATGCGCAGACCATCAGCACCGAGGAGATTCACGCCGCTGCCGGCTGATCACCATGACCAGTGTCTCCACGCGTGATCTCGTCAGTCAGCCGTACAAGTACGGCTTTGTCACTGACATTGAAACTGAGAAGATCCCCAAGGGGCTCAGTGAGGACGTTGTTCGGCTGATCTCCTCCAAGAAGGAGGAGCCCCAGTTTCTGCTCGACTTCCGCCTGCGCGCCTACCGGCACTGGCTCACCCTCGAGGAGCCTGACTGGGCTCAGCTCGGCTACACAGCGATCGACTACCAGGACATCGTTTATTACGCCGCCCCCAAGCAACAGGAGAAGAAAGCCAGCCTCGATGAGGTTGACCCCAAGCTCCTCGAGACGTTTGACAAGCTCGGGATTCCCCTCAGCGAGCAGAAGCGCCTCAGCAATGTGGCGGTCGATGCTGTTTTCGACAGCGTCTCGATTGCTACCACTTATCGGGAAAAGCTGGCCGAACACGGTGTGGTGTTCTGTTCAATCAGCGAGGCGGTCAAGGAGTATCCCGAGCTGATCGAGCGTTATCTGGGCACTGTTGTTCCCAGTAACGACAACTACTTTGCAGCGCTGAATTCAGCTGTTTTCAGCGACGGCTCCTTCGTGTTTATTCCCAAGGGTGTGGAATGTCCGATGGAGCTCTCCACTTACTTCCGCATCAACTCCGGTGATACCGGGCAGTTTGAGCGCACGTTGATTGTTGCTGAGGAAGGGGCCTCCGTCAGCTACCTCGAGGGCTGCACGGCCCCGATGTTCGATACCAACCAGTTGCATGCTGCAGTTGTGGAGTTGGTTGCGCTCGATGACGCGTCCATTAAATATTCCACCGTCCAGAACTGGTATGCCGGTGACGAAAACGGTGTCGGTGGCATCTATAACTTCGTGACCAAACGAGGGCAGTGCCGGGGCGCCCGCAGCCGCATCAGCTGGACCCAGGTGGAAACCGGTTCGGCCATCACCTGGAAGTACCCCAGCTGCGTTCTGCAGGGTGCTGACTCAGTGGGTGAGTTCTATTCCGTGGCTCTCACCAACAATCGTCAGCAGGCCGATACCGGCACCAAGATGATTCACGTCGGCCCCCGCACCCGCTCCACGATCGTGAGCAAGGGAATCAGTGCCGGGCGCTCCAGCAACAGTTATCGCGGATTGGTGCAAATCGGCTCTGGAGCCAAGGGTGCGCGCAATTACAGCCAGTGCGACTCGATGCTGATTGGTGACGAAGCGGCCGCCAATACCTACCCCTATATCCGCTCTCAGCAGCCCCAAGCTGCGATCGAGCACGAAGCCAGCACCTGCCGGATCTCCGAAGACCAACTTTTCTACCTGCAGAGTCGGGGCATTGGTTTCGAGGAGGCTGTGTCGATGATGGTGAGCGGTTTCTGCCGCGATGTGTTCAATCAGCTGCCGATGGAGTTCGCCGCAGAGGCCGATAAGTTGTTGGCGCTCAAGCTTGAGGGGTCTGTGGGATAAGCCACAGCCCCCTTCGCGATCTGACCCGCACGTTCCTGCACGTTTTCCCTCTTTAGTTTCTGCTTCCCATCCGTGATCTGCCCCGACGCTGAGCTGCTGCTCGATATCACCGATCTGCATGCCTCCGTTGAGGACCAGCCCATCCTCAAGGGGGTGAACCTTCAGGTGCGTGCTGGTGAAATTCATGCGGTGATGGGCCGCAACGGCAGCGGTAAAAGCACCCTCTCCAAGGTCTTGGCCGGTCATCCCGCCTATCGGGTCACCGGTGGCACCGTGCGCTACCGCGGTGCGGATCTCCTTGAACTGGAGCCCGAAGAGCGGTCTCGCTTGGGCGTGTTTTTGGGTTTCCAGTACCCCGTGGAGATTCCAGGCGTCAGCAATCTGGAGTTCCTGCGCGTGTCGAGCAATGCCCGTCGGCAACAGCAGGGCCTCGACGAACTTGACACGTTCGACTTCGAAGACCATGTGCGTGAGCGTCTGAACGTGGTTCAGATGGATCCCGCCTTCCTTGAGCGGAGCGTGAACGAGGGCTTCTCAGGTGGCGAGAAGAAGCGCAATGAAATCCTCCAGATGGCGTTGCTTGCGCCCGTCGTCTCGATCCTGGATGAAACCGATTCTGGTCTTGATATCGATGCCTTGCGGATCGTTGCTGGTGGGGTGAACCAGTTGGCCACGGCCGACAACGCCACCCTGTTGATTACCCACTACCAGCGTTTGCTGGATGAAATCACCCCTGATTACGTGCACGTGATGGCGGCAGGTCGGATCCTGCGTACCGGAGGGCGTGAACTGGCCCTCGAGCTCGAGAAAACTGGGTACGACTGGGTGGACCAGGAGTTGGCCGCCCATGGCCAGGGAGAGGGCTGAGCATGGTGGCGATCTCCAATGCCAAGGCCAAGGTCAACCAGGCTCTCTCGTCCTGGTTGACCGGACTGCCTGCCCCTACTGGGGAGCTGGCGCCGGTTCAGGCGCGAGGCCGAGCCGCGTTGGAGGCACTCGGCTTTCCCAAGCGCCGTCAGGAAGCCTGGCGTCTGACCGATCTCGGCCGTCTTGAAGGTCTGATGGCTTTGCCACAGATCTCCGCGTCTGCAGGCGGCAACGGCCAGCCACTGGGTGCCACACCAGCGCCCCCCGTCAAGGGATGGCGCCTTGTGCTTGATGGCGATGGCGACCCCTTGGAGGGTGTTGTGCTCCCACCAGGGGTGAGCGTTCTCATCGGCAATGAACTCGAGCAGGCCCTCGGGCACACCTTGGAGCGCTGTGGTGGCAGCGGCAGCTGGCCTGTTGCGTTCAACCATGCGATCACCGGCCAGGTGCTCGCGTTGCGCATTCGAGGAGCGGTTCCACCCTTCGAAGTGATCGTGGCAGCTGCCCAGAGCAGCCTCACACCAACCCGTGTGCTGCTGGTGGTGGAGGAAAAGGCGGAGCTGGAGCTCCTGGAGGTGATCCATGGGGCGTCGGGCGCGGCCCAAAGCCATCTTCTGGAACTGCATCTGGGTCAGGAATCCCGTGTTCGCCACGGTCTGCTCGCCCTGGGTGATGGGAATGGTGCTCTGCTGGCCGATCTCGCTGTGGAGCAGGAGCCGCGTAGTGCTTACGAGTTGATTTCGGTGGCCAAGGGCTGGGAGCTGGGTCGCGTTGAACCACGGGTAGTTCAGGTGGATGGAGGTGCCTCCACGGTGCTCAAGGGCCTGGTTCTCACCAACGATGACCAGCAGTTCGCCACCCATACCGCGATGCGCTTCGGGGGTGAAGAAGGTCAGTTGGATCAGTTGCAGAAGGCGGTGGCGGCGGGGCGTTCCCACTGCATTTTTAACGGTGCCGTGCAGGTGCCCAGGGCGGCCCAACGCACCAACGCGGCCCAGCTCAGCCGCAATCTGTTGCTGTCGGATCGAGCCCGCATTGACACCAAGCCTGAGCTGGAAATCGTGGCCGACGATGTGCGTTGCGCCCACGGCGCCACGGTCACCCAGCTGCAGGAAGACGAACTGTTCTATCTGCGCAGCCGGGGGATTTCAGCACCCCGCGCCGCCGCGTTGTTGCTGCGTGGCTATTGCCAGGAGGTGGTGGACCAGTTGCCAGCCTTGGCTCAGCGCTGGCCCATCATCGACCAGCTTCTTGAGGGCTTCGATCCATGACGGCGGCACTGGAGCGTAACGCTGCTGTCTCGTTTGCGGAACGAACGCGTGCTGATTTCCCGATTCTCGATCAAGAGGCCAGCTCGGGGCAGCCGCTCATCTACCTCGATCACGCCGCCACAAGTCAGAAGCCGGTCGCCGTGTTGGAGGCTCTGCAGCGGTATTACGCCCGCGACAACGCCAATGTGCATCGCGGGGCCCACCAGCTCAGTGCCAGGGCCACGGAAGCGTTCGAAGGGGCGCGGCTGATCACCGCTCAGTTCGTGTCGGCGGCGACTCCCCGCGAGATTGTGTTCACCCGCAATGCCAGTGAAGCCATCAATCTGGTGGCGCGCACCTGGGGTGATGCCGAACTGAAGCCCGGTGATGAGGTGTTGCTCACCGTGATGGAGCACCACAGCAACCTGGTGCCCTGGCAGCAGCTGGCCCAGCGCACCGGCTGTGTCTTGCGGCATGTGGGGGTGACCGAGCAGGGCACCCTCGACCTCGAGGATCTGAGCAGCAAGCTCAATGCGCGCACCCGCTTGGTGGGTCTGGTGCACATCAGCAACACTCTGGGCTGCTGCAACCCCGTTGAGGAGGTGGTGGCCCTGGCCGCTGAGCAAGGCGCCAGAGTGCTGCTGGATGCTTGCCAGAGCCTGGCGCATAAGCGCGTGGACGTGGGCCAGCTCGGCGTTGATTTCCTGGTGGGCTCATCCCATAAGCTCTGCGGTCCCACGGGCATGGGCTTCCTCTGGGCGCGGGAAGCTTTGCTGGAGGCCATGCCTCCCTTCCTGGGCGGCGGCGAGATGATTCAGGACGTCTTCCTCGACCACAGCACCTGGGCGGAGTTGCCGCACAAGTTCGAGGCCGGCACTCCAGCCATTGGCGAGGCGATTGGGATGGGTGCGGCGATTGCCTACCTCCAGAACCTTGGCCTCGATGTGATTCAAGCCTGGGAGGCTCAACTCACGGCCCATCTGTTTGATCGTCTTCAGGCGATCGAAGGGCTTCGCATCCTTGGGCCCACACCGGAGCAGCAGCCGGAGCGGGGTGCCCTGGCCACCTTCTTGGTGGAGGGGCTGCATGCCAACGACATTGCAGCGATGCTCGATCTCAGCGGCATCTGCATCCGCAGTGGTCACCACTGCTGTCAGCCCCTCCATCGCCATTACGGCGTCAGCGGTTCGGCCCGCGCCAGCCTCAGCTTCACGTCCTCCTTCGATGAGATCGATCGTTTCGCCGACGAGCTCAACGCCACGATCCGGTTCCTGCGCGAACACAGCTGATCCGGCCCGGGCTCAGCGTTCCCTCAGCTTGAGGGTTGCCTCGGCTGGGTCGTGATCCTGCGTTCGGCCTGGTTTCGTTTGAGAACCCCCCGATGGCCACGGAGTTGGGCGGGCAATGTTGACCAGCGCAGGCGGCGTCCGCTCGCTGCTCCGTAGCTTGTTTCCCGCAGCGTGCCTGCTGTCCAGTCCACATCGAGGGTGGTGAAGCTGTGCTGGGCTGGCAGATTGCCGCTGATCAAGCGCCGCGGTCCGCTACCCAGAGCTCCCAGTTGAATCAGGTCGAGGTGACCGCGACGAGCGGGATACCAGGCGTGCTGGTGTCCGCTGATGTAGGCCTGCGCGTTCCCCTGCTCCAAGAGCGTTTGGATCGCGGCGGCTTGGTGCAGCACTTCGCCGGGGCGGTCGCGCCCTTGGCTGAGGCCAAACAGGGGGAGGTGCCCAACCACCAAACGCAGTCCTGCGTTGCGGGCTTGGGGGCTGTTGAGTTGGTGGCGCGCCCAGGTGAGTTCTGCGGAGGGGATGCGGCTGGAGCTGGCGTCCCAAACCAGCCAGAACACGTTGTCTTGAAGGGCGCTGTAGTGGAACGGGAATCCACTGCTGTCCACGAATTGCAGTCCCAGGCCCTGTTTCCGCGCTTGCCAGAATCGGGCCGCGACGATGCGGTCATCAAGAAAGCCTGGGGCTCCGTCGTGGTTGCCGATGGTCGGGAGGAACGGCACGCCCTGCCGGCGCACCGGCTGGAGAACATCGCGGGCAAACCCGTCCCACATCCGCTCAAGCTGGGCCGTGCTCAACCCCCGTTTCTGGCCCGCGACCATATCGCCGGCACAGACCACCAAGGCAGGGTGCAAGGCCAGCAGGTGCCCGAGGCCCTGATGCACCGCTGGGATGTAAGTGGTGGAGCCGTAGCTGCTGTTGAGGTCGCTGATCAGGCCGAGGCGAAGCCTCTCGCCGGATGGGGATGGGAGGAATGGAGCGGCTGTGGCCGCTTGCGGTGTGGTGCGCGCTGCCAGGGCGGCGCTGCCCAGGGCACCCGCGACCATGCCCAGCAGTTGGCGGCGATCACAGCGCATCGGGGCCTGTCCCATCGGGGGGCAGCATGGTGCATTCCCCGCTGATCCGCAGCCGATGAACATCGATGGCAAGGCCTGGCGCACCATCT